>PJQG01000062.1:0-3240 GCA_002861595.1 Actinomycetota bacterium
GGCAGGCACGGTCGTGGTCGGGAGGGCGGGGGAGGCGAGGCCGCTCACCGCCGCGGCCAGGTCGAGGCGGCCGGCGCCATAGGTGCTGTCCCGCCCGGAGGGGCCCAGGTCCTTGGCCGTGGCCAGCAGGCGGTCGACGGTCTGCTGGGGAGTGAGGCCGAGGCCGCGGAGCACGGCGGCGGCGCCCGCTACGTGCGGCGTCGCCATGGACGTGCCGGCCAGGTACTGGTAGGCGTTGGGCCTTCCCGCCTCCCAAAAGGAGGACAGGATGTTGTCGGCCTTGTTGTCCCCCCCGGCCCCGCCCGGCGCGGCGAGGCCCCACTTGGCTGCCCCCACGTTGCTGGCGTAGCCGGCCTGGCGGTCGTCACGGGTGGTGGCGGTGACGACGATGGCGTTCACGCGGGAGTACGACGAGCTGAAGAGGAAGTCGTTGCCGGCGGCGATGACGACCACCGAACCCCTGCTCCAGGCGTCGTTCACCGCGTCCTCCAGACCGGATCCCAACAGGGTGGCGAGGACGGCGTTGGGGCCGAGGGACAAGTTGATCACCTGGGCGCCGTTGGCCGCGGCCCAGCGGATGCCCTCCGAGATGTCGTCGACCGACCCGCGGCCGCTGGCGTCGAGCACCTTGACGGGAAGGATGCGAGCGCCCGGGGCGGTGCCGGCAATGCCGACGCCGTTGCCCGTGGCGGCGGCGGCGATGCCTGAGACGTGGCTGCCGTGGCCCTGGTCGTCCTGGGCGGACTTGGCCGGGTCGACGAAGTTCCGGCCCGGCAACAGCTTGGGCGCGAGGTCCTCGTGCCCGAAGTCGGCACCCGTGTC
The DNA here is from genome assembly GCA_002861595.1 of Actinomycetota bacterium. GTDB lineage: Bacteria > Actinomycetota > Acidimicrobiia > Acidimicrobiales. The sequence continues at coordinate 823 of PJQG01000062.1, forward strand.
CACAACGGCGATGGTGACGCCGTTGCCAATTCCCACGGACCAGGCGGTCGGGGCGCCGATGGCGGGCAGCCCCCACTGTTCGGAAAGACGGGGGTCGGTGACCGCGTTGGCCGGATCGGGGGCAGCGACGAGCGAGAGGGCGGCCACGGCCACCAGGAGGAGCCGAGATCGGGAGCGCATAGCCGCCATTATCCTCTTTCTGGCGCCGTTTCGCGCTCGGGGCGTCTCAGCGGAGCCGACGCATGACGGTCACGACCTTGCCGTAGATCGTCACATCGACGGGATCGAGCTCGATGGGCGACAACCGGGCGTTCGCGGGGACGAGCACGACCTTGGCCCCCTTGCGGGTGTAGGTCTTCACCGTGGCCTCCTCGCCAGGGATGCCGGCCACGACGATCTCGCCCTTGCGGGCCTCGGGCTGCTGGCGGACCACGACGTAGTCGCCCTCGAGGATGCCGGCGTCGACCATCGAGTCGCCCCGCACCCGCAGCATGAACAAGGGGCCCTCGCCCGTGAAATCGGCTGGGAGGGGGAGAAGCTCCTCCACGTTCTCCTGGGCCAGCACGTTGGTGCCGGCAGCCACGTCGCCGACGAGCGGGACGTGTTGGGCGGGCCGGCGCTCGATGGCCGCGCCCGACGCGGGGTCGTAGCGAACCTCGATGGCCCGGGGCTTGGTGGGGTCGCGCCGCAGGAAGCCTTGGCGCTGGAGGGTGCCGAGGTGGGCATGGACCGTGGACGACGAGGCGAGGCCCACCGCCTCGCCGATCTCGCGAACCGAGGGCGGGTAGCCCCGCTGGCGCAGCTCGCTGGCGATGAAGTCGAGGATCTCCCGGCGCTTTCCCGTGAGCACCTCGCTCTGGCCCCGCTGCTCTGTGGTACCCGGCATCTCGCCCCTTTCCTCGAACGTGCGTTCACACTAGCGGTTGCCGGCGCAGTGTGCAAACATCCGTTCGGGTGGGCTTGACGTCCAAACGTATCGAACGTATGTTTGGCTGTCACACCCATCGGGCACGCTGGTGGCGTGATATGGGTCCAACGGAGGCGACCAATGAGCAGCGTCGATCGGCAATCCCTGCAGCACCGTCGCCACACGCCGGGCGCCACCCTGCTAACCGCGCTGCTCGTGGCCGCCTGGCTCGTGGCCAGCGGGGTGCTGGGCGGGGCCGCCCCCGGCAGCTCCCTCACCACGTCGGGGTCGGCACCGCCCACCCCCGTCGTGCCCGTCGCCTCCACCTCCTACGTGGTCCAGCCCGGCGACACGTTGTGGTCGGTGGCCCGGAGGCTGCGGCCGAAGGGCGATGTCCGGCCCCTGGTCGACCACCTCGGCCGTCAGACCGGCGGGCGGCCTCTGCGGGCGGGTCAACGCATCCCCCTGCCGTAGACGGGCGTAGCCTGGCCGTGTGCGGTGCCCGTCGTGCTCGACCCTCGATGACAAGGTGGTCGACTCGCGGACGGCCGACGACGGGGCCGCCATCCGCCGGCGACGGGAGTGCCTGACCTGCGGGCGGCGTTTCACCACGTTCGAGCGCATCGAAGAGGTGTCGCTGGTCGTGGTCAAGCGCTCAGGGCTCCGGGAGCCGTTCGACCGGGCCAAGATCGTCGCCGGGCTGCGGGCTGCGACCAAGAACCGACCGGTGGTCACCGAGCAGCTGCAGTCCCTGGCCGCCGAGGTGGAGGACGCGCTGCGACTCGAGCCCGGCACCCCCGAGCTCACCAGCCAGCGGATCGGCCTGGCCGTGCTCGACCGCCTCCGCCTGCTCGACGACGTGGCCTACCTGCGCTTCGCCAGCGTGTACAAGGGCTTCGAGGACATCGGTGACTTCGAGCGCGAGGTGGGGCTGCTCACCAAGTCCACCGAACCGAAGCGCCAAGCCGCTCCCCGCCCCCCGCTGACGTAGCGGCCGTGCCTAGCCGGCCGTCACCACCTCGGCCGAGACCGGGAAGACGCCGCCGGCGCCCAGCGCCCTGGCTGCCGCGGCGCTGAGGTCGAGCACCCGCCCCTCGACGTAGGGCCCGCGGTCGTTGACCAGCAGCAGGACGCGCCGGTCGCCCCGGCTCACCACCAGCCAGGTCCCGAGTGGCAGCTCCTTGCTGGCGACCGTCCAGGCCTCCTGGTCGTAGATGGCGCCGCTGGCGGTGGGTCGGCCGTTGAACCCCGGCCCGTACCACGAGGCCAGGCCCTCCACTCGCCCACCTGTGGGCCGGAGCCCGTTGGGGAGCGGGGCGCCCGGCGCCAGGGGCCCGAACGAGATCCTGCGCATCAGGGCCAGCTGGCGCTGCGTCGCCACCTTGTGGCGGGCCACGAGGGCGTTGGGATCCAGCGGGCTGGGCGCGTAGCCCCCGGGGGAGGCGGCACCTCCCGGAGGAAGCCCGGCCAGCGCCGCGGCCCGGCGCTCCAGCGCCGCCCGCCGGGCCTCG
>PJQG01000062.1:3283-3398 GCA_002861595.1 Actinomycetota bacterium
CGATCACGGCGTCCAGCTCGGCCTGGATGGCGGCGAGCTGGGCGTTGGCCTGGCGGAGGTCACCCCGCACGGCCTCGGCCCGTCGCTGCTGGGCGCCGGCCTCGGTCGCCGCCGC
>PJQG01000062.1:3478-10109 GCA_002861595.1 Actinomycetota bacterium
TCGCCCCTGTGCCATTCACGTAGGCGCTGACCGCCCTGGCCCGCATGCGGTTGCGGAGCTGGGCGAGGGTGCCGGCGGCCCGGGCCTGGCGGAGCTGGGCCGCCACCACGCCGGCCTGCGCGTCCTCCAGCCGGTCGGTGAGCTCCGCCGCCTGTACGAGGAGGGCGCTGCGCCGCTCGCGGGCGTCCTCGGGGGCGCCGGTGGAGCCCATCGCCGCCGCCGGAGCAACGCCGGCGAGGGTCACGGTGGCGGCCAGGGAAGCCACGGCGCGCCTCAGCGGTGGGCGGAGGGCGCACGTAGTTCTCCACCGGCTCCTCATCAGTAAGGTTCCTCGGCGGGGCCGGGGGCGGCTTGAGAGGTTCCTTGCAGCCGAGAGGTGGATGCCATGCGCGTAGGGGTGCTGACCGGCGGAGGGGACTGCCCCGGGCTGAACGCCGTCATCCGGGCGTTGGTACGCAAGGGGGAGCGGCAGTTCGGCGACGAGCTCGTCGGGTTCACCGACGGCTGGCGCGGCGTCATCGAGGGAACGACGCTACCCCTCGACGTGGAGCGTTGCCGCGGCATCCTGCCCCGAGGCGGCACCATCCTCGGCTCCTCCCGGACCAATCCCTACCGGATCGAGGGCGGCGTGGAGGCGGTCAAGGACAACCTCGCCTCCCTCGGCGTCGACGCCCTGGTGGCCATCGGCGGCGAGGACACCCTGGGGGTGGCCAACAAGTTGTGGGACGAGGCGGTGCCCGTCGTCGGTGTGCCCAAGACCATCGACAACGACCTGTCGGCCACCGAGCTCACCTTCGGGTTCCACACCGCCGTGCAGATCTGCGTGGACGCCATCGACCGCCTCCACACCACCGCCGAATCCCACGACCGGGTGATGGTGTGCGAGGTCATGGGCCGCCACGCCGGCTGGATCGCCACCTACGCGGGCATCGCCGGCGGAGCGGCCGAGATCCTCATCCCCGAGGAGCCCTTCGACATCGCCGACATCGCCGAGCGCATCAAGCGCCGCCACGACTTCGGCCGCTACGCCACCATCGTGGTGGTCGCCGAGGGGGCAGCTCCGAAGGAGGGGACGCTGGCTCTGCAGACCGGCGAGCTCGACCAGTTCGGCCACGTGCGCCTGGGCGGCGTGGGGAACCTGGTGGCGGCCGAGATCGAGAAGCGCACAGGCTTCGAAACCCGCGTCACCATCCTCGGCCACATCCAGCGGGGGGGCACGCCCACCGCCTTCGACCGCGTGCTGGCCACCCGCTTCGGCATCGCCGCCATCGAGGCCGTCCACGAAGGCGCCTTCGGCCACATGGTGGCGCTGCAGGCCGGCGACATCGTCCGGGTGCCGCTGGCCGAGGCGGTGGGGGAGCTCAAGACCGTGGACCCCGACTTCTTCGGCCACGTGGTCGTCCCCTTCTTCGGCTGAGCTACGACCCGCCGTCCTCGGCCAGCCCGCCGCCCGCTTCGCGGAACAGCTCGAGGAAGGGGCCGATCAGCTGGGGCGGGGCGGCGACGATGGTGCCGTCCGGCAGCGTCTCCACGGCGGCGCCGGCCTCGGTCGCCACCAGCGCGCCCGCGGCCCGGTCCCAGTGCTGCAGGCCGCGCTCGTAGTAGACGTCCACCCGCCCCCGGGCCATCCAGCACAGGTCCACCGAGGCGGCACCGGCCCGGCGCACGTCGCGCACCGACGGCAGGAGCCGGGCCAGGACCTGGGCCTGCCGGGCCCGCATGGCCGGGTCGTAGCCGAAGCCGGTGGCGACCAGGGCCGAGGCCAGCTCGGGGGGACCTTCGACCCGCAGCAGCGCGCCGTTGCAGGACGCACCGGCACCCCGTACGGCTCGGAACGTCTCGGCGTGGAAGGGGTCGAACACCACGCCCACGGCCCCCTCGCCGTCGATCTCGGCGCCGATGGAGACCGCCCACGACGGGAAGCCGTACAGGTAGTTGGTGGTGCCGTCGAGCGGGTCGACCACCCAGCGCACGCCCGTGGTCCCGCTCCCCACCGTGCCCTCCTCTCCCAGGAAGGCGTCGCCGGGCCGGGCCCCGAGGATGAGCTCGGCGATGAGGGCCTCGCTGGTCCGGTCCATCTCGGTGACCATGTCGGTGGTCGTGGTCTTGGTCTCGACGACGGTGCGAAGACGCGACGTGCCGTCGAGCAGCAGGGCGCCCGCGGCGTGGGCCGCCTCGGTGGCCAGGTCGGCGAGGGCAGAAAGCTCGGGCAGGTCGGGGAGGTCGGGCACCCGGAGTTGTCTACTGTTCCTCGGCTCCGTCATCTGTCACGTCGGTCGAGAACGAACAGGACGCCCTTCTGTCAGGGAACGGCGCCGGGGACGGCCCCGTTGAGACCCACCCTGGTCGCCGCCCGGTTCCGACCGCGACCTTTGGCGGCAAGGAGCCATGCACAGCGCGGGTTCCTGCCGTCGAAGCGCCGGAAGCTGGCCCTCGAGCACGTCCGAGGCCCCGTGGTGAGCTCCGCCGAACCTCGCCGGCGGGGCGCCGGTTTACCCTGTGGTCGTGAGCGATGGCCTCGTGGACCTGCGCTCCGACACCGTCACCCGGCCCACCCCGGCGATGCGCCGGGCCATGGCCGGCGCCGAGGTGGGCGACGACTTGTACGGCGAGGACCCCACCGTGAACGCCCTGCAGGACGCCTTCGCCGAGCGGGTCGGCATGGAGGCGGCGCTGTTCGTGCCCAGCGGCGTCATGGGCAACCAGCTCGCCCTGCGGGTGCTCACCGAACCCGGCACCACGGTGATCACCGGCGCCCGCCAGCACGTGGTGCTCTACGAGCAGGGAGCCGGCGGCGGTCACGTCGCCCAGTTCCACGGCGTGCCCGACCACGACGGGGTGGTCCGCCCTGCATACGTGGCGTGGGCCATCGAGGCCGCCGAGATCGCAGGGGACGACGAAACCCGGCCCGGTCTGGTGTGCGTGGAGAACACGCACATGGCGGCCGGCGGCGCGCCGTGGGAGCTCGACGACCTGCGGGCGGTGCGCCGGGCGGCCCGGCGCCTGCCCGTGCACATGGATGGCGCCCGGCTGTTCAATGCCGAGGTCGCCACGGCGACGCCGGCAGCCGACTACTGCGCCGAGGCGACCACGGTGATGTGCTGTCTGTCCAAGGGGCTGTGCGCCCCGGTCGGCTCGCTGCTCGGCGGACCGGTCGAGGTCATCGCCGAGGCCCGCGTGGAACGCCAGCGCATGGGCGGCGCCATGCGCCAGGCCGGCGTGATCGCCGCCGCCGGCCTGGTCGCCCTCGAGACGATGGTGGAGCGTCTGGCCGAGGACCACGCACGAGCCCGGCGCCTGGCCGAGGCCGTGGCCGAGCGATGGCCGGACACGGGCGACCCCGGTCGGGCCCGCACCAACATCGTGACCTGGCACCACGACGGCCCGGCTGCGGTGGTCGACCACCTTCGCTCCGAAGGCGTCCTTGCCGCCACCATCGCCCCCGACGTGCTGCGCCTCGTCACCCATCACGACGTCGACGACGCCGGCGTGGAGCGGGCGGTCAAGGCGTTGGCGACGGCGCCGTAGAGTCGGGCGGGCGATGCCCGACGCGGTGGTGCTGGTCGACGAGTCGCCGGCGCGCGCGCTGGCCGTGTACGCCCATCCCGACGACGCCGACGTGTCCTGCGGCGGCACGATGGCGCGCTGGGCGGCGGAGGGGGCCGAGGTCCACGTGGTCATCTGCACCTCCGGCGACAAAGGGTCGTCGGACCCCACCACCGACCCCGCCGAGCTGTCCCGCCGCCGGGCCGGCGAGGCCGCCGCCGCCACCCGGGCCCTCGGCCTCGCCGGGCACCACCTGCTGGGGCACCCCGACGGCGAGATCGACAACGACCGGAGCTTCCGGAGCGAGCTCGTCGGCCTCATTCGCCGCCTGCGGCCTCAGGTCGTGGCCTGCCCCGACCCGACGGCGGTCTTCTTCGGCGCCCGGTACTTCAACCATCGCGACCACCGGGAGGTGGGCTGGGCCATGCTCGACGCCGTGCTGCCGGCCGCCGCCAGCCCGCACTACTTCCCCGAGCAGGGCCCACCCCACCAGGTGGACGCGGTCTACCTCTCCGGAACGCTGGAGCCCGACGCCCTGGTCGACATCTCCGACTTCGTCGAGGTCAAGGCCGAGGCCCTGCTGTGCCACGAGAGCCAGCTGGCCGAGACCGGCGAGTGGCTCCGCCAGGTCGTGCGCCAGCGCGCCGAGGACGCGGGCCGGGCCGCCGGAGTGCCCTACGCCGAGGGCTTCCGCCTACTCCGCCTCACGGGCTGACCGACTCCGCACCGGAGCCGCCCGGGTCGCCGGCGGTGTCGCCGCCATCGAGGCCGCTCTCCCGCGTGCGGCTCCACTCGCCCATGGCCCGCAGGACGAGCACGGCGACGACGGCGACGCCGCCGGCTCCGAAGAGCCCGCCGACGATGGCACCCACCCCGCTGGCGGTGTCGCAACCCCGCTCGCACTGCAGGGTCACGAACGACGACCCGATGAGCGCCCCGCATAGGCCGGCCACCAGGATGGCGGCAAAGGCCAGGACCCGCGCCCGCCGCGACGGGAGGGCCGAGAGGGGTCGGTCGTCGCCGTGCGGCGCGGGGACGGGCACGCGTGCATCGTAGGGACAGCTGTTTCGACCCGGCGCACATCACGCAAGGCAAGAAAAACTGTCGCCGTCCTTTCACGGTTCGCGTTCTGTGCGACCCGGCCATGATCTTCAGCAGCTGCACCGATGGTGACGCCGCCACGCCGGTGATCGAGGCCCAATGTGGCCATCCTGTCGTCGTGCGCAGCCTGGTCAGCGCCACCAACGAATTGCACTGGCACGCGCGACCATTCCTGCGACAATCGACTGGTGGTGCGCCGGCCAGAGACGGAGCCGTCCATCCTGCACGTGGACATGGACTCGTTCTACGCCTCGGTCGAGGTCCTCCACGACCCCTCGCTGGCGGGGCGCCCGGTCATCGTGGGCGCTGCCGGCTACCGCGGGGTGGTGGCCTCGTGCACGTACGAGGCACGGGTCTTCGGCATCCACTCGGCCATGCCCTCCGCCGAGGCCCGCCGGCTGTGCCCCGAGGCGGTGTTCGTGGCCCCCCATCCCGGCCGCTATGCCGCTTACAGCCGGCGCCTCCACGCCGTTCTCGGCGACTACACGCCCCTGGTGGAGGGCATCGGCCTGGACGAGGCCTTCCTCGACGTGGCCGGCGCTCGGCGGCTGTTCGGGCCGGCATCGGAGATCGCCGTCGCCATCCGCCGGAGCATCGCCGACGAGCTCGAGCTCGAGTGTGCAGTTGGCGTCGGCACCTCCAAGCTCGTGGCCAAGCTGGCCTCGAGGCAGGCCAAGCCGCGGGTGACGGCGGGGAGGCTGGAGCCGGGGCCCGGCGTGTTCGTGGTGGAGGCGGGCGAGGAGCTGGCCTTCCTGCACCAGCATCCCGTCGGCGCCCTGTGGGGCGTCGGTCCCGCCACCGAGCAGCGTCTCCGCCGCCTGGGCGTGGTGACGGTGGGCGACCTTGCTGCTGTCCCTCGCACCACGCTCGTCGCCGCCCTCGGCACCTCCCTCGGTGCCCATCTCCACGAGCTGTCGTGGGGACGGGACCGGCGAGGGGTCGAGCCCGACCGGGAAGCCAAGTCGGTGGGCCACGAGCAGACGTACCCGATCGACCTGGCGGAGGGAGCCGAGCTCCGGCGGGAGGCGGTGCGCCTGGCCGACGCGGTGGCCGCCCGCCTCCGCCTCGGCGGCCTGGCCGGCCGGACGGTGACGGTGAAGGTGCGCTTCTCCGACTTCGTCACCATCACCCGCTCACAGACCCTGCCCGGGCCGATCGACACCGCCCTCGAGGTGGCCACCGTCGCCCGGAGCCTGCTCGACGACGTCGACCCCACGCCGGGCGTGCGCCTGCTCGGCATCAGCGTCTCCATGCTGTCCGCCGGCGCCGCCCGTCAGCTCAGCCTCGATGATGCCCTCGAAGGGGGAGGCACGGGTGGGGCTCGATGGTCGCCGGCGTGGGACGAGGCGTGGCGGGCCGTGGACGAGCTGCGCCGGCGCTTCGGCCAGACCATCGTCCGCCAGGGCGTCGACCGGGACGAGCGGCCCCTGCCGGACCCGTGACCGGCGATCGCGTTGTTGACCTCGCCGGGTGTGCGCGAAGATGGGGCGTCGGGATCCAGCGGCAGAAGGGCCTCGAAGTTGCCTCTATCGGAAGACGAGCAGCGCATCCTCCACGAGATCGAGCGCAGCTTCTACGAGCACGACCCTGCGTTCGCCAAGGGGGTGTCGGAGACGACGCTGTACCGCCACGCCGGCCGCAACTGCAAGTGGGCGGCCCTCGGCTTCGTGGGCGGGCTCGTCGTGCTGCTGGCGTCGTTCGCCTCCAACCGCGTCCTCGGCTTCTTCGGGTTCCTGTTGATGCTCGGCTCCGCTCTGGTGTTCGAGGCCAACCTGCGCAAGATGGGCCGGGCCGGGTGGAAGGACGTGACCAGGACCGTGCGCGAGCACGGGTTCCCGAGCGTGCTGGGCGAGACCCGCCAGCGTCTCCGCGACCGCTTCAAGAAGGACGGCCCCTGACCAACGTGGTGAGGAAAGCGGCGCGGGGGCGCCGCTTTCCGGTACAGCTTTGGGGGCCCCGAGCGAACTTGGTGAGGAAAGCGGCG
>PJQG01000068.1:0-10366 GCA_002861595.1 Actinomycetota bacterium
GGCGCTGGCCTACCCGCTGCCCCGCAACGTCGGGCCCGTCGATGCCGTCATCAGCCTGGAGCGGGCCGGCGACGAGGCCGTGGTCAGCGTCGCGCTGGACCCGCCCGACGCCGCCGACCGCGCCACCCTCTTCGGGATCGTCTCGTGGCAGGGAGGGGGGCGGGTCAGCGCCGAGCTGCGTGAGGTCGGTCCCGGCCGCTACGTCTCCTCCCGGCCCGTCCCGGTGAGCGGACGGTGGAAGTCGTTGGTGGGCCTGCAGCGGGGCGACGAGGTGATGGCCGCGCCCATCTACCTGCCGGCCGACCCGGAGATCGGCGCCGCCGCCGTGCCCGCCCTTCCCGAGCGGCGGGTGGCCTTCAGCCGCAACACCGACATCCTGCTGCGGGAGGCCAAGGACGGGCCGTCGTGGCCGGCGCTGGCCGCCTACCTGGGCGTTGCCCTGGTGGCCGGCATGTGGGTCTTCCTGCTCGGGCTGGCCGTGGCCCGCATCGGCGGCGGTGGCTCCTCCGACCCCGACGCCTCCGTTCGCCCGTCCGCCCCGTTCCCGACCGGTGCGCTGGTGCCGGCCGGCGGGTGGGGCACCACGACGTCGAGAGCCACCTCGGCCACCCCGGGGTAGAGCTTTCGGGCGACAGCGACGGCCGGGGCGGCGCCGGCCACCTGGGCGCCGGCATACGAAGCTCTCCAATAGTCGGCAGACCCCGGACGAGCTCGGCGTCGAACCGGTAGAAACAGTGCCGTGAGCGAACGGGTGGAACTGGTCTGGTACGGCCACGACGCCCCCTGGTACGACCATGGCGCCCAGCACCCCCTGCGCCCCGCCCGGGTGATCCTCACCCGCCAGCTCATCCACGACTACGGGTTGGTCGACGGCCGGCGGGTGGTGGAGTCGGCGGCCCGCGACGCCACCGTCGAGGAGCTGCTGCTGGTCCACACCGAGCCCTACGTGGACGCCGTCACCCGGGCCGGGCACGGCGAGCAGGGCCCCTGGGGCCGGTTCGGCTTCGGCCCCGGCGACAACCCGGTGTTCGCCCACATGCACGAGGCCTCGGCCCGGGTGGCCGGCGCCTCGCTGGCGGCAGCCGAGGCGGTGCTCTCGGGCCGGGCCCAGCACGCCTTCAACCCCGCCGGAGGGCTCCACCACGCCATGCCCGACCGGGCCAGCGGCTTCTGCGTGTACGACGACCCCGCCATCGCCATCGCCTGGCTGCTCGAACAGGGCGTGGAGCGCGTCGCCTACGTGGACGTCGACGTCCACCACGGCGACGGCCCCGCCTCCATCTTCTCCGCAGACCCCCGCGTGCTCACCATCTCCATCCACCAGTCCGGGCGCACGCTGTTCCCGGGCACGGGGTTCGTGGACGAGCTGGGCGAGGGCGACGCCCGCGGCACCAACGTCAACATCCCCCTGCCCCCCGGCGTCGGCGACGAGGGGTGGCTGGCCGCCTTCACGGCGGTGGTGCCGCCCCTGGTGGAGGCGTGGCGGCCGGACGTGCTGGTCACCCAGCTCGGCTGCGACACCCACCACCGCGACCCGCTGGCCAACCTCGCCCTCACCACGGCGGCCTACCGCCGTACGGCGTCCGTGCTGCACGACCTGGCTCACCGGGCGGCGGGCGGCCGCTGGATCGCCACCGGGGGCGGCGGCTACCAGTGGGCGGCGGTGGTCCCCCGGGCCTGGACGATCTACTTTGCCGAGATGGCCGGCGTGCAGCTCGCCGACGACCTGCCGGCGCCGTGGGTGGAACGGGCGGGCGCCGAGGCGGGAGGGGCGGTCCCGGGAACCCTGTCGGAGCCGGCCCTGCCCGTCGCCGCCGGCGAGGCGGAGGCCGTCGCCGAAGTGGTCGAAGAGGTCCGCCGCACCGTCTTCCCGTTGCACCCGACGTGGTCCTGATCGACCACGCCGCGGCCCGCCGGGCGCTGGCCGCGGTCACCACCCGCACGGTCGAGCTGATCGGCTCGCTGCCCGACGGTGTCGCCCGCGTCACCGGATCGGACTGGACCGCGGCCGAGGTGGCCGCCCACCTGGTCGTCGCCCTGCGGGGGTACACCGACGCCTCGCAGGGCACCCTCGAGGAGCTCGAGCCCTACATCCCGGAGGTCGAGGCCTTCTCCGAGCGGCTGCCGGCGTTCACCAACGCCAGCCTCCAGATGGAGCCCGAGCGGGACCCGAAGGCATTGGCCGAACTGCTGGCCGAGGCGGCCAGTCAGTTCCTGTCGGCCACCGCCGCCCTGCCCGCCGCCCAGGTGGTCCCCACGCCCTGGTACGGCCCCGCCGCGTCGCTCCCACTCGACGCCGGCACCTGCCTGCTGCTCGGCGAGCAACTCGTCCACGGCTACGACGTTGCCGCCACCGTCGACCGACATGGCCGATCGAGCGGGCCGAGGCCCGCCTGGTGGCCGGCGCCGTCCCGCCCATGCTGCCCCTCGCCCTCGACCCCGTCGCCGCCAGGGGAAAGCGGGTCACCTACGACGTCCGGGTCCGCGGTGGGCCGCAGTTCTCCGTTCGGGTCGCTGACGGTGCGGCCACGGTGGAGCCCGGAGCGCCGGGCGGCACGGTCGACTGCCACCTCTCCGTCGACCCGGTGGCGTTCCTGCTCGTCGGCTACGGCCGGGTCAGCCAGTGGGGCCCGATCGCCAAGGGCGCCATGGTGGCGTGGGGCCGCCGGCCCTGGCTGGGCCTGCAGTTCAAGGCCCTCTTCGTCAACCCGTAGAGGTCGCGGTCAGACGTGGAGCCCGCACTCGACCTTGCCCGACCCCGACCAGCGGCCGGCCCGGGGGTCCTCTCCGGGAGCGACGGCGCGGGTGCAGGGCCAGCACCCGATGGAGGGGTACCCTTGCGACGCCAGCGGGTGCTCCAGCAGGCCGTGGTCGGCGGCGTAGCCGGCCATGTCCTCGTCGGTCCAGGCCGCCAGCGGGTTGATCTTCACCAGGCCGCGGGCGGCGTCCCAGGAGACGACGGGCGCCTTGGCCCGGGTCGGTGCGTCGACCCGGCGCAGGCCGGTGATCCACGCCGCCTTGCCCTCCAGGGCCCGGCTCAGGGGCTCGACCTTGCGGGCTGCGCAGCAGCCCTCGAGGTCGCGCTTCCACAGGTCGTCGGGCTCGACCTCGGGGCGCATCACCCGCAGGTTGAGGTCGTAGCGCCGGCGCACCTGCTCGACGTACCAGAGCGTCTCGGCGAAGTGGTACTGAGTGTCGAGGAAGACGACCTCGACGCCCGGCGCCGCCTTGGCGGCGATGTCGACGAGCACGCTGTCCTGGAACGAGGAGGCCAGCACCAGGCCGTCGCCGAAGCGCTCGTGGGCCCAGGCCACGGCAGCACCGGTCGAGGACACCTCCAGGCCGGCTGACACCCGGGCCAGCTCGCCGAGATCGGGCATGACGATCGAGGTGCTCACGATCCGGCGCACTCCCCCGCCCCGACCTCGCTCACGTAGGGGCCGGTCTCGTCGAAGTCGACGTAGAAGTCCGGGTTCTCCTCGGGCGTGGGGAACACGTCGAGGTCGGCCAGCTCGGCGCCCACGACGCCGGCCCCGCCGGAGCGGGCCAGCCACTGGGTGAAGCTCTCGCCGGGGTTGCGCTCGGACGAATAGCGGCCCACCACCCGCACGGTGGCGGCGCCGGCGGCCTTGGCCGGCAGCTTGGCCGCCTTCTGGCCGAACTCCACCTGGGCCTGGCCCAGGTAGCCGCCCAGCAGCATCTGGTAGCCGGGAGCCGGGCGCTTGTGGGCCCTGCGCTCCAAGCCCAGGAAGCCGATGTCGGCCACGTGGTGCTGGCCGCAGGAGTTGGTGCAGCCGGAGATGTTGATGCGCACGCCGCCCACGTCGGCCAGGCCGGCTTCCTCGAGGGCGCGCCCGATCTCGTCGGCCAGGCCCCGGGACTGGGTGACGGCCAGGTTGCAGGTATCGGCGCCGGGGCAGCTGACCACGTCGCGGGCCAGCTCGGCGCCGGGCTCGGCCATGCCCAGGGCCGAGAGGCGCTCGTGCAGCAGCGGGAGCTGGTCCTCGGTGAGGCCGCGGAACACGAAGTTCTGGCGGTTGGTGACCCGCACCTCCAGGTCGAGCTCGCGCTGGATGGCGGCCACGCCGCGGAACTGGTCTCCGGTGATGTCGCCCAGCCGGGCGTAGGCGTAGGCCGACACCGTGCCCTTGGCCACGCCCCGCACCACGTTGGCGTCGTTCCAGCGCCCGTAGCGGTCGGTGGTGGGGGCACGGAACACCACGTTGGTGCCCCAGCCCGTGGGCGTCGGTGTGGCGCCGGTGGCCATCCCCGCCGGGGCGTCGCCGTGCTCCTGCACGTAGCCGGGGATGCCGCCGGGCCAGTTGGCCGCGGCCAGCAGCAGGTTGCGCTCCTTGAGCGCCCGGGTGCGGACTTCCTCCACGCCCATGGTGTCGACCAGCCACTTCATTCGGGCCCGCAGCTTGTTGTCCCGGTTGCCGTAGTGGTCGAAGGTGCGCAGGAGGGCGTCGAGGGTGGGGAGCAGGTCCTCACGGGAGGTGAAGTCCTCGAGGGCCTGGGCCGGATGGGGGTTGGCGCCGAGGCCGCCGGCGAAGAAGACGCGGAAGCCGGGCTCCACGCTGCCGTCGGCCCGGGGGCGGGTGACGGCGATGACGCCGATGTCGTTGAACATGGCCTGCCCGCAGTCGGTGGCGCAGCCCGAGAAGTTGATCTTGAACTTGCGGGGCAGGCGCTGGGCGTAGGGGTTGCGCAGGAAGTGGCGGAAGGCGGCCTCGGCCCAGGGGCTGATGTCGAGGACCTCGAAGGGGCAGGCGCCGGCCAGGTGGCAGCCCACGATGTTGCGCACCGTGTCCCCGCACGCCTCCCGGGTGGTGAGGCCGACACTCGCCAGGTCGCGCAGCAGCTCGGGGACGCGCTCGAGCTGCACGAAGTGGACCTGGATGTTCTGACGGGTGGTGATGTGGCCCCAGCCCCGGGAGTACTTCTCGGCGACGTAGCCGAGCATCTCCAGCTGCTCGGGCCGCAGCGACCCGTACGGGACCTTGATCCGCACCATCTGGTTGCGCCCGCCCTGGCGCTGGCCGTACACGCCGTTGCCGAGGCGGAAGATGCGGAAACGGTCCTCGTCGAGCTCGCCCTTCTCGTAGAGGGCCAGCATGGTCTCGAACTTCTCGATGTCGGCCAGGGCGGCGGGGCTGATCGCCCCCGGCCCCACCTCTACGTCGATCGTCCGGGTCATCGGCTGCCACCGAGGTGCACGCCCTCACCCTACCCGATTCCCGAGTAATCCGATCAACTTTTCGAGGAATGTTTCCGCGGCTGCCCGCGGTGGCGGGCTGAAGGCCGAGCCGGTGCGGGTCGCTCAGCCCTCCGAGGCGGTGAGGCCCACCGGGCAGCTCACGCCCGTCCCGCCGATCCCACAGTAGCCACCCGGGTTCTTGGCCAGGTACTGCTGGTGGTAGCCCTCGGCGTAGTAGAAGGCCGGCGCCTCCCGGATGTCGGTCGTGATCTCTCCGTAGCCTGCCGCAGTCAGCACCTGCTGGTACGCGGCCCGAGACGCCTCGGCCGCCTCGAGCTGTGCCGGTGAGAAGGCGTAGATGGCGGAGCGGTACTGGGTGCCCACGTCGTTGCCCTGGCGCATGCCCTGGGTGGGATCGTGGCTCTCCCAGAAGATCCGCAGCAGCTCCTCGTAGCTGATCTTCTCCGGGTCGAACACCACCAGCACCGCCTCGGTGTGGCCGGTGCGACCGCTGCAGGTCTCCTCGTAGGTGGGATTGGGCGTGAACCCACCGGCGTAGCCGACCGCGGTGGTGAAGACGCCCGGCGCCTCCCAGAACTTGCGCTCCGCGCCCCAGAAGCAGCCCATCCCGAACACGGCCTGCTCGGTGCCCTGGGGGAACGGCGGCCGCAGCGGCGTTCCCTTCACCGCGTGGCGTTCGGGGACGGCCATGGCCTCCTGTCGGCCCTGCAGGGCGTGTTCCTCGGTGACCAACTGGGTCTTGTGGCGGCTGAACAGCATCGGTCCTCTTCCTTCCTGCCTGTGGACGTGCCGGGTGCAACGCCGGCGGGGCGGCGTCCGTTCCGTCGAGCTGCTTACGTTCCCCGAAACGACACCCGTAACATGCCCGGGTGCCGCCACGTCGTCCACGGGCGCAGCGATGAGGGGCACGGGCCTGGGCCAGGTCATCGACCGGCTGTTCGAGCTGCCGGCCCGGGCCAGCTAGAGGCGCACGCGGCCACATGCGCTTCCGCTCGCTCGTCGTCGTTGCGTCCGTGGTCGTCCTCGGCGCCGCGGTACTCGTCCCCCTCCCCTTGGTCGTGATCAGCCCCGGCTCTGCCGAGCCGGTGGCCACGCGGGTGAGCTTCGAGGGCGAGGCCGAGGACGAGGTGTCCGGGCAGCTGTTCTTCCTCACCGTGGCGGTGTCGCAACCGACGCCGGTCGAGGCGCTCAGCGCCTGGCTCGACGACGACCAGGCCGTGCTGCCCCGCCAGCAGGTGATCCCCGAGGGCGTCGACGAGGACCAGTACATCAGGGCCCAGCGCCAAGTGTTCAGCGAGAGCGCGCGGGTGGCGGCCGCCGTCGGGCTGCGGGCGGCGGGGAGGGACGTGCGGTTCTCGGGCAAGGGCGCTCGTGTCACCGCCGTGGTGCCGGGGAGCCCCGCCGACGGCAAGCTGCGCGCCGGCGACGTCATCGCGGCGGTGGCCGGCCGGCCCATCGCCCTGGCCTCCGACCTCATCGCCGTCACCGGGCGCGCCGAGGAGGGCGACGTGGTGCGCCTCTCGGTCCAGCGGGACGGCACCGAGCGGGAGGTGGACGTGACGCTGCGCAAGGTCGCCCAGCTGGAGCGGCCCGCCCTGGGAGTCTCCGTGGCCACCGAGGGCTTCGACATCACCCTGCCGTTCGAGGTGAAGGTGGACCAGGGCCAGATCGGCGGCCCGTCGGCCGGCTTCATGATCGCCCTCACCGTCTACGAGCTGGCCGACGACGGCGACCTCAGCCGGGGCAGGAAGATCGCCGGCACCGGCACCATCGACGCCACCGGCACGGTGGGACCGGTGGGCGGCGTGCCCCAGAAGGTCCGTGCCGCGCAGCAGGCCGGCGCCAGCTTGTTCCTGGTGCCCCCCGACGAGCTGCAACAGGCCAGGGAGGCGGCAGGCAGGAAGCTGGAGGTGGTGGCCGTCTCGACGCTCGACCAGGCCATCGAGCTCCTCCGTCGCTGAGCCCCCTCCCGTTGCGAGTACATAGCGGGCGGAAACGGCCCGCTATGTACTCGCAACAGACGGAGGGGCGGGATCAGCGCTGGTGGGTGGGGCACCACCAGGTGGTGCGGCCGCCGACGGTGCCGCGGGTCAGTGGAGCGCCGTCCTTGGGGCAGGCGCCGCCGGCGGTGCGGGCCGGGCGGAGATCACCGGTGTGGGAGCCGCCGCGGGCCACGAGCTGGGTGACCGTCGCCCGCAGGTGGCGGTGGAGGCGGCGCAGCTCCGCGGGGCTGAGGGAGCCGGCGGGGCGTCGGGGGTCGAGGCCGGCCCGCCACAGCGTCTCGTCGGCCAGCAGGTTGCCTACGCCGGCCAGCCGGGACTGGTCCATCAGGCGGGCCTTGAGCGGCGCGGTGCTCCCGGCCAGCGCCGATCGCAGTCCCGCCGGCGTGACGGTGAGGGCATCGGGGCCCAAGCCGGACTGGTCGGGGTCGAGCAGCACACCTCCGAGCCGGCGGGGGTCGCGCACCAACAGACGGCCGCCGTCGGCGAAGCTCACGGCGAAGCGGTCCCAGGCGGCCACGTCGCGGTCGCTGCTGTAGAGGAGCCGGTCGACCCCGGCCCGCCCGTCCACCACGAGCCGACCGGTCATGCCGAAGCGCAACCCGAGCACCGGCCCGCCGCCGGCAGTGTGGAGCAGCAGGAGCTTGCCCGTCCGGCGGGCGGCCACGAAGTACCGCCCGGTCAGCGCAGCCTCGACCGTGGGAGCGTCGAGCCCGTCCTTGAGGAACCAGGCGTCGGGCGCATCGACCTGCACGATGGGCCGGCGCAACGCCCGCTCGGCGAGGGCGCGGTAGGACTCGACCTCGGGGAGCTCGGGCACGGCCCTTTCGAAAGTAGCGGCCGGGCCCCCTCTAGGATTTTCTCGATGGCTGAACGCTGGACGGCGCAATGGAAGGAGCTTTTTGCCGAGGTCGTGACCAGCGGCCTGTGCACGGGCTGCGCGGGCTGCGTGGTCGCCTGCCCTCATGACGTGCTCGGCTACAAGGACACCGACGGTGTCTACCGCCCCTTCCACCTCGAGGAGGAGCTGGGCCCGGCCGACTGCGCCCACGGCGAGCGGGGTTGCACGTCGTGCACCCGGGCCTGCCCCCGGTTCCGCTCCTGGGAGCCGGAGCTCGACAACCATCTGTTCGGCCGCACCCGCGCCCCCGAGGAGATGGCAGGCGTCTCCAAGGACATCATCCTTGCCCGTGCCACCAACCGCGAGGTCCACCAGAAGGGACAGGACGGCGGGCTGGTGTCGGCCATCCTGCTGTGGGCGATGGAGCACGGCTACATCGACGCCGCCCTCGTCTCCTACTTGGAGGGCGACGGCTCGAGCTGGAAGGCCGTCCCCGGCGTGGCCCGTACCCGCGAGGAGGTGCTCGCCGCCGCCGGCAGCCGCTACACCTACTCGGCCAACACCATGGCCTACGCCGACGCCGTGGCCGGAGGCGCCGAGAAGCTGGCCCTGGTCGGCATGAGCTGCCAGTCCTCCGTCCCTCCGGCCCTCACCGTGCGCAAGGCGGGCAAGCCGGCTCGGCGCTTCGTGCTCAACATCGGCCTGCTGTGCTCCAAGACCTTCGACGACGCCATCTTCGAGGAGCTGTTCGAGGCCAAGTACGGCCTCAAGAAGCAGGACATGGTGAAGATGAACATCAAGGGCGTCTTCCAGATCTGGATGCGCAACGGCGACTACCACGAGGTGCCGCTCAAGGAGTGCCACGCCTGGACCCGTGAGGGCTGCAAGCTGTGCCCGGACTTCGCGGCCGAGCACGCCGACATCTCCACCGGCGGCATCGGCGCCTTCAACGACTGGACCCTCACCATCGTGCGCACCGACATCGGGCGGGAGATCATCGTCAAGATGCTCCAGGACGGCACCATCGAGGGCCGCCCCGGCGACGACGACCCGGGCGCCATCGAGCTGCTGCGGAAGCTGTCCATCGTGAGCCGCCGACGCTGGCCCTCCACCGCCACCAGCGGCCCCGAAGTCGGCGTCCCGCCGAAGAAGCCCAAGGTGCCGGCGCCGGCGCCCACTCCGGTGGCGGCCCCCTAGCTAGCTCGTTCTGGAACCGCGGCGTCGGCGCTAGCCGGCGAGGGCCCGGCGGATCTGGTCGAGGTGGTCGCGGTCGTGGGCGACCAGCTCGTCGGCGATGGCGGCCACGGTGAGCCGGCCCCGCCGGCTGTGCACTCCCACCAGCTCCCACTCGTCGGCCGACAGCGACTCGAAGATGCGGGTGTTGGCCTCACGTTGGGACCGCCAGCGCTGGAGCGTCTCCCTGGCTCCCGGCTCGAGCGGGGCGAAGCGCCGGGCCCAGACCTTCTCGTCGAACGCCTCCAGCCGGGGGCGATCCTCGGTGAGCATCCTGCGCACGCGCTCGCCGTAGACAGCCTCGGTGTCGGCCAGGTGGGCGACGACCACCGCTGCGCTCCACTCCTCCCGAGCCGGCTCCCGGTTCAGGCGAGCGGGGTCGACGGGGCCCACGAGCGACACCAGGTCCAGCGCCGTGGCCTTCAGGCGTTCGACGGCGAGGGCGCGGCTGGTGGTGCGCATCACCACACCTCATCACGCCCGACGGGAGGAGACAACCCTGGCCCGGGCGAACACGGCGTCGAACATCTCCTCCGTGAGCGTGCCGGTGAAGGTGTTCTGCTGGCTGGGGTGGTACGAGCACAGGAGCAGTCGGCCGTCGGGCAGGGGCGCCTCCACCAGGTGGCCGAAGCGGGGCCGGGGCCGCAGGCCAACCATGCGGGCCACGGCGTCATAGGCGAACTGGCCCAGCACGACGACGACCCGCACCGATTCGAGCACCGCCATCTCGCCGGCCAGGTAGGGAACGCAGGCGTCGCGCTCGGCGGGGGTGGGCCTGTTGGCCGGAGGGGCGCAGCGCACGGCGGCGGCGACGTAGGCGCCGGTGAGGGCCAACCCGTCGCCGGCATGCACGCTGGTGGGCTGGTTGGCGTAGCCGGCGCGGTGCAGGGCCCGGAACACCCAGTCGCCCGAGCGGTCCCCGGTGAACACCCGCCCGGTGCGGTTGCCGCCGTGGGCGGCCGGCGCCAGCCCCACCACCAGCAGGGTGGCGGCCGGGTCGCCGAACCCGGGCACGGGCCGGCCCCAATAGTCCTCCTCGGCGAAGGACGCTCGCTTGTCGACGGCCACGAGCTC
>PJQG01000068.1:10407-26862 GCA_002861595.1 Actinomycetota bacterium
CCGCCTCGGTGATGGCGGGCAGCCGGGGGGCGGGGTCGGCGGGGACGGCGGGGGCGGAGCCGGAGCGGGAGCCGGCGGCGGCGGGGACGGCCACAGGGCACAAGGTACGTTGGCCGGTCGTGCCTCGCCGCCCCAAGCCGCCGCCGCCCACGCTGGCCCTGTTCGTCCGCCACGGCCGCACCCCCACCACCGGCAAGGTGCTGCCGGGGCGAGCTCCGGGGCTCCACCTGGCCGAGGAGGGCAGAGCCCAGGCCGAGGCCGTGGCCGAGCGGCTGGCGGTGCTGAAGAAGGTCGACGCCATCTACAGCTCGCCGCTGGAACGCACCCGGGAGACGGCGTCTCCCATCGGCCGGCGCCTGCAGCTCAAGGTGAGGACGGACAAGGGCCTGCTCGAGTGCGACTTCGGCGACTGGACGGGCGCCGAGCTCAAGGCGCTCAACAAGCTGCCGGAGTGGCGTGGCGTGCAGCGTCACCCGAGCGGCTTCCGGTTCCCCGGCGGGGAGTCGTTCCGGGAGATGCAGACCCGCATCGCCACCACGCTCGGCAAGCTGCGAGCCCGCCATCCGGGCCAGACTGTCGTCCTGGTGTCCCACGCAGACCCGATCAAGATGGCGGTGGCCGACGCCGCCGGCACCCACCTCGACCTCTTCCAGCGCATCGTGATCTCGCCCTGCTCGGTCACGGCCATCGGCTACGCGGACGCCGGCCCCTACCTCCTGACGGTGAACTCGACGAGCGACCTGACCGAGCTGAAGGTGAGCTGACGCCATGAGCCGGTCCTACGAGCTGCTCGACGTGGACAAGCTCACGGTGGGCGCGGTGGGCGAGCCGGGTCAGCGGGTGTTCGTCCTCCAGGCCCGCCACGCCAACCAATTGGTGACCCTGAAGGTGGAGAAGGCCCAGGTCGCGGCCCTCGCCGCCCATCTCGGCCAGCTGCTCGAGGACCTGCCCGAGCCGGGCCGCCTGCCCGAGGACCTGGAGCTGGAGACGCCCATCGAACCCGAGTGGATCGTCGGCAGCCTGGGGTCGTCGTGGGACGACGACCTGGACCGCCTCCTCCTCCTCGTCGAGGAGGCCGTGCCCGAAGGCCAGCAGGGCGACGCCGCCGAAGCCCGCATCGGGTTGACCCGCGAGCAGATGGCGGCGCTGGCCCTGCGGGGGGCGCAACTGGTGACGGCCGGCCGGCCGCCCTGCCCGCTCTGCGGCTACCCGCTCGATCCGAGAGGACACGACTGCCCCCGCACGAACGGGCACCGGCCGCCAGTGCTCTGACCCAGCTGGCCTGTGGCGCGGTCGAGCTGAAGGGGCGCATGCCGTGGAGCTCCAACGCCACGTTCCTGGTCGAGGTGACCCACGAAGGTTCCTCGATGCCGGCGGTGTACAAGCCGGGGCGTGGCGAACAGCCCCTGTGGGACTTCCCGCGCGGTCTCTACGTCCGGGAGGCGGCCGCCTACCTGCTCTCCGAGGCCCTCGGCTGGGGCATCGTGCCCGAGACCCTCGTCCGCCAGGATGCGCCCCTCGGCCCCGGTTCCCTGCAGCGCTTCGTGGCCGCCGACTTCTCGGAGCACTACTTCACCCTGCTCGAGCACCCCGAGCACCACGACGCCCTCAAGGCCATCGCCACCTTCGACCTGCTGGCCAACAACGCCGACCGCAAGGCGGGCCACTGCCTGCTCGGTGAGGACGGCGGCATCTGGGCCATCGACAACGGGCTGGCCTTCCACGCCGAGCCGCACCTGCGCACGGTGATCTGGGACTTCGCCGGCCAGCCCGTCCCTGCCCACCTCCTGGCCGACGTGGCCCGGGTCGGCGTCGCCGGCGTGGAGGGCCTGAGCGACCTTCTGCAGCCGGGCGAGGTGACGGCGCTGGCCCGGCGGGCGGCGACGATCGCCCGCGTGGGCGTCTTCCCGAACCCCGGGCCGTCCCGCCGCGCCTACCCCTGGCCCCTGGTCTGAAGGCCGCTGCGCCGGCGGGAGACCCGATTCGTCGGCAAGAACCGTCGCTATTCGACGGTCTTTGCCGACAAAGGCCGGGAGGACACGGCCTCGAGGACGCGGGCCAGGACCTGGCGGGCGTCGGCCACCACGGCGAGGTCGGCGACGGCGAAGATCGGAGAGGCAGCGTCCTCGTTGACGGCGACGACCTTGCCGGCGGCCGCGAGCCCGACGAGGTGCTGGCTGGCGCCCGAGATCCCGAAGGCCAGGTACAGGTGGGGACGAACGGCGTGGGCGGTCTGGCCGACGAGCCAGCTCCGGGGCGCCCACCCGCTGGCCACGGCGCCGCCGCTGGCCGCCGGCGCGCCGCCCAGCAGCCCGGCCAGCTCCTCGACCATGGCGAAGCCACGGCTATCGCCCAGCCCGCGGCCGCCGGCCACCACGACCGCGGCGTGCTCGAGCGCCGGCGCGGGGGCGAGGTGGCCCGCCGGCGCCGACGCCATCACGCCCGAGCGCTCCAGCATGCCGATGATGGCGCGGTGGGCCTCGTCCCCACCACCGGCGGTCATCGCCGGCCGATCGTTCGCCTTCGCCGTCGCCGGCGCCGCCGGCGGCGGTGGCGCCGCAAAGGAATCAAGCCGCCCGGTCCCGTTCGATCCGAGATCGCCGGGCCCGAGCCGCTCCACCGGCTTGGCCCGCGCCGCCAGGAGGTCGGCGAAGGTCGCACGCCGCGAGCCGGCGATGGCGGCCCCGGCCGCCGGAGCCAGCGTGACCAGCGCCGGCAACGCGCAGGCCACCTCGGCGACGCCGGCGCCCCGGCCGGCACGGGCTCGCACCCCCGCATCGAGCACCGCCACCTCCAGCACGTCGGTGACGCACGGCAGGCGCAGCAGCTGCCCGACCTCGTGGACCGGAGTGTCAGCGGCGGCGATCACGAGGCCCGGCGACACCCGGCGGATGACGGCGGCCAAGGCCTCGGCTTGGGCGAAGCCGCCGTCACCCGCACGGCTGCCGACATCGCCGACGATGGCGCGGTCAGCGCCGAGGGCAAGCGCCGCGCTCACGGGGACACGCCCCGTCCCGTTGCCCCAACCGACGGCCACCACCTGGCCGCCGCCCGACTCGTCCACCAGGCGGCGCGCCACCGCCACGCCGGCGGCGATCCCGGCGCCGGCGCCGGCGCCGTCCTCGCCACCCGATCCCACGCACACCACCACGTCCATCCCCCGATACTCGCTCATGGCGCGCCCGCGCACGCCGTGAGTGCGTCGGATAGCTTCGGGTGATGCCGAGTCAGGACGAGGTTCGCTTGGCCGTCCCCGCCACGCCGGAGTTCCTCCGCCTGGCCCGGGTCACGGCGTCGGGCCTGGCCAGCAGGCTCGGTTTCACCTTTGACGAGGTCGAGGACCTGCGCCTGGCCATCGACGAGCTCTGTTTCATCCTGATCGGCACTCGCGGCCGGGACGGCGTCGTCGAGCTGCGCTACGCCATGGTCCCTGGCGCCCTCGAGGTGGAGGGCGTGGGCAGCTTCACCGACGGCGGCGGCAACGGCCATCACTCCGAGAGCGCCACTGAGCTGGCCCTGGCCGCGTTCTCCCAGCAGATCCTGTCCGCCCTGCTCGACGACTATGCGGTGTACCGCAATGACGAGGGCAAGTCGTGTTTCCGCCTCCTCAAGCGCCGGGGCACCACCGGGAACCCATGAGCTTCGACGCCGAGCAGCGAGAAGACCTTCGTCGCAAGTTCGCCGAGTTCGCCCTCGGTCGGGACACCACCTTGCGGGGGGAGCTGATCGAGGCCCACCTGGGCCTGGCCGAGTACCTGGCCCGGCGCTTCAGCAACCGCGGGGAGCCCCTTGACGACCTCGTCCAGGTTGCGTCGGTGGGGCTGCTCAAGGCCGTCGACCGCTTCGAGCCCGAGCGGGGCGTGGAGTTCTCCACCTACGCCACCCACACCATCGTGGGGGAGCTGAAGCGTCACTTCCGCGACAAGGGCTGGGCGGTGCGGGCACCTCGGCGGATGCAGGAGCTGTACCTGCGCCTGGGGAAGGTCGTGAGCAACCTGAGCCAGGAGCTCGGCCGCTCCCCCACCATCCCCGAGCTCGCCACGGAGGCGCAGGTATCGGAGGAAGAGGTTCTCGAAGCCCTCGAAGCCGGCCAGGCCTACCGCTTCTCCTCGCTGGACGCGCCCAGCCCTGGTGATGAGGACGGCGACAGCCTCGGTGCCCATCTCGGGGAGGTCGACCCGCTGATGGCCGATGCCGAGCATCGCATGGCGCTCACTCCGCTGATCGCCCGCCTGCCCCACCGGGAGCAGAACATTCTCCACCTCCGGTTCTTCGAGGGCTTGACCCAGTCCGAGATCGCCTCGCGTCTCGGGATCAGCCAGATGCACGTGTCGCGCCTGCTGGCCCGGAGCCTCACCAAGTTGCGCGCCGCCGCCGAAGAAGACTGAGCCGCCGTGCGGGTGCTGCTGGTCGTCAACCCGACGGCCTCTGCGGTCACCGCACGACATCGGTTGGCCGTGGAGGCCTCGCTGGGCGAGGACCACGCCCTCGCCGTGACGGAGACGGGGTCGCGCGGCCATGCCGTCGAGCTGGCCAAGCAGGCGGCGGCGGACGGCGTCGATGCGGTCGTCGTGTTCGGCGGCGACGGCACGCTGAACGAAGCAGCCAACGGGCTGGCCGGCAGCGCCACTGCCCTCGGGGTGCTACCCGGCGGTTCCACCAACGTCTTCGCCCGGACCATCGGGATGGGTCGTCGGCCCGCCCCCGCGGCTGAGCGGTTGCGTGCGGCCATGGCCGGCGGGGCCCGGAGACGCATAGGTCTCGGCCTCGCCAACGGGCGTCATTTCCTGTTCCACGCGGGCATGGGCTTCGACGCCGCCGTGGTGGAACAGGTCGAAGCGCACGCGCCGCTGAAGCGGGCCCTCGGGCAGGTCGTGTTCGCATATTGCGCGGTGGCGACCTGGCTCTGCCGCTACGACCGTTCCGGCCCCCGCTTCACCATCCGCTTCGGCGGGGCCGCCGAGCCGGTCGAGTCGGTCGACGCCGCCTTCGCCATCTGCCTCAACACCAACCCCTACACCTTCGCGGGACCTCGCCCGCTCGACGTGGATCCGTCCGCCACCCTCGACTCTCCACTGTCCCTGCTCGCTTTCGCCAACATCGATCTGGCGACGCTGGGTGCCGTCCTGGCCTCGTCGCTGTCCGGGGGCGCCACGTTGCGCGACATGCGCGACGTCGCCCTCCGCACCGGCCTGGAGGCGCTCACGGTCGAGGGTCACCGTCCCTTCCTCTGGCAGGCTGACGGCGACCTCGCCGGCACGGCATCCACCCTCACGTTGTCCTACGAGCCGGGCTGTCTCGATCTCTTCGTGCCGAGTTGAATGGCGGTGGCGGGCAACGGCTGTGACATCGGACGTTCAGATTTTCCCGGGTTGCCCATTGCCAAGCGGTCAGTGAGCGGTTACTGTAGCGGCACCGCTTCTTTTTCTACCCCTTCTTCGTGTGATAGGGTTTGTGAAAGGAATCACAAGCGGCGTCAGCTGGGAAGCTAGGAGGCACTGTGGCCCTCATGTGGAGTCGGACAATCGATTGGGATGCGGGGGACTGGCGGGACGTTGCGGCGTGCCGGGACACTGAGCCCGATCTGTTCTTCCCAGTGGGCACCACCGGCCTGGCCGTCGATCAGATCGAAGCGGCGAAGGCCGTTTGCCGTCGCTGCCAGGCCCAGTCGGCCTGCCTCGAGTTCGCCCTGGCCACCAACCAGGAGTCGGGCGTGTGGGGTGGGACCGCCGAAGAGGAACGCCGCAAGGTGCGCAAGGCCTGGCTGGCCCGTCACCGCCCCGTCTCGGCCTGACGCCCCGGCCTCTGATCCACGGCGGCCTCTGACCTCGGCGGCCTCTGATCCACGGCGGCCTCGGGTCACACCGACTGCGGGGGTGCCACCGGGATGCGGAGCTCCACGAGCGTGCCGCCGTCGGCGTGCAGGGCCATCGATCCCCCGAGCTGCCCGATGACGAGGCCTCGCACGATCGACAGGCCGAGCGACTGGGTGCCCTCGACGGAGAAACCGGGCGGCAGGCCCCGTCCGTTGTCCTGGACGTGCACGACCAGCTCGGTGCCGTCGTTGCGGAGGCGAAGGTCCACCACCGCCCCGCCGGCGGGCTGGTGGACGTCGGGAAAGGCATGCTCCACGGCGTTTTGGAGCAGCTCGGTGAGCACCACGGCCAGGGGCGTGGCCAGCTCGGCCGGCAGCTCGCCGGCGTCTCCCTCGATGGAGAAGGCGATGGCCTGGTCGGGGGTCAGCACGCCGTCCTGGGCCATGCGCACGAGCGGGTCGAGGATCTCGTTGAAGGGGACCTGCTGGCTCGGGTCCCGGGACAGGATCTCGTGCACGAGGGCCATCGAGCGGATACGCCGCCCGGCCTCCTCCAGCGCCGTTCTCGCCTCGGTCTGGGGAAGGCGCCGACCCTGGAGGCGCAGGAGCGAGGAGATGGTCTGGAGGTTGTTCTTGACCCGGTGATGGACCTCACGGATGGTGGCGTCCTTGGACACCAGCAGCCGGTCCCGGCGTCGGAGGTCGGTGACGTCGCGTAGCAGCACGAGGGCGCCGCTCACCTCCCCGGCCTCGAGGAGAGGGATGCAGCGCAGGAGCACGATCACGTCGCCGTGGCGCTCGATCTCCTCGGTGACGGGGACGGCCTGGAAGAAGGCCTTCTGGATGGCGGTCTCCTCGACGCCGAGCTCGTCGAGACGCAGGCCGACGGCGTTGGAGTAGATGCCCATGCGGTGCAAGGCGTTGACCGCGTTGGGTGACGCGTACTCCACGCGACCGGTCGCATCGAGCGAGAGCACGCCGTCCCCGACCCGGGGGGACTCGGTGGTGGGGGCGTCCTCGACGGCGTGGGGGAACTCGCCCCGCACGATCATGCGGGCCAGGCGTTCGAAGGTCTCGACGTAGATCCGCTCCAGCTCACCGGGACGGCGGCCCCCGACCACGAGGGGCGCCTCCCGGGTCAGGACGGCGATGAGCTCGCCCTTCCAACGCACGGGGATGCACTGCACCCGGGCGCGGTCGCCGCCCACCTTGATCTCGCCCTCCACGATCTCGCCCAGGGCCCAGGCCCGCGCCACAAGGGGGCGTTCGCCGGCTTCGATCTCCCAGCCCACCAGGTCCTCGAGGTACAGCGTCTGGCTGGTGCTGGGACGCATCTGGCCGTAGACCATGAACCGGGTGCCGGCTGCGTCGGTGGGGACGCAGAGCAGCAGGTCGGCGAAGCACAGGTCGGCGAGCATGCCCCAGGTCGCCATGAGGCGCTGGAGGTGGGCCTGGGCCTCGTCGCTCAGCGCCGGCTCTGTGCTCATGGCCCGGCGCCGTCGGTGCTGTCTGCCCCGGCCGGGGCCCCGACCCCGGCCTCCTCGCCGAGGCGGGGGCCCAAACCCCGCCCGGCGCCGTCGGTGCTCATTTCCGGGCCCGCGCCATGGGCACCGTGTGGGGACGCCTCGAGCGGTAGGCGGTGAGGGCTTGGTAGCCGGCGGCGGCGAGGAGGCGGCGGAGATCCGCGGCGCGGTCGGCCACGTCGGGCAGGCGGTGGGCGTCGGAGGCGGTGGTGACGGGAACGCGCCGGTCGTGGAAGCACCGCAACAGGGGCGGGGCGGGGTACGCCTCCCCCGCCGGCTTGCGCAACCCGGCCGAGGAGACCTCGGCGGCCATGCCACTGGCCGCGGCGGCCTCGGCCATGCGGTCGTAGAACTCCTGGGGGACGGCGGGCACGCGGCCGGTGACCTTGCACAGGTCGGGGTGGGCGAGCACGTCGCACACCCCCGAGGCAGCCAGCTCCTCCAGCGCCCGGGTGTAGGCGTCCCACACCTCCTCGACGGTCCGGGCGTCCCACTCGGCGGCCACCACCGGGTCGTCGTAGTCGTCGAAGCCCCAGGCGCCGATCCAGTGCACCGAGCCGAGGAGCACGTCGAAGGGGTAGCCCTCGAGCAGGGCCGCCACCTTGTCCATGCGCCCGGCGTAGTGATCGACCTCGAGCCCGAGCACCACGGGCAGGCCCGCGGTCTTGGCCGCCAACACCGCCTCCACGTACACGTCGAGGTCGGCGGTGGCGTGCTGCTCCCAGTAGGCCGCCATCGTCCGGCGCAACGCCGGGTTCGGGTCGTCGTCCCAGAAGCCGGCCAGCACCGCGTCAGCCTGGGCGAAGCGGAAGAGGTGCTCGGTGAGGGCGATCTCGGTGACCCCGGCGCCGGCGGCCTTCTGGCAGTACTGGGCCAACCCTTCGATGGTGGGGGCGACGGCCTGCTCGCCGTGGGGCCACAGGTGCAGGTGGTAGTCCAGCATCAGGCCCACACCTCGTCGCCCAGGCGGAGGAGGCCGGCCAGGTCGTAGATGTCGGTCTCGAAGAAGGGCGCGGTGGCGATCACCTCCGACGCCACCGCGAGCTCCGATCGCTGCTCGGCCTCCCGCTGGGCCACGACCTGGAAGCGCAGGAAGCTCTCGGCCACCTCGGTCAGGACCCGGCGCAGCTGGGCGGGCTCGCCGAGCTCGTCGGGCATCCGGGCGGCCAGAGCGTCGGCCTGCCCGACCATGTCGCTCGCCGTCGCCGCCGCCTTCTCGTCCCGCAGGTACTCCGGCAGCACCTTGTTGAGGACCACGGCACCGAGGTGGAAATCCTTGCTCGTCAGCTCGTCCACGAAGAACTCCGCCTCGTGCAGGGGCGCGGCCTCGAGGGTGGACACCACGACGTAGGTGGTGCGCTTGTCGCGCAGCAGGCGGCTGACGGCCCTCGCCCGCTCCACGAAGCCCGGCGCCATGGTCTGCATGAGGGAGAAGAACTGGGCGATGTCTTGGAGGAACTGGGAGCCCAGGATCCGGTCGGCGACGGTGAAGAACGGCTTCGAGGCAATGCTCATGACCTGGCTGCGGTAGGGGGCGGTGAGCACCCTGAGGAACCGGCTGGAGAAGAACTCGGCCATGCGCTCCGGCGCTCGGAGGAAGTCGATGGCGTTGCGGGTGGGCGGCGTGTCCACCACGATGAGGTCGTAGCGACCCTCGTTGTGCAGGTCGTAGAGACGTTCCATGGCGATGTACTCGTGGCTCTGCACGAAGCGCCCGGTGATGTTCTCGTACAGCTTGTTGGCCAGGATGCGCTGTGCCGTGCGCTTGTCCGGCGCATGGCGCAGGACCAGGTCGTCCCACGACTGCTTGGTGTCGAGCATGGCCGCCCACAGCTCACCGCGGGGGTTCGGCACCCCCGCGACCTTGAAGGCGCCGGCCGGCACCCGCTGGGCCTCGTTGCCCAGCGACCCCACGCCCAGCGCGTCGGCCAGGCGGCGGGCCGGATCGATGGTGAGCACCAGCACCGTCCCGCCTTGGCGCACGGCGGCCATGGCGGCAATCGCGGCGGCGGTCGTGGTCTTGCCCACACCGCCCGAGCCGCACGTGACCACGATCTCCTTGGCCGCGACCAACTGCTCCACCGAGCCGGCTCGTGGCGCGGGTCGAGTCATCGGCATCAGTAGCCGAGCTCGGCGGCGAGGGCCTCGGCCATCTGGTGGCTGGCGCGCAGGCCGTGGGTGCGGACGAACAGGTACGGCAGGTACAGCATCGCCACCTCTGCGCCCACCCCGTTGCGCAGCCGCTCGAGGTGTCCGGCACGGGTGCGGCGGAGGGTGACGGCCAGGCGGGCGGCGTCGAGGATGGGCCCGACCTCCGAGCCGGCGGCGGCGGTGAGGGCAGCGGCATGCTCGGGCGTGGTCAGCCGCTCGAAGACCTCCTCCTCGCCGCGACCGAACAGCTCGGGAAGCACCCGGTTCACGACCACGGCGGCCAGGTCGACGATGGTCTCGGACCGGAGCCGCCCGGCGAGCTCGATCGTCTCGGAGACCGGCATCTCCTCGGGCGTGGTCACGATCACCAGGCCGGTCTGGGCCGGGTCGGAGAGGATGTCGAGCATCCAAGCCGTCTGCTCGCGGATGAGCCCCACCCGGACCAGCTCGTTGATGGCCTGGGGCGCGGCCAGCTGTCCCACCACGTGGCCGGTGGCGGGGGCGTCGACGACGACCAGGTCGTAGCGGCCCTTGCGGACCTCGTAGGCCAGCTTGCCGACGGTGAGGATCTCCTTGACCCCGGGGGCGGCCGTGGCCACGAACTCGAACATGCGGGCGAGGGGCGCGAGGGGCCCGAGGCGGGTCATGAGGGGCAACTTCAGATTGAGCGCCAGGTACTCCTTGAGCGATTCCTCGGTGTCCATCGACATGGCGAAGAGGTTCGGGTGGACCTCCCGCTCCTTGAACTCCGTGGGGCCGGTCTCCAGGACCGAGGACAGGTTGCCCTTGGCGTCCACCTCGCAGGCGAGCGTGCGCTTCCCCCACGAAGAGGCCAAGAGGGCCAGGGCGGCCACCACGCTGGTCTTGCCGACGCCTCCCTTCCCGGTGACGAGGAGGAGCTTGCGGTCGAGGAGGGTGGTCACCCTGGCGGGGCGGCGGAGCTGGAGCGCTACGGGGCGCCGAAGCCCACCCGGCGCTCCTCGTGGCCCGTGCCGATCTCCACGTAGGCCACCTTGCCCGCCGGTACGCCCACACGGCGGCCCTTGCGGTCGGTGAGCCAGAGGGTGGCTGCGTCGTTGGCCAGCGCCTCGTCGACCAACTTGACCACGTCGTCGGCCTCGGCGTCGAGCTCGAGCTCGAGCTCCTTTGGCGTCTGGGTGATGCCGATGCGCACTTCCACCGATCACTCCTCTACGTGGTGCTCGCCGGGAGCGGCCATCGTAGGCGCCGGCGCCCGCGCGTCGTCACCGGTGTCCTCCGGGCTTGGTTGCGAGGTGGCCTCCACGCTCGTGGCGCCCTCGTCCCACCGGCCCCACCGCGGCGTGCGGCGCGCGAACACCAGCCAAGCCAGGCACACGGTGACGGTGACGATGGACGTCATCTGGCTGCCGGTGAGCCCGAAGTGGCGCACGTCCTCGCGCAGGAAGTCCTCGATGATCCGCTGGGTGCCGTACCAGGCGCCGAACACCAGGATGAGGAAGCCGTCGAAGTGCGGCTTGCGGCGCAGGCGCAGCAGGGCGAACAGCAGCACCGCGGTGAGCAGCAGGTCGTAGAGCGCGGTCTGGTGGACGACGGTCCCGGCCACGCACGGCGACGCCGTGTCCACCGACGCCGGCGGGCAGCGGTAGCCCAGGAAGAAGTCGGTGACCTTGCCCAGGTGGTCGCCCACCACCAGGTCCCCGATGCGCCCCACGGTGACGCCGAGGGCCATGCCCGGCGCGGCGGCGTCCATGGTCTTCCAGAACGACATGCCCCGCTGCTTCATGGCCGGCATGGCCAGGAGGATGGCGCCGAAGAACCCGCCCAGCAGCGAGATGCCGCCCTCCCACACCTCGAGGACCTCGACGACCGAGTCGAAGTCGCCGGCGTGGTTCACCACGTAGGCGAGGCGGGCGCCGATGATGGAGCCGATGGCGGCTCGGGTGAGGCAGGCGTAGACGTCGTCCTCGCTGATCCCCTTGGCCCTGGCCGCCGGGAGCAGCAGGCGGGCACCGATCAGGAACCCGACGGCGATGCCGATGCCGTGGGGCGAGATCGACAACGGGCCCAGCTCGATGTGGACGAGGGGGTCGTAGGAGATGACACCGAGCACCGCCTCTTTCTAGCGGCTACATGGGCTGGAGAAGCTCGGCCAGGCCGGCGATGGCGAGCATGGCCGGCGAGGACGGGTCAACATCCAGCGGCGCCGCCGGCTGCTGGCTGGCCCCTTCGACGACGGGGTCCTCGGGCACCCGGATGACGTCGACGCCAAGGGCGTCCGCCACCCGCCTGCCGTCGTCGCCCTCCCCGCACCTGTTGGCCACGGCGACGATGCGCTTGACGCCCATGGACTCGGCGATGCGGCAGGCCCGCCGGCCGATCTCGACCGACTTGGCGCTCGTCTCGGTCACCACGATCACTACGTCGCCGTCGCCCGGCTCGGCCCACAGCAGGTCGTTGAGGCCAGCCTCGAGGTCGGTGATGACGACCCGGTCCTCGGCCGGAAGGGCGGAGAAGTACTCCCGGGTGGTGAGGTGCGAGCCACAGCACAGGCACGACGAGGTGGGGCGCTCGATCCGGCCCGTGGCCACCAGGCGCACCCCGTCGGGCGCATCGACCCCGTACCGGGACAGCAGGTCATCGGGGTCGGGCCTGGGGTCGTTGTGGGTGAAGCCGGCGGCCAGCAGGGCGTTGAGGATCGGCTGCATGGCCTCGACCCTGTCCAGGGACAGCCCGAGGGACAGCCCGAGGTTGGGGTTGGGGTCGCTGTCCACGGCCACGACCTGGTGGCCCAGGCGACTGAACTGGCGGGCCAGCGTGGCCGACACGGTGGTCTTGCCCGAGCCCCCCTTGCCGGTGACGGCGATCTTCATCCTGGCTTCCCCTCCGTATCTGTGACCAGCAGTGCCTCCACCAGCTCGTCAATGGCGGTGATGGCAGGCGAGCCCGGGCAGTGGTCGAGCGGGGCGAGGCCGGCTCGCTCCGCCTCGGCCGCCGCCGGGTCGAACGGTACCCGCACGGCGGCCGGGAAGCCGTCGTGGTCGGGCGTGCCGTTCCAGCGGTTGGCGACGACGCTCACTGGGAGGTCGTCCACCAGCGGCCGGATGCGACGGGCGGCCAACGCCGAGCTGTGCGACGGGTTCACGACCAGCAGGACCTGGTCGGCGAAGCTGTGGTAGCGCTCGAAGGGTGTCGAGGTGCCGGCCTCGAGGTCGCCGACAACGTCCCATCCCGGGTCCTCGAAACCCCGCAGGACGCCGCGCACGGCCACGATCGAACGCCGCGGCCGGCGGTGCTCGTGCTCGTGGATCTTGCCGATGCTGAGGTACCGCACGCCATCGGGCGCGGCCACGGCGAACCGGTGGACGACCTCGGCGGGGGTCAGGTCGCTGGCCAGCCGCCAGCCGTAGGCCGAGCCCTCGTGCTCCTCCACCGCCTCGGGTGGAAGGCCGGCTTCCATGCCGCCGCCCATGCCCAGGCTGAACTGCAGGCCGGGGTTGGAGTCCAGGTCGACAGCGAGCACGTTGCGCCCCCGGCGGGCGAGCAACCGGGCCAGGGTGCCGGCGATCATGCTCTTGCCCGCTCCCCCCTTGCCCACGAAGGCGATCCGCACGCCGCCATCCTGCACCCGGAGCTGCCCTAGATGACTGGGCACAAAGTCTTGGTGATGAGATGCATCGAAAAAGTCAGCCCTGTACTGGCCACAGAGGCGCTCAAACAGTCGAAATGACTCCGGACAGCGGCCGATTCGACGACGTCACCGGGCCGATGCAACAAGACGCCACTTCCTGCCGACTCACCTAGGCCAAGCGCGTCACAGCCAATGGCTACCGTGGGGGCATGGCCCCCACCCCCGCCCCGCTGCTGGCGCCGGCGCCGGCCGTGGCCCACCAGGCGGTGCGGGTGGGAGCGACCGGGCATGGCCTGCTGGACCGGGAGGCTCGTGAGGAGACCGAGGACCGGCTGCTGGCGCCGGGCGCCACCCGGGCCTCGGGCGGGGGCAACCGGGCTTCGGCCGAGGAGCCCGACCCGTACCGCACGTGCTTCGAGCGCGACCTCGACCGCATCCACCACTCCCGGCCCTTCCGCCGCCTGGCCGGCAAGTGCCAGGTGTTCATCGCCCCCGACGACGACCACCTCCGCACCCGCCTCACCCACGCCATCGAGGTCTCCCAGGTGGCGGTGGGCATCGCCCGCCCCGCCGGCCTCAACGTGGCCCTCACGGCGGCGGCGGCCACTGCCCACGATTGCGGCCACGGCCCCGCCGGCCATGCGTCCGAGGACGCCTTCTCGCCCTTCCTGCCCGGCGGTTACCACCACGCCGTGTACGGCGCCGACGTGGTGCTGGCCCCGCTCAACCTGTGCCGCGAGACGCTCGACGCCGTGCGCAACCACTCCTGGAACCGGCCGGCGCCGGCCACTCCCGAGGGCGAGGTCGTGGCCTGGGCCGACCGCATCGCCTACGTCTGCCACGACTTCGAGGACGCGGTGCGCGCCGGCATCGTCGCCCCCGCCGAGCTTCCCACCGCCGTGGCCGACGTTGTGGGGCTGCGCCGCTCGGCCCAGCTCAACACCTTCATCACCGCCATGCTCGACACGATCTCGGCCACCGGCCAGGTCGGGATGCGGGCCGCCGAGGCGGAGGCTCTGGCCGCCTTCCGGGCCTTCAACTTCGAACGCATCTATCTGCGGCCGGAGTCCGTCGGCCAGGCCGAGCGGGTCATTGCCCTCCTCCGCGACCTCACCGAGTGGTATGTCGCCCATCCCGCGGCCATCGACGACGGCGCCGGGAACGAGCCCGACAAGGTGGCCGCCGCCGTCCACCACGTGAGCGGCATGACCGACCGCTACGCCCTGCGCATGGCCGTGGATGTCCTCGGCTGGGACCCGGCCGACCTACCCAGAGGGGTGTGACTTCCGGGCTTCGCCCTTCGAGTGCAGAAGACCGCATATGCCGCGGTCTTCTGCACCCGAACAGCTCCATGCAGGCGCGGCCACCGCGTGGCAGGGCCGGGCTGTCAGCCGAGAGAGGTCTTGACCTGTTGGATGACGAGGCGGGCGGTGCGGCCCGACCACGTCCTCCCCGGCCCCAGCCTCAGGACCTCCTCGATCACGTAGTCGGTGACGTCATTCGAGCCGTTCCGCTGCTCCAGGACCACCTTCACCGTGGCGATGTAGGCGCCGTCGGCGCTGCCCTTCAGCCAGCCCTTGTCGCGGCGGAATGCGACCACCACGGCGCGACCGCACTCGTAGAGACAGAGCGGCGGCGGCCTGGACGCGGGGTCGCGCCTGGCCAGCACGTCGGGCAGGTACATCTGCAGGGCGGGAACAGAAAGGCACTCCTCGGCGCCCGCACCGAGGGTTCGCACCCGCAGGAAGCCCTCCACAAAGCGCTGTGCATCCGCGGGCGTGGCCTCGACCCGTCGTGCCTCCCTGCAGGCGCCCGCCGCCGCCTGCTCGGCCTGCGCCCGAAGGCCCTGGCCGCCTGACCCCTCACCGGTGCCGGCCCTGGCCGACCGGGGCGCAGGTCCGAGCCGGAAGACGGCTCCGTCGTTCAGCGGTGGGTCGCCGGGAGCGCGCCCGCCCCAGACGAACATGGCCGTACCCGTCCAGGTGGCGGCGTGGTCGAAGCGGGGGGCCAGCAGCACCGCGGGGAGGCGCCGCCACACGGAACGGGCAGGGTCGTAGGCGGCGCCGTCGGCGAAGCGGCGCCGGCCCGCACCCGCCCCGCCCCAGGCCAGCATCTCGGCGCCCGTCCAGACGGCGGTGTGCCGGACACGGGGGCCGAGGGGAGCCACGGGCAGGGCCGACCATGCGCCGGTGGCCGGGTCCCAGGACGCGCCGTCGGCCGTGGGGCCGTCGTCGGCACTGCCTCCCCACACCAGCATCTGGGCGCCGCTCCACACCGCAGCATGGCCGCTGCGGGCGACGAGGGGAGACGGCGAGACGGGCCGCCACGACTGGGCCGCGGGGTCGAACGCGGCGCCGTCCGCGTAGAAGCCGACGTCGCTGTCGCCTTCGCTGCCGCCCCACACCACCATCTCCCGGCCGGTCCACACCGCGGTGTGTCCGGCCCGGCGCAGCAGTGGTGCCTGGGGGAGCCGGCGCCAGCGATCAGCCCCGGGGTCGTAGGCGGCGCCGTCGGCGAAGTACGGCCTGCGGGGAAGGCTGCCCGACCCGCCCCACACCAGCATCTCGGTGCCCGACCACACCGCGCTGTGCTGCGCCCGCAGCCGGACGGGCGGGCGGGGCAGGCGGCGCCAGGTGTCGGTGGCCGGGTCATAAGCGGCGCCGGGATCACGGACCACCTCGTCGCCGGCCCGACCACCCCACACCAGCATCTCCGTTCCCGTCCAGACCGCCGAGGCTCCCTGACGAGGCCCGAGCGGGCCGTCGGGCAGGGGACGCCAGCGTTTCGTGGCCGGGTCGTAGCGGGCGCCGGCAGCATCGGCCTCGGCCCACACGACCATCTCCTTGCCGGTCCAGACCGAGAGCGCGCCGCCGTCCTTTTCAAGGACCAGGCGCGTCGGGGGCAGCAGGCTCCAGTGCCCCACGGAGGGGTCGACGGCCACGCCGGGAGCCACCCGAGACCCGGCGCCGGCCTCACCGGCCCGGCGGTTGACCACCGGAAGCAGCGACACGGCGGCGATGAGCGTGGCCGCGGCCACGAGGGCGGTGCCGATGCGCGCCCGCCGCCGGTACGACACCATGCGGCCCCGGGCCCGTTCGTACAGCCCCGGTGGCGGCCCCGCCGCGGCGCCCATCTCCCGCAGGCCCTCCAGCAGCCGCTGATCGAGATCCTTCATCCGCGAACCATGCTCCTCGGGCCGACAACCCATCTCACCGTACCGAGGCTGGTGCCGGCGCCGGGGGCCACCCCCCCGGCCGCTGCTCGCACGACGGCCCGCCGATCAGGGGCTTTGCCGGCAGGAATCCGCGCACAGTGCGGCGTTTGCCGTCAAAGGGCCCGTGGGGGAGTCGGGGGCG
>PJQG01000091.1:0-5129 GCA_002861595.1 Actinomycetota bacterium
CTCGTAGATGATGCCCACCACGCCGAGGGGCACCCGCACCCGGCGTATCCGCAGGCCGTTGGGCCGCACCCAGCCGTCGACGACCTCGCCCACCGGGTCGGGCAGGGCGGCCACCTGGCGCAGGCCGGCGGCCATGGCCTCCACCCGCGCCGGCGTGAGCCGAAGGCGGTCGACGACGGTGGCGCTGGTGCCGGCGGCGGTTGCCCGGGACACGTCTCGGGCGTTGGCCGCCAGGACGTCGCCGGCCCGTCGCCCGAGCAGGTCGGCGCCGGCCAGGAGGGCGCCGTCCTTGGCCGCGGTTGACGCCGACGCCAGCTCCCGGCTGGCCGCTTTCGCCCTCTCTCCCAGCTCCGCCAGCGCGCTCATCGCCATCAGGCTACCGGCGCCCCGGCCAGAATCAGCAGGTGCGATCTCCCTTGGCCGACGCCGCCGATGCCTTCGT
Organism: Actinomycetota bacterium; assembly: GCA_002861595.1. Lineage (GTDB taxonomy): Bacteria > Actinomycetota > Acidimicrobiia > Acidimicrobiales. The sequence continues at coordinate 443 of PJQG01000091.1, forward strand.
CGCCGACCTCTCCCCGGTGCTGGCCCGCATCGCCGCCCGAGCCAGGATGACCAAGGGCTACCCCGCGGCGGGCGACGTGGGCCTCGAGGCCTACAACCTGGCCGCCGCCTTCATCGACGTCGACCAGCTGCACACCGACGACGAGCTGCTGGCCTTCGCCACCACCTTCGCCCCTCGCTTCGACACCGTGCTCCAGCACGCGACCCCGGCCGACATCCGCCGGGCCGAGCTGGTGAAGGACAAGCGGGCGTGGATCGCGGAGCCGTCGGTCCTGCTCCAGGTGCTGCTGGGCGACGACCATCGCCAGGGCACGACCAACACCTGGGCCTACTACCACGGCGCCCTGGCCATCGCCCACGCCGTGACCGCCCTCGACGCCCGCCCGGCCCAGAGCGAGCTCGACGCCATCGACGCCTTCCGGACCATGGTGCTCGAGGCCATGGACCGCTGGGAGGTGCCGAGGCCGGGAACGGTGCGGGCTGGTGCCCCGGGTGGCGGGCCCGCCCCCGACAGGCGCGCCGGCGCACACCATCCCGTAGCCACCGGTGGCGCCGCCGAGCCGGAACAGCCGCCCCGCCCGCTCGAGGACCTGCTGGCCGAGCTGGACGCCCTGGTCGGGCTGGCGCCGGTGAAGGCCGAGGTGCGCCTGGTCGCCAACCTCCTCCAGGTGCAGCGCCTGCGCCGGCAGCGGGGCCTGCCCGTGGCCCCCTCCAGCCACCACCTGGTGTTCACCGGCAACCCGGGCACGGGCAAGACCACCGTCGCCCGCCTCCTGGCCGCCATCTACCGCACCCTCGGGGTGGTGGCCAGGGGCCACCTGGTGGAGACCGACCGCTCCCAGCTCGTGGCCGGCTTCGTGGGCCAGACGGCCATCCAGGTCCGCAGGGTGGTGGAGTCGGCCCTCGGCGGCGTCCTGCTCATCGACGAGGCCTACGCCCTGGCTCGGGGCGACGAGCGGGACTTCGGCCAGGAAGCCATCGACACCCTCGTCAACCTCATCGAGAACCACCGCGACGAGCTCGTGGTGATCGCCGCCGGGTACCCCGACGAGATGGCCGAGTTCATCGACTCCAACCCGGGGCTGCGCTCGCGCTTCCCCAAGACCATCGCCTTCCCCGACTACTCCACCGACGAGCTGGTGGCCATCTTCGGCTCCATGTGCGCCAGGTCCGGCTACTCCTGCGACGCTCCGGCGACGGACGCGGTACGGGCCTGGCTCGACGTCCAGCCCCGGGACAAGGGCTTCGGGAACGCCCGCCTGGCCCGCAACCTGTTCGAGGCGGTGGTGGCCCGCCAGGCCAGCCGCATCGTGACCATTTCCGACCCGACCAACGAGCAGCTCACGTCTCTGGTGGCCGCCGACATCAGCCCGCCGGCATAGCTTCCGTCGCAAGAAGGGCCAGCGATGGGCTCTGTCCGAGCTTCGTCGGCAAAAACCGTCGCTATTCGACGGTTTTTGCCGTCAAACCCTCGATTCCGCCGGCGCACTCGGCGAGCAGGGCTGGTACCAGCTCCGAGGCGGACCGATCTCGGCGGCGAGAGGCGAGACCGGCCGGCACCGCGCCGCCACCATGGCCAGGCCCGGCTCGTACGCTCGTCGCGATGCCGGCCCGCCTGCTCGCCTTCGTGGCCGCCATCGCCATGGTCGTCGGCGCCGTTGCCGTGCGCAACCGCCTCGACGCTCGGGAGGAGCGGGCCACCACCGTGCTGCGCCTGGTGTGCGCCACCGAGCTGGGGCCGGCGTGCGAGGCGATGGCCGAGGACGAGGCGGCCGGACGCCTCGAGGTGACCACCGAGGCGGCGGCGGTCACCACCGGGCGACTGATGTCGGCCGAGGACGGCGCGGCAGCGGCCCGGGCCCTCGACGGCTGGCTGGTCACCGCACCGTGGCCCGCCATCGTCGCCGAGGGTCGCGGCCGGGCAGGGCTGGAGCCGCTGGTGTCGCCCGGGCCGGTGCTGGCCCGATCTCCGGTCGTGCTGGCGGTGTGGCCCGAGCGGGCCAGCGTGCTGGCCCGGCACTGCCGCATCCCCGCCGTGGGCTGGCGCTGCCTGGGTGACAACGCCGGCCGGAGCTGGACCGAGATCGGCGGCCAGCCCACCTGGGGGCCCGTCAAGCCCGGCCACGTCGAGGTGGCCACCGCCACCGGGCTCACCGTGGTGGGCGGGGCGACGGCCGGGTACTTCGGGCGCAGTGATCTGGCCCGTGCCGACCTGGACGACGACGGTTATCGGGACTGGCTGACCCGCCTCGAGCGTTCGTCCCGCAGCGGGTCACCGTCGCCTTTCGAGGCAATGCTCCTGACCGGCCGGGCCGCCTTCGACGCCGTGGGAACCGTGGAGGCCGAGGCCGGCCCTCTCCTGGCCCGCTCTGTGCGCGCGGAGAAACCCGAGCTCATCTACCCTGCTCCCGTGGCGACCGCGGACGTGGTGCTCGGCACGGTCCGGGGGCGTCGCTCCCAGCTGGTCGCCGAGGTGGTCGCAGGAAACGCCGGGCGAAAGGCCCTGGCCGCCGGCGGCTGGCGGGTGGAGGGACAGCCGCCGGCACCGGGCGTCCGCCGCACGCCCCCGCTTCCCGGCGCCAGCGGCCTGCCCTCCCCGGGCGTGCTCGAGGCCCTGCGCCAGGCGGTGCAGGAGATCACTCGTTGAGGCGCGCCGTCCTCGTCGCCCTCGTTGCCGTCCTCCTGGCCGGCGCCTGCCGCACCGATGCCGGCGACAACGCCGGCGGCGGCGACCTCGAAGCGGCGCCCGGGGGCTGCGCCACCGTGGACGCGGCCGTGTCGCCCGAGAAGATCGAGCTGCTCACCTCCCTGTCCCGGGCCTTCAACGACTCGCCCGCAGCCCGGGAGAACGGGCGCTGCACGTTCGTGCGCATCCAGAAGAAATCCTCCGGCGCCGCCGCCACCCTCCTGGCCGACGGCTGGCGGGACGAGGAGACCGAAGGCCCCCGCCCCGTGATCTGGTCGCCGGCGGCCAGCTCGTGGGGGGCCATCGTCAACCAGCGCCTCGCGGTCAAGGGCCAACCGGCCATCGCCCCCGCCAACGCCCGACCGTTCATGCTCACGCCTCTGGTGATCGCCATGCCCAGGCCCATGGCCCAGGCCCTCGGTCACCCGGCCACGCCCATCGGCTACGCCGACCTCATCGCCTTGTCCCAGGACCCCGCCGGCTGGGGGGGCAAGGGCCATCCCGAGTGGGGCCGCTTCAAGTTCGGCAAGACCAACCCCAACTTCTCCACCAGCGCCCTGTCCGCCACTGTGGCCCAGTACTACGCGGCCACGGGCAAGGTCCGCGACCTCACCCTGGAGGACCTCGAGAACCCCAAGGTCGACGGCTTCATCCGCGCCGTGGAGTCCTCCGTCGTCCACTACGGCGACATCACCGCCACCTTCCTCGAGAACTGGTACCGCAACGACGCCCGGGGCACGTCGCTCACCTACGTGTCGGCCGTGGCCGTCGAGGAGAAGTCGGTCATCGACTACAACCGGGGCGACCCCGACGGGATCACCGAACCGGGCGAGCGGCCCCGCCCCCCGAAGGTCCCGCTGGTCGCCATCTACCCGAAGGAGGGCACGCTGTTCTCCGACAACCCCTTCTTCGTCCTCGACGCCCCCTGGGTGAGCAGCGCCGAGCGGGAAGGAGCCCGGGCCTTCGAGCGCTTCGTGCAGCGCCCGGACAACCAGCGCAAGGTGGTGGGCGCCGGCTTCCGCCCCGGGAACCCCGCGGTGGCGCCCGGGCCCCCCATCGACGCCGGCAGCGGGGTCGACGCGGCCCAGCCCCAGACCACGCTCGGGGTGCCGGCGCCGCCGGTGCTGGTGCGCCTCATCGAGAAGTGGGGCGAGCAGCGCAAGGCGGCACGGGTGTTGATCGTGCTCGACGTGTCGGGCTCCATGGGCGACCCCGCCGGCGAGGGGGTGACCAAGCTCGAGCTGGCGAAGACGGCGGCCATCACCGCGCTCGGCCAGTTCAAGGGGGAGGACGAGGTGGGCCTGCGCATCTTCTCCACCGACATCGGGCCCAAGGAGCACGCCGACTACGTCGACCTCGTGCCCATCGGGCGCATCGACGCGAACCGCGAGGTGATCCGGTCCAAGATCGCCAACCTCATCCCGACGGCAGGAACGCCCCTGTACACCGTGGCCCGGGACTCCTACCGGGAGCTCAAGGCGGGCCTCGACCCGAACCGCATCAACGCCGTGCTGCTCCTCACCGACGGCAGGAACGAGGACCCTCGCAACGACGACCTCGAAGCCACCCTCAAGGCGCTGCGGGAGGGGAACGAGGGGGCCACCGTGAGCCCGGTGCGGCTGTTCACGGTCGCCTACGGCAGCGGCGCCGACATCGGCGTGCTGCGGCGCATGGCCGAGGCGACCAACGCCGCCGCCTACGACGCCAGCGACCCCACCACCATCGACAAGGTCTTCACCGCCGTCGTGAGCAACTTCTGATGCCGACCCCCTCCCGCCGTTGGGAGGTAGGCGTGCTGGAGCGGCTGCCGGAGGGGGCGCGGACGCCCGCGGTGGCGCGGGCGGTCACCGCGCCTTCGGCGGTGCTGCTGGCCGGCGCCGGCATGTCGGCCGCCATCCTGGGCGGGCTGCCGCTGGTCGCCGCCGCCGGCGTTGGGGCGCTGGCGTGGGCGGCACGGGTGGCGGTCGCCCTCCCCCGCCGGCCCAAGAGCGAGCGCGTCAAC
>PJQG01000091.1:5213-9780 GCA_002861595.1 Actinomycetota bacterium
GCCCGGCCCGGCCCCCTGCGGGAGCACCTGGCCGAGCTGGGCCGCCGGCTGGACCAGGGCGTCACCGAGTGCTGGCGCATCGCGCGCCAGGGCCACGCCCTCCAGGCCGGGCTGAAACAGCTCGACGCCCCGAGCGTCACCGCCGAGCTCGACCAGGTGCGGGGCGACCGGCGCAGGGCCCAGGGGCGCGCCCGCGCCGCGCTGGAGCGGGCGGAGCAGGCCCTCGAGTCCCAGCTGTCGTCCTACGAACGCATCGCGGCGGTCTCCGAGGACGCCCGCACCCGCCTGCGCGTGCTCAACGCCCAACTCGACGAGGCCGCGGCCCGGGCCCTGGAGCTGGCGCTCGGGGCCAACGACGTCAGCGACCTGAGCCCGCTGTCGGCCGACGTGGAGTCGCTCGTGGGCGAGCTGGAAGCGCTCCGCCAAGCCGTGGAGGAGACCAAGGCGTAGCCTCGGGGCATGCTCAAGCTGCTGCGGAAGATCAGCCGGTACATCACGGCCGCGCTGACCGGGAGGTTCAACGAGCTGGCCGACCCGAAGGTCCAGCTGGAGCAGGCCCTCACGGAGGCCCAGGACCAGCACCGCCGCCTCACCGAGCAGGCGGCCAACGTCATCGCCAACCAGAAGCAGACCGAGATGCGCCTCAACCGCGTGATGGAGGAGATGGAGAAGCTCAACGGCTCCACCCGCCAGGCGGTGATGATGGCCGACGAGGCGACCAAGCGGGGGGACACGGACAAGGCCGCCGAGTACAGCCGCGCCGCCGAGGCCTTCGCCAACCGGCTGATCGCGGTGGAGAAGGACGCCGAGTCACTGAAGGAGCTGAGCCTTCAGTCGGCCCAGGCCTCCGACCAGGCCAAGGCGGCGGTGGCCCAGAACTCGAGCGTCCTGCAGAAGAAGCTGGCCGAGCGCCAGAAGCTGCTCTCCCAGCTCGACCAGGCCAAGATGCAGGAGCAGATGAACAAGGCCATGGCCAGCCTCTCGGCCACGGTGGGCCAGGACGTGCCCTCGATGAACGAGGTCCGGGACAAGATCGAGCAGCGCTACGCCAGGGCCCTCGGGACCACCGAGCTCACGGGCCAGAGCGTCGAGGCCCGCATGCTCGAGGTCGAGCAGTCCCAGGCCAACAGCGAGGCCCAGGCCCGCCTCAGCGAGATCCGCTCCCAGCTCGGGCTCTCCGCCGCCGAGGGCGCCACCGGCACCGCCGGGGGTACCACCGGGGGTACCGCCGGCGCCTGACCCGCCACCGGCGCTGGTCCCGGCCGCTGGAGTACATGACGTACCGGATCGGTACGTCATGTCCTCCAGACCGGCGCGGTGGCTCAGGCGGTGAGGACGACCAGGTCGTCGCGGTGGACGACCTCGCGGGGAAGGTCGCCAGGGAGGTCGGCGGTGCGCTTGCCGCTCCACTCCTTGACCCTGGTGGCCGGGTGGCGGGAGAGACCCTTGGCGAAGACGTGCCCGCCGGCGTCGGCGATCTCGACGGCGTCGTCGCCGGCGAAGCTGCCCTCCACCCGCACCACGCCGGCGGGCAGCAACGACCTCTTGCCCTCCACCACGGCCCGGCGGGCGCCGTCGTCCACCACCACGGTGCCCGAGGAGGCCACGGCGAAGGCGATCCAGAGCTTTCGGGCCGACAGCCGCCGGTCGTGGGGGTGCACCACCGTGCCCACCCCCGCCTCGCCGGCGACCGCCGAGGCCAGCACGCCGGGCCGGGCGGCCGAGGCGATCACGGCCCTGACGCCCGACCACGAGGCGATCTTGGCCGCGGCCAGCTTGGTGGCCATCCCCCCGCTGCCGCGGGCGGTGCCGGCGGCCCCTGCCGCCTTCTCCAGCTCGTGGTCGACCTCCACGATCTCCTCGATGAGCGAGGCGCCCTCGACCAGGCGGGGATCGGCGCTGAGCAGCCCGGCGGTGTCGGTGAGGAGCACGAGCACGGAGGCATCGACCATGTTGGCGACCAGCGCGGCCAGGCGGTCGTTGTCGCCGAAGCGCAGCTCGTCGTCGGCCACGGCGTCGTTCTCGTTGACCACCGGCACGACGCCCAGCTCCAACAGGCGGGTGAGGGTCTGGCGGGCGTGCAGGTACTGCCGGCGGTGCACGAAGTCGAGGGGGGCGAGCAGGACCTGGCCGCCGATGAGCCCGTGGGCGGCCAGGGTGTCGTCGTAGACCCGCATGAGCCGGCTCTGGCCCACCGCCGAGACGGCCTGGAGGGTGGCCACGTCGGTCGGGCGAGCGCCGGCCAGCCCCAGGGCCGGAAGACCCGAGGCCACGGCGCCGGAGGTGACGACGACGACGCGGTGGCCGGCGCCGCGCAGCCCGGCCACCTCCGCGCAGAGCTTTTCCACGGCGTGGCGGTCGACCTCGCCGTGCTCGTCGGTGATGGACGACGTGCCGATCTTGGCGACGACGATCACGAGGCGTCCGCTCCCTCGTACTCGAAGGTGAAGCCGCCGATGTTCACGACGTCGCCCTGGCGGGCACCGGCCCGGGCCAGGGCCCGGTCGACGCCGAGGCGCTTGAGCCGGTCCTGCACGTAGGCCAGGGCGTCGGCGTTGGTGATGTCGCTCACCGCCACCGCTCGGGCCGCGGGCCGCCCCGTCACCACGAAGGCGTTGTCCGGGCCGCGCTCGACCACGAAGCCCTCGGCCGCGGGCCGGTGCACGACGAAGGCGTCGTGGCCCTCCACCATCGCCGCCGCCTCGGCCGCCGCCCGCTCGGCCGCCACCAGTTGGGCCAGGCGGCCCAGCAGGGGGCGCAGCCCCTCGCCGGTCACGGCGGAGATGCGAAGACGGTCCTCGCCCCCGTCCCAGTCCATCGTGGCGGCGTCGGCCTTGGCCCCCACCACCAGCCGGGGGCGCTCCAGGAGCTCCGGGCGGTAACGGCCAAGCTCCTGGAGCAGGACGCGCTCCTGCTCGGCCGGGGGTCGCTCCTCGGCCGACGCCAGGTCGAGGAGGACCAGGAGGACCCGGGCCCGCTCCACGTGGCGGAGGAAGCGGTGCCCGAGGCCCCTGCCCTCACTGGCGCCCTCGACGAGGCCGGGGATGTCGGCCACCACCAGCTCGTGCTCGTCGAAGCGGACGACGCCGAGATGGGGGACGAGGGTGGTGAAGGGGTAGTCGGCGATCCTGGGCCGGGCCGCGGAGATGCGGCTGATGAGGGTGGACTTGCCGGCGTTGGGGAAGCCGACCAGGGCCACGTCGGCCATGAGCTTCAACTCGAGGTTGAGCCACTGCTCCTCGCCCACCTCGCCCTGCTCGGCGAAGCTCGGGGCCCGTCGCCGGTTGGACAGGAAGCTGGCGTTGCCCCGCCCGCCCCGCCCCCCCTCGGCCGCCAGGAACCGGTGGCCGCTGCGGACCAGGTCGGCCAGCAGCTTGCCGTCGCGGTCCTTGACGGTGGTGCCCTCGGGCACCTTGACGATCAGGTCGCTCCCGGCCGCGCCGTGGCGCTTCTGGCCCTGACCGTGGCCTCCGTTGCCGGCCCGCCGATGGGGGTGATCGCGAAAAGCCAACAACGAAGCGACATTGGCGTCGGCCACGAACCAGACGTCGCCACCCTTTCCCCCGTCGCCACCGTCGGGGCCGCCCCGGGGGACGTGGGCCTCCCGTCGGAACGACACCGATCCCGCGCCGCCGTCACCACCCTTCACGTGGGCCTGGGCCTCGTCGACGAAGCCGGCCACGGCAGGCAGTGCGCCTGCTACGCGGTCTCCGTGCTCGAGAGCACGTCCACCAGCTTGCGGCCCTTGCGGCACCCGAACTTCACCTGGCCGTCGGCGGTGGCGAAAAGGGTGTCGTCTCCCCCGCGGCCCACGTTGTGGCCCGGGTAGAAGCGGGTGCCGCGCTGGCGCACGATGATGGCTCCGGCTCGCACGGCGGTGCCGTCGAACACCTTGACCCCCAGCCGCTGCGCCTTGGAGTCCCGCCCGTTTCGGGTGGAGCCTCCGCCCTTGGTCTTCGACATGGCGCTATCCCTGGCCCTTCGTGATGGCGGTGATCTCGACGACGCTGTAGTGCTGACGGTGCCCCCAGCGCCGGCGCGACCTCGACTTGTTCTTGTAGGTGAACCCGCGGATCTTGGGACCGGCAGCCTCGCCGACCAGACGGGCCGACACCGTGGCGCCGGCGAGCTGGCTGCCGGCGGTCACCTGGCCCTCGTCCACCAGCAGCACGGGCGTGAACGTGACCGCATCGCCCTCCTGCCCGCCCAGGCGCTCAACGTGGACGCGCTGGCCCTCGGCCACACGCTCCTGCTTGCCACCCGTCTTGATCACCGCGTACATGAGACAAGGAAGCTTAGCGGGGCGTCGCGGGTCTACGAGGAGAGGAGGTCCTCGTCGATGATGGTGCCCCGGCCGTTGCAGGTGGGACACGGGGAGGAGAAGGACTCGACCAGGCCCTCCGACACCCGCTTGCGGGTCATTTGGACCAGGCCCAGCTCGGAGATGTCGAACACCTGGGTCCGGGTCTTGTCCCGGGCCAGGAAGTCCCGGAAGGCACGGTTGACGTCGGCGCGGTTCTTGGCGATCTCCATGTCGATGAAGTCGATGACGATGATGCCGCCGATG
>PJQG01000089.1 GCA_002861595.1 Actinomycetota bacterium
GGCGGGGGGGCGCAGAGGGCTCAGACCTCGTCGCGGCGCGGCGGCCGCGCCGCGAGATCCATGGCGGCCCAGAGGGTTCGGGAGAACGGATAGAAGGCCAGGGGCAGCACGATCGCCACCAGCCCTCCAAGGGCGAAGACCGGCCACAGGGGGCCACCGCTGTCGTTGTTGGCCCGCACCAAGATGAAGCCGAAGAGCACGGCGGCCAGCGCTGTCTCGGTGAGGGCGAGGTTCAGCACGTAGGCCCCGAGGAAGGCGCCCTCCTCCGCCCTCCGTTCGAAGCGGAACCGGCACCGGGGGCAGCGCTCCACCATTCGGAACCAGCGGGTGAAGAGCCGCCCGGCACCGCACCGGGGACAACGACGGACCAGGGCACGGGCCAGCATCCTGGCGAAACCCGGGGACGAGGACGGTGACGTCACCCGACCAGGTCGCGCCCGAGGCGGCCGGTGCGGACGAAGGCCCGCCGACGCTCGAGGTCGTGCAGCCGGAACCTCCGCCACCACCAGACCAGGGCGACCAGCCCCACGAGCTCCTGCACGAGGACCAGGCCGGGTGGTCGCGAGAGGCTGGGCAGCTCGGCGCCCTCGAACGACAGCCCGAACACCGGCCACCAGAACACGGTGGTCGACGACCACATGGCATCGAGCACGAGGTGCAGGAAGGTGCCGATGGGAAGGGCGAGCAGGCGACGGCGGGCCGCGCGACGGCCTCGCGTCCCCACCATGACGACGACCAGGATGAAGACGCTGGCCGCAAGTGTGTGCAGGACGCGAGCGCCACCGAGGGCGGCGTCGGTGACGTCGGGGAGGAGCACACCGGCAACGATCAGGCGGTAGTCGATGGCGGTGTCGCGGAACACCTGCCACACGATGACCAGGGCCAGCCCCGCGAACCAGAGGACCACAGGATCAGCGCACGAGGATTCGCCCGCACTGGTCGCACAGCACCAGGGCGTCGGGGGGCTCACGCTTCAGGCGAGCCACCTCGGAGGCGGGCAGCGTGAGGTGGCACCCCGAGCACGAGGTTCCCACCAGTCGGGCTGCTCCCACCCCGCCGAGGGTCGAACGCAGCTTCTCGTAGGTATCGAGCAGGTCGGCCGGCACGTGCTCGGCCAGTTGGCCCCGGCGCTCGGCCTCGACGCCGGCCTGAGCATCGATCTCGGCCTCGGCAGCCGCGATGGTCGAGCGGAGGCCGGCGGCCTCGGAGCCGAGTGCCTCGTTCTGGGCCTCCAGCGTCGCAATCTCCTCGACCAGCGGCTCGGCTTCCTCCATGGCGGCCAGGGCGTCGTCCTCGAGCGAGGAGCGACGGCTCTTGAGGGCGTCGACCTCCGCCGTCATGGCCAGCAGGTCCCGGGTGGCCGACACCTCCCCCGAGTACATCCGCTTCTCTATCTCCCGGATTCGATGGTCGATCCTGGCCACGTCCGACTCCAGGGCCGCCTGTCGCTGCTCGACGGCGTCCAGCCGGGCCCGGGTTGCTGCAAGCCGGGCCGCCAGCTCGGAGGCCCGCTCCTGGACGGCGCCCAGCTGCGCCCGCTCGGGGAGCCGGGCCCGCTGGTGGTGCAGACGGTCGACGGCGGTGTCATGGCCCTGCACCTCGAGCAGGCGCTCGAACGCCGTCACTGCGGCCCGGGCCCCGGCGTGGCCGGCGCGGCGCTGTCGATGGTCGCCGGTGGCGCGCTGGGGGTGCTTGCCGGCGACCTCGCTGGCTCCCCCTGGGCCGGCGGCGACGTGTCGGAGGGGGCGCTGGGCGCCGACGACGGAGGGCCGGTGGAAGACCGGGATCTCCTGGGCCTGGAGGAGGAGTACTTGTCCTTGATGAACCTGGCCTTGGGGAGGAGCCTGGGGTTGGGCGCAGGGAAGCTCACGGCCGGTTCGTCGCCGAGGACAGCAGCGGTGTACGCCCCCCAGATCTGCGCCGGGTAGGAGCCGCCCGTCACCTTCCTGCCGCCGACGTTCTTCATCGACACGTTGCCCACGGGCGAGCCCATCCACACCGCGGTGGCCAGCTGCGGGGTGTAGCCGACGAACCACGCGTTCTCCCATTCCTGGGATGTGCCCGTCTTGCCCGCAACCTGCCTGTTCCGCTGGCGCGCCGCAGTTCCGGTGCCGCGTTCGACCACGGCGCGCAGCACCTGGGTGGCCACCCGGGCCGTCTGCGCCGACACCGCCCGCCTGCCCTTCTCCGGGCCGGAGAACAGCACCTTGCCGCGGCGGTCCGCGACCTCCTCCACGAAGGTGGGCGGGTGGAACACGCCGTCGTTGGCAATGGCGGCGTAGGCCCCTGCCATCTCGAGGGGCGTGGCCTCCTCGGCACCGAGCGAGATCGACGGGAAGGCATCGAGCCGCTCTTTCGGGAGCCCCAGTCGTGCCGCCATGGCCACGACCTTCTCCAGGCCGACGTTGGCGCCGAGGCTCGCATAGGCGCAGTTGACCGACTTCACCGTCGCCTCGGTCAGCGACATCGTCCCGCCGGCGGATCCTTCGTAGTTGCCGGGGGTGTAGGGAAGGAAGCCGGGGATCTTGAAGGTGCACGGCGAGCGCCCGTTGATGGTGTCGTTGGGGCCATAGCCCTGCGCGAGGGCGGCGAGGAGGACGAAGGGCTTGAATGACGATCCGGGTTGGCGCCTCCCCTGTGTGGCCAGGTTGTACCTGGCGTTGGCGAAGTCGTCACCGGCCACCATGGCCCGGACGTAGCCCGTGGACGGCTGTACCGAGATGAGCGCACTGGTGAACTGGCCCCGGGTGACGCTCGGCTTCAGGATGCGGTCGCGGTGGAGCTCAGCCAGGCGCTGGTACTCCGGATCAAGCGTCGTGGTGATCTTGAGGCCGCCTTTGAACACGGCGTTGTAGCGCTCCTGCGCGGTGTCGCCCAGCCGCTCGTCGTCGAGCAGGCGCTGCTTGACCTCCTCCACGAAGTAGTCGTTCGGGGGGGGCAATGGAGTGAAGACCTGGGTCGGGACCGGCTCATTCCGCAGCCGGTCGGCGTCGGACTGGGAGAGATGCCCGTGCGCCACCATGCGGTCGAGGGCGAGGTCGCGCCGGGCGCGGGCCGATCCCGGCTGTTTCACCGGGTCGTAACCGACCGGGTTGCTCAGGATGCCTGCGAGCAGGGCGGCCTGGGCCGGCGTGAGCCGGTCCACGTCGGTGTTGAAATAGGTCTCGGCCGCGGCCTGGACCCCATAGGCGCCGTTGCCGAAGTACACGATGTTGAGGTACTGCTCGAGGATCTCGCGCTTGGAAAGCTTCTCCTCGAGACGCACGGCCAGCACGGCCTCTTTGAGCTTGCGGTCCACGCTCTTCTCGGGCGTGAGGAGCGCGTTCTTGACCAGCTGCTGGGTGATGGTCGACCCGCCCTGGCGGATCTCTCCGGACTCCACGTTGGTCAGCAGGGCCCTCAGCGCCGAGCGCAGGTTGACGCCGCTGTGGAGCCAGAAACGGTCGTCCTCCACGTCGAGCACCGCGTTCACCACGTGTTGGGGCACCTTCTCCAGCGGTACGGGCGAGCGGTTCTCCTCGGCGTGCAGCACGGCCAGCAGGTCCCCGTTGCGGTCGTAGACGAGGGAGTTCTGGGAGAGCTCGCTCAAAGCGGCGATGTCCTCGGTGTCACCGACGTCGCCGGCATGCAGCACGGCCTGAACCTGAGGGGCGAGAAGCATCAGCCCGACGGCCAAGCCGGTACCGGCAGCCATGACGATGACGAGGAAGCGAGCGAGAGGTCGCACGTTGCCCAAAAGGTACTGGAGCGTCGGGCAGCTACGACCTCGCCGCGACGCAGGACGAGCGCTCAGGTGACCTTGACGGACCCGTTCATGCCGGGGTGCACGGTGCAGCGGTAGCCGAACGTCCCCGCCTCGTCGAAGGTGTGCTGAAACGTGCCCGAGTCCTTGAGGTCGCTCTTGAAGGAGCCGTCGTCGGCCACGACGTCGTGGGGGATTCCCCGGTCTTCGAACCTCCAGGTGACGGTCTCGCCCGCCTTCACACCGAGCTGCTCGGGCTCGAAGGCGATGTCCTGCAACACCACGGTGGTCGCGCCCCGCTCGCTTGCGCCGACGTCGCTGCCGGCATCGCCGGCGTCGCCGGCGCCCTCACGGTCGGAGCCGCCGCAGGCCGTCAATACCGCCAACGTGGCCGTCACAGCCAGCCGCAGAGCTCGCTTCATGGCACCGGCCTCCTCCTCTGCGCTCCCGATCCTACGAGGCCAGGCCTGGGGGAAGTTGGCTCGAAGCCGTAGGGGTCCAACAGGAAGGCGGGCCGGGCTCCCGGCCCGCCTTCGGTGTTCCGGCACTGGAACAAGGGAGCCGGGCCGTGGCCGACCCCCTGGGCGTTCAGCCCCTTTCGGGGAGGTCGATGCGGGCGAGCCAAAGCCCCGGCGCGTCGACCTCGGCGGGGCTGGGCAACTCCCGCGGCGAGGCCCACAGCCGGCCCAGCCCCTCCTCCCCCGCTCGCTCCAGCACTCCGGCGATGAAGCGCCGGCCCCGCTCGTAGGCCGGCTGGCGCAGGCCGATCCCCAGCAGCCGGGCCACGTAGCGATCGCCCCACGTGGCCTCGGCTCGGCGTCGACGCACCGCCTCCTGGATCGACGGGTAGCTGCCGAGGAGGCGCCGGCCGATGCCGTCCACCACGTGGTCCACCCAGCCCTCGACGGCGGCGGCCAGCGCCTCCAGTCGGGCGAGGACGTCGGCCTGCGCGGGCGTCTGCACGGCGGCTACGAGGGCCTCGGGGTCGCCCAGGGCGGCACGGAACGACGTGGGATCGGTGGCGTCGACTGTCTCGATCTCCTCGGCCATGGCGTCCGGCGGAACGTCGAAGGACTCCACGTAGCGCCGGAGGTGAGAGCCGAGCGCGTCGCGCACGTGGGGCACGCCGAGCACCATGTGGTGGGCCACGTCCTGGAGGCACGCCCACAGGCGCACCTCGTCCCGTGGAAGGCCCCACTCGCCGGCCACCTCGTCGAGGTTGGCCGCGACGATCGACAGCCGCGCCGTGGGCGGGCGGGGCAACGGTGGGTCGTGCTGGCCGAGGGAGCGGCGGGACAGCTGGCCCATCATCCAGCCGAACACGAGCCCTTCGAGGACGCTGGGCGCCAGGCCGGCGGGCCGGTGGTCCGGGTCGGGCGGGCGGGCACCGGCCAACGACCGCGCCAGGGCCTCGAGGAGCGAAGCGTGGGCGTCGAGCGCCCGAAGCGCCCATTCGCCCCTCGTCACGGCGGCTGCGACTACCGGTCTACCCCCCGGCTCCACGGTCGGTGGGACGGCGCCGGCGATCTGCAGCTCGGCCACCCGACCGAGCTGCCGGAGCTGCGCGGCATCGGCGGCCTCGACCGGCGGCTCCGGTCGCCCACCGCCCCCGACCCACACGGCCACCCGGCGGGCGACGTCCCAGTGCACGGGCCCCTCCGCGTCCGGCACACGGGTAAGCTCGGCGAAGAAGGGCAAGCCCTCGAGGGGGCTCGACCCGCCGGCCGCCCCGGGCTCGGTCACGCCGCCAATCTATGGTCGTGGCCGTCGGCGTGGGCGGCCTGCACCTCGTCGCACCCGCCGGCCGGTGCCGGGCGCCGGGAGGCGTACGCCGGCCGGGGTCGCTGACTGTCGAAGCAAGGAGGTGGTGCGTCATTCGACATGCCACCTGACGGCTGGATCCCGACAAGAGAGCCCGGCTCAGCTACCTTTGGGTTGAACATGGACGACGAAGCGTTTCCCGCCTACGAGGAGTTCCCCGCCCGGGGCCGAGGAACGAATGAATCGATTGCGGCGCCACAGCGATCCAAGTGCGAAGTCGCGACGCGGCCTCGGGCGATTCCAACTCTCGCCGGATGAGCGCCAAGTCACCTCCGTTGCTTGTTCCAGAACCAAAAGAACCGGTGCTTCAAGCAGTGGGCGGATGACTTCCTCGGCCGGGTAGAGGTCGAGGTACTGAGCGGCGTCCTTGATACCGAGGACCGCTCGAAGGCTTCTTCACCGCCTGATCGAGCTTGGCTGCAGTGATGCGAGTTGCCACCCCAACTTCGACCCGATCGACATGGTGCAGCACAACGAACAAGAGATCGCTGCCGCCGTCGCCGAGGCAGGAGCCCGTCCCTTCGCGGCTCGCGTCATGGCCGGGCACGGCTGCTACCTGGTGCCGAAGCTGGTCATCTACGACCGGGTCGCTGAAGTTCGGACGGGGCCTCAACTTCTTCCCACCCGCAGGCTTGGCGAAGCTCAACGACGTTCTCGACGGGCGAGCGCCTCGACCTGATCATGCGCGGCGGCGAGATCGTCGTGGACAGGCTCGGTGGTTGAGCATCCCTCTCCCTAAAGCGAGCCCCGAGCGTCGAGTCGGCCTCGTGCACCGAGCGCGGCCTCGCCCATCGCGGCGAGCGTGAGCTGCGGGCCACCGCCAAGTTGGTGGTGGTGCACCAGCGATCCTGGCATCGCCGACATCCTCGGCTGGGCTGTCGGAAGGTCGGTCGGTGGGCCGTGCAGGACTCGAACCTGCGACCCCTTGCGCGTCATGCAAGTGCTCTACCAGGCTGAGCTAACGGCCCCGGGTCGGTGTCACCCTAGCAGCGGCCCCGATTCTCGCCTGGCGGAGTGTGATTCTCGGAGCGGGCGGGTACCTAGGGCATGGCACAACCATCGGCGCCTGGGGGCGATCCGAGGTGCGTCAGGTTGAGCGGCTCACGTCGGCAAGATCGCCCCTCGTCGCGATACGGCGGACGCGACGGGGGGCCTCAGGGCGTGCCGGAGGTGGGCGTGTGTCAACGGGCCCGCTTGGCCAGCAGGCGGCGGTCGGCGAGATCGAGCAGCGCCTCGGGGTCCTCGCCGTCGTCGGGATAGCTGGCCGATCCCCAGGTGAAGCTCGGGGCGCCCGACCCTTTCACCCGCAGCGCCACCGCCTCGGCCGTCGCCGGCGTGGCTTCCGGCAGCATCACCACGAACTCGTCGCCGCCCACTCGGTAGGCCTCGTCGCCCACTCGCAGGGCATCGCTCAGCCCAGCAGCCATCGACCGCAGGAGGCTGTCGCCGGCGGCGTGGCCCTCGGTGTCGTTCACCGCCTTGAGCCCGTCGAGGTCGGCCATGATCACCGTCAGGCAACGGCCGTACCGGCCGGCCCGGCCCAACTCGCGCTCCAGGTCCCGCCCGAGAGCGCGGCGGTTCAGCAGCGCGGTCAGGGGGTCGACGTGGGCCTCCTCCTCCAACCGCGTGGTTATCCGACGCGCCGCCACGCCGATGGCGCGGTCGACCACCATGCTCATGCGGCTCAGCGTCTCGGTCTCCTCCTCGCGCGGCACGCGTCCCTGCACGTGAAGCCGAAGCGCCTCTCGGAGGCACACCAACTGGCCCACGGCGACATCGACGGACCCCGCGGCGACGGCGAAGCTCTCCGTCACGGATTCGATCTCCGGATCTGCACCCCAACCGAGCGGCTGTGGACGGGCAAGGGCCCGTGCCACGGCCACGATCACCTCGGTGGCCATCGGCGGCCGACTGTCGGGAGGCAGAAGCGGGTCCCACCGGCACAACTCCTGCCAGGTGGCGACCACCTTTTCCGTCTCACCCTCGAGGACATCGACGGCTGCGAGCGGCGGGACGTCCTCGCCATCTCCGCCCTCCACGTTCACCACGGTACCGATCGACGAGACCCGCGTCAGGACGAACGCGGTTCTCGACGCCGACACCGGAGAGGGTGGAACCGTGGCGGTTTGGGGGTAGGGATCGGACATGACCGTCGAACTGGGCTACGCGCTTTCCAGTGAGGAGCACCGCCCTTTGGACCTGGTCCGCTACGCCGTGCGTGCAGAGGAGGCCAGCTTCAGCTTCGCCGGCATCTCCGACCACTTCCATCCCTGGATCAAGGCCCAGGGCCACAGCCCCTTCGTGTGGGGCGTGCTCGGGCCATCGCCCAGGCCACGGAACGCCTTCGGCTGGGCACCGGCGTCACCTGCCCCACGACGCGCCTGCACCCGGCCATCGTGGCCCAGGCAGCTGCCACCGCCGCCTGCCTCATGCCCGGGCGGTTCTTCCTCGGCGTGGGCAGCGGCGAGGCCCTCAACGAGCACATCCTGGGCGACCGTTGGCCACCCGCACCCACACGCCTGGAGATGTTGGAGGAGGCCGTCGAGGTGATCCGCACGCTGTGGAAGGGCGGGAGCCAGGACCACTACGGCCGGCACTACACGGTGGAGAACGCCACCATCTTCGACCTGCCGGAGCCCCTGCCCGAGATCGTCGTCGCTGCGGCTGGCACGACGGCGGCCGAGGTGGCGGGACGGGCCGGCGACGGGGTGTGGGGCACGGCTCCTGAGCGACAGGTCATCGAGACCTTCGAAGGTGCAGGCGGTGCCGGGAAGCCCCGGTACGGCCAAGTGACGCTGTGCTGGGCGGAAACCGAAGAGGAGGCCCGCAAGACGGCGTTCCAGATCTGGCCCAACGCCGGCATCACCGGCCAGCTGTCCCAGGACCTGCCCACGCCGAAGCACTTCGAGGAAGCCGCCCAGATGGTCCACGAGGAGGACATGGCCGAGAAGGTGGTGTGCGGGCCCGATGTGGCGCGCCACGTGGAGCTGGTCCGAAGCTACGTCGAAGCCGGCTACAGCCATGTCTACATCCACCAGGTGGGCCCGGACCAGGACGGCTTCTTCCGGTTCTGGGAGGACCAGCTTCGCCCGGCGCTGGCCGCCGCGCAGGTGATCTGACTCTCGGAGGAACGGACAAGGGCGCTTCCCCGCCGCAGCCGTACCGACCAACGGCTTCCGCAACCGAGGCCTGACGCGCACACGCTGGGGAGCCGGCAATTGCTCGGCTCCCCAGCGTGTGGGGCTCCCGGGGGGCGGGACAACCACATTCTGCCCCAACCGGAGCGAGTCAAACCAGGTTTTTCGAAAAAAATCTTCAGGGTCAGCCGGGCGGGACGATCATGTCGTCGACCGGGTCCTCTTCGCCGCTGTCGATGAAACGGGGACCGCCCTGGTCGATGGAGTCGTCGACGCGCTGGCGCACCCTCTCGATGTCGGCATCCAAGGCGTCAACGCGCTCCCCCGCTGGCTCTGCTTCGGCGGCGGAGGCTTCGTCCTCGGGCTGGTTCTCGGTGTCGGTCATGGCCCTCTTCTTACCCTGCAGCGACTGCGCGCAGGCCACGCCCGCGATGGTCCCCTTCGCCGCCGCCACCTGCACGAGCTGGAGCCCGGGGGTCACGTCGCCGGCGGCGTACACGCCGGGCACCGTCGTGGCGCCCTCCAGGTCGACCTGGATGCTCCCCTCCTCGGTCAGCGCGCACCCGAGCTGCTCGGCCAGCGCCGTCCGGTGCTGGTGGGCGATGGAGAAGAACGCCAGCTCGCAGTCCACCACGCCCTCCCTCCCGAGGCGAACCCCGACGAGATGGCCCCGCTCGCCCAGAAGCTCCACGGCTTCGTCCTCCAGGATGGCGACACCCTGTCCGTTCAGCTGGCGGCGATCCTCGTCGTCGCCTTCGAAGCGCCGGCCGTCGGTGACCACGGTGACGCTCTTGGCCCAGCCGAGCAGCGTGAGGGCAAACCCGGTGATGTTGGCGCTCCATCCGAAGGCCACCACGTCACGGCCCTTGGCCTCGTAGCCGTCGCAGGTGGGACAGTGGAACACGCTGGCCCCGTAGTGCTCGAAGAAGTTCTCGACCTCGGGGAAGACGTCCTCCACTCCGACGGCGAGCACCAGACGCCGGGCCAGGAGAGTCTCGGCCTCGACCTCGACGGCAAAGGCGCCGTCGTCGTGCCGTCGAGCCGCCACCACCTCGGCCGAGCGGATCCTCGTCTCCGGGTAGCCGTCGAGCTGGCGACGGGCGCGCCCAAGGAAGTCGTCGGGGTGCAGTGGGTCAGTGCCGAGGTACCCGTGGGCGTCGTCGACCCAGCGATTGCGGGTCTGGCCGCTGTCCAGCACAAGCACCGCCCTGCGGTAGCGGGACAACCAGGTGGCGGCGCTGAGCCCGGCCGGCCCCCCGCCGATGACGATGGCGTCAAGCATGGCTGCGCACGATGCCCACCGTATTGGGCGGAAGCACGATGCCGTCGCCGTCAAGGGACACGGCGGCGTCCGACGCCATCATCAGCTCCCCGGCCACCGGCAACGTCGTGGCCGTGGGCCCGAGATTGCAGGCCACGGCGACCGGCCCCCGCTCCACCAGGAGCCAGAGAGCCTGCTCGTCGTAGCTGACATGGAGGCCCTCGAAGCCCTGGCTCAGCGCCGGTTCCTGCCGCCGGAGCCGGATGAGGCGTCGGTGCCAGTCCAGCACCTCCCGGTGCACCTCGGCCTCCACCTCGCTCCAGTCCAGCCTGGACCGCTCGAAGGTGGCCGGGTCCTGGGGGTCCGGCACGTCCTTCGGGTCCCAGCCGAAGGAGGCGAACTCGCGGCGGCGCCCCTCGCTGACGGCGCGGCCGAGCCCGGCGTCGTCGTGGTCGGTGAAGTACTGGAACGGGGTTGTCGCTCCCCACTCCTCTCCCTGGAAGAGCATCGGGATGAAGGGGGCGGTCAGCACCAGGGCGGCGCCCACCTTCAGCCGGCCGATGGACATGAGCGAACCGCTGCGCTCTCCCGCCGCCCGGTTCCCTACCTGGTCGTGGTTCTGGAGGTACCCGAGGAAGCGGTACGCCCGCAGCTCTCCGATGGGCCGCCCGTGCCTGCGGCCTCGGTGGGCCGAGTGCTCGCCGGCGTACGCGAAGGCCCGCTCGAGCGCCGTGGCCAGCTGGGCCAGCGTGCCGAAGTCGCTGTAGTACCCGTCACGCTCCCCGGTCAGGACGGTGTGCAGGGCGTGGTGGAAGTCGTCGCTCCACTGGGCGTCCATGCCGTAGCCCCCCACCTCGCGACGTTCGACGACGCGGGGATCGTTGAGGTCGCTCTCGGCGATGAGGAAGAGCGACCGCCCCAATGACGCCGCCAGTTGCTCGGCCCGCACGCCCAGCTCTTCGAGGAGGTGGACCGCCGAGGTGTCCACGAAACCGTGCACGGCGTCGAGACGGAGCCCGTCGATGTGGTAGTCCCGCAGCCACATGACGGCGTTGTCGACGAAGAACGCCCGCACCTCGTCGCTGCCCGGCCCGTCGAGGTTGACGGCGGGGCCCCAGGGCGTGGTGTAGCGGTCGGTGAAGTAGGGCCCGAACCGGGCCAGGTAGTTGCCTGCCGGCCCCAGGTGGTTGTAGACGACGTCCAGAGCCACGGCCAGCCCGCGACCATGACAGGCGTCCACCAGGCGCTTGAGCCCGTCAGGCCCGCCGTACCCGTGATGGGGTGCGTAGAGGTCCACCCCGTCGTAGCCCCAGCCCCAGCGGCCCGGGAACTCGCCCACGGGGAGCAGTTCCACGACGTCCACGCCGAGGTCCACCAAGTGGTCCAGCCGGCCGATGGCCCCGTCGAAGGTGCCCTCGGGACTGAAGCTGCCCACGTGCAGCTCGTAGACCACCGCCGATGGCAGATGGATCCCACGCCAGGCCCCGTCGCTCCAGGGGAACGCAGCGTGGTCAACGGTACGAGAAGGCCCGTGGACGCCGGCGGGCTGCCAGGGCGAGCGAGGGTCGGGCAGCTGATCGCCGCCGTCCACCACGAAGCGGTAGTCGGAGCCGGCCCGGGCCAGGGCCGGGTGAACCTCGTACCAACCGCCGCCCACCGGCTCCATGGCCAGTCGTTCGCCTGCGAGGGCGAGCTCCACGCTGGCCGCCGCCGGCGCCCAGACCCGAAAGCTGCTCACGGAGCCTCGAGGAGGGCGACGGGAAAGGACGCCAGCAGCTTCGCCATCTCGACCTGGCCGCCGGCCACGTCCTCGCCGGTGAGAACATTGCGCCACGGTCGGTCGGCGAGTGCGACGCTCGTGTCCCCCCAGTCCGGTTCCCGGCCGAGCCCGACGACGAGCCGAGGCACGACGGTGGCAGCCGATCCGCCGCGGGTGAAGGCGACCACATGGTGCGCTCTGGCACCAGCGGCCGCGACAGGTTCGTAGGCGCCGGCGGCGCCGAACAGCTCCGGGCGTTGCCGGCGCAGGCGGAGGGCCCGCGCCGTCACCAGCATCTTGGGGAGCCCCTCCTCGGCGCCATCCATCACCTCTTGCGCCGTCATCTGCTCCATCTCTCCCAGCAGGGCCCGGCGTCGTCCGAAATCCACCGGCCGGCGATTGTCGGGATCGACCAGGCTCAGGTCCCAAAGCTCGGTGCCCTGGTAGGTGTCCGGCACTCCGGGCGATGTGAGCTTGACGAGGGTCTGGGCCAGCGAGTTGACCCGCCCGGGGGTGACCAGCGGCTTGACGAAGCTCTCCAGGTCGGCGAGGAACTCCTCGTCGCCCAGCACGGCCTCGACGAAGACCCGCAGCGCGGTGTCGTACTCCGGGACCGGGCTGGTCCAGGAGGTGTGGACCTTCGCCTCCCGCGAGGCCTTCTCCATGTAGGCCACCGCCCGCTCGAGGCCCAGTGGCCAGGCCCCCACCAACGTCTGGTAGAGCAGGTACTCGGCATTGCGATCCGGCAGGTCCTCGCCGGTGCGATGCCGCTGGTTGTGAGCCGCCCACCGCCGCACCGCCTGGGCCCAGCCATCGGGGGTCTCGGACAACAGGGTCAGGCGGGCTCGCACGTCCTCGCCCCGTTTGGTGTCGTGAGTGGCGGTGGTGGTCATGGCGGTGGGCCACGCGGCGTGGCTGGCGGCACAGGCGGCGTGGAACTCGGCCACGGTGGTACCAAATCGGCCCGGGTCGCCTCCGACCTCGTTCAGGGCGATGAGGGGCAGATAGGTGTAGAACGCGGTGTCCTCCACGCCCTTGGCCACCACCGGGCTGGTGAGCTGCTGGAAGCGGGCGACCAGCTCGGACTCGGCCTCGGCGTCGAAGACCCGCAGGCCCGGCGGCTGGCCGCCACGAACACGCAAGAGGGTCAGGTCCTCCAGGAAACCGAAGAGGTCGGCGTCGAGCTCGGGGCGACGCTCCCGGGCCCGGTGGACGGCCTGTTGGACGTAGGCCACGTCGGCCTCCGACACCGCCGCCTCCTGGGGACGGACGTAGGTGCGGTACACGGGGAAACAGGCGACCACCTCCCGCAGCACCTCGTGGAGCTCGTGCCTGGTGTAGTCGCGATAGCGGCGGTTGCGCTCGCAAACCTTCACGAACAGCTCGGTCAGGCGCCCGAGGTCGGCAGCCAGCGATTCGCGCAGGGCCTGGTGCTTCTTGTCGATCGCCACCACCGAGAAGTCGGTCGGCTGCCCCGTGAACTCCGCGTACAGCTCCAAGAGCGGCTGCCGGCCGGCGGGGTCGACGAACAGGCCGCCGAGACGATTGAGGAAGTCGTAGCCGGTCGTTCCCGCCACCGGCCAGGTGGAGGGAAGCTCCTCCGTGCGCTCCAGGATCTTCTCCACGACCACCCAGGCGCCTCCGCCCACAGCGTCGTGGAGCCGCCGAAGGTAGCCCTCCGGGTCCCGCAGCCCGTCGGGATGGTCGATCCGCACACCGTCGAGCACGCCCTCCCGCAGCCATCCCAGGACCATCTCATGGGTGTCGTCGAACACCTGGGCGTCCTCCACCCGCAGCCCCACCAGGGTGCTGATGTCGAAGAACCGGCGGTAGTCGAGCTCCCGCCCCGCCGTCCGCCAGTACGCCAGGCGGTAGTTCTGACGCTCGAGCAGGGCATCGAGCGCGTCGGGGTCGGCGTTCACCGCCTCCACCTGGGCGTCCACGGCGGCGGCCGCCTCCGGGTCCTCCTGGCAGAGCCGGGCCAAGCTGGCTTTGAGCACCTCCTTGTCGCGATGGCGCTCGTGCACGCTCTCCCGGTCGGTGTCGGTGGAGGCCGGGAGGCGACCGAAGGCGCTGGCCAGCGACTCCAGCTCGGGGCGCTCGCACCGTTCGGCTGCCGCGGCCAGGAGCCGGTCGATCGAACGCGGGGTGACGGGCGCCACGTGTTCGTGGTACTTCACGATGAAGCTCCCGGCTTCACGAACCAGGCCGATGTCACCCGCCTCCAGCACCCGTCCGTAGTGGTCCCCGAGGATGGGCAGGAGCACGGTGTTGCGCAGCTTGGCCTCGGGGGGGTCCCAGTCGACGTCGAAGTACGAGGCATAGGTGCTGGCCGGGCCGTTCTCGAGCACGTCCCACCACCAGGCGTTGTCCCGGCCACCGATGGCCATGTGGTTGGGAACGATGTCGAGGATCTGGCCGAGGCCGGCAGCGGCGAGGGCGGTGCACATTCGGGCATGCGCCTCCTTCCCGCCCAGCTCGACGTTGACCTGGCGGTGGTCCACAACGTCGTAGCCATGGGTGCTGCCCGGCGCCGCCTGCAGATAGGGCGACGCGTAGAGGTGGGTTACGCCGAGGTCGCTCAGGTACCCGACGATCCCGGTCACCTCGTCGAAACCGAAGCCAGGGCGGAGCTGGACCCGGTAGCAGGCGCCGGGCGCACAGTGGTCAGCCGGCACGGCGTAGGAGCACGACACTGCGGGCGTCGAGGGTCATCTGCTCCCCCGCCTTGGCCTGCTCGCCTTCCCTGAGCGAGTCGGCGGTGTCGACGGTGCTGATCCACCGGTCCCCGAACGACGGGGGCGGTATCGTGAAGGCCAGCGGCTCGTGATGGCCGTTGAAGAGCACCAGGAAGCTCTCCCCGACGATCGGCTCTCCCCGCGAGTCGGGCGTGTCGATGGCATCGCCGTTGAGGAACACGATGATCGACTTGGCGAAGCCCTCCTGCCAGTCCGATTCGTTCATCTCGGAGCCGTCCGGGCGGAACCAGGCGATGTCGATGCTCTCGTCGCCGTGGATCGGCCGCCCCTGGAAGAAGCGCCGCCGGCGGAACACCGGATGCGCCTTGCGGAGCGCGATCAAGCGAGCGGCAAAGGCGGTGAGAGCGCCGTCCTGGCCCTCCCAGTCGAACCAGGAGATCTCGTTGTCCTGGCAATAGGCGTTGTTGTTGCCTCCCTGGGTGCGTCCCATCTCGTCGCCACCGAGCAGCATCGGGACGCCCTGAGAGAACAGGAGCGTGGCCAGGAAGTTCCGCCGCTGGCGGCCCCGGAGCTCGAGGACGGCCTCGTCGTCAGTCGGGCCCTCCACCCCGCAGTTCCAGGAGCGATTGTGGTCCTCGCCGTCGGCGTTGCCCTCCCCGTTGGCCTCGTTGTGCTTCTCGTTGTACGAGACGACGTCGTTCAGGGTGAACCCGTCGTGGGCGGTGACGAAGTTGACGCTGGCATACGGGCGCCGGCCACCGGATTCATAAAGATCGGAGCTCCCGGTGAAGCGGTAGGCGAACTCGGCCAGCGTCTGGTCCTCGCCGCGCCAGAAGTCGCGCACCGTGTCGCGGTACTTGCCGTTCCATTCGGACCACAGCGGCGGGAAGTTGCCGATCTGGTAGCCGCCCTCGCCCAGGTCCCACGGCTCGGCGATCAGCTTCACCTGGCTCACGACCGGGTCCTGCTGAATGAGGTCGAAGAAGGCGGACAACCTGTCCACCTCGTGGAACTGGCGGGCCAGCGTGGCGGCCAGGTCGAAGCGGAAACCGTCCACGTGCATCTCGGTGACCCAGTACCGAAGACTGTCCATGATCAGTTGCAGCACATGGGGGTGGCGCATGTCGAGGCTGTTGCCGGTCCCGGTGGTGTCGTAATAGAAGCGCCGCTCGTCGTCCACCAACCGGTAGTAACCGGCGTTGTCGATGCCCTTCATAGACAGCATGGGGCCGAGGTGGTTCCCCTCCGCGGTGTGGTTGTAGACGACGTCGAGGTAGACCTCGATGCCGGCCTCGTGCAGGGTCTTGACCATCTGCTTGAACTCCGGGACCTGCTGGCCCCGCTGGCCGTTGGCCGCGTACTCGTTGTGCGGCGCCAGGAAGGCGATGGAGTTGTAACCCCAGTAGTTGGAAAGCCCGCGCTCCACGAGGAGGGCGTCGTGGATGAACTGGTGCACTGGCAGCAGCTCCACCGCGGTCACACCGAGCATCGTGAGGTACTCCACCGCCGCGGGGTGGGCCATGCCGGCGTAGGTGCCCCGCAGCTCCTCGGGGATCCCCGGGTGGCGGGCGGTGAAGCCCTTGACGTGCACCTCGTAGACGATCGCCTCGTGGTAGGGCGAGCGCGGGTGGCGGTCGTTGTCCCAGTCGAACCAAGGGTTGGTGACGACCGCCTTGGGCATGTGGGCGGCACTGTCAAGATGGTTCACCGATGTGTCGGGGTCGGAGAACCGGTAGGGGAACAGGGCCTCGTCCCAGTCCACCCGCCCCTCCACGGCTTTGGCGTAGGGGTCGAGCAGAAGCTTGGCCGGATTGCAGCGGTGCCCGGCCACCAGGTCATGGGGGCCGTGGACGCGGTAGCCGTAGCGCTGCCCGGGCCCCACATTCGGGGCGTAGCCGTGCCAGCACAGCGCGGTGACCTCGGGCAGGTCGAAGCGACTCTCGGCCCCGTCGTCGTCGAACAGGCACAGCTCGACCCGTGTGGCGGCCTCGGAGAAAAGCGAGAAGTTCGTGCCCGTTCCGTCGTAGGTGGCGCCGAGGGGGTAGGGCTGTCCGGGCCAGAGCTTCATGGCCGCACGTTACCTGGCGGCGTCCACTCCCCTTCCCGGCGGCGAGGGTGACGGCGACGGTGCGAGGAACCCGTCAGCGCGAAGGTCGAGAGGCCCTGTGGATCTCCTCGGTCGCCTGCTCCTTACTCGCCGAGATGGGCAGGAGGCCCCCGGGGTCGGTGAGGGACAGCAGCCGAGCGACGGGGGAGGCGTCGGGCACGACCAGTCGCAGGTGCTGGCGGCGGGTGCGGAGACGAAGGGCGGCGTTGAACAGGATCCGCAGCGCGGCGCTGTCGAGATAGCGAGTCTGCGAGAGGTCGACGACCAGGCCCAGGGCGTCGTTGTCCAGCGCCTCGGTGAGCTCGGTCTCCACGCTCGCGGCGCTCGAGAGATCGACCTCCTCCGCCAGCCTCACCACGGGCACGGCGGTCGCAACCGGGTTGGCCGGGAGGTTCCGGACGACCGAAGATCCGAGCAGTGGTGTCGTGGGCGCCGGGGGCGGCTTCCCGAGGCGACGGGTGAGCCGGAGCTCGTTTCCTCGGTCGCGAGGGGCGACCTCCACCGAGTCCATCAGAGCCTCCATGATCGACAGCCCCCTGCCTCCGCCGCCACGCCCGGGTGCCCGCCAGGTGCCGAAGTCGCGGATCGAGATGGCGAGCGTGTCGCCCTCCGCTTGCACCGCGACCTCGAGCTGTCCCTCCTCGGGCCCGTAGGCATGCTCGATGACGTTGCTGGCCGCTTCGTTGCAGGCAAGGACGATGTCCGAGCGCTCCTCAGGGCTGGCCCCGAGCTCGTCGAGCCAGCCGGCCAGGACCTGTCGTAGCGACTTGAGGACGCTCGGCTCCGCCGCCATGGCCATCCTGAAGCCGTCGGCGCCCAGTGGGGTCGGCGCCAGCACGAGCAGGGCCACGTCGTCATCCACTCCGTCCGGGTCGAGCAGCGCCGTCAGCACCCTGTCACACAGCTCCTCGGGCTCGGTGCTCCCGGCGGAGGCAGCCCGGGCAAGGGCGGCCAACCCGTCGTCCAAAGAGGCGGTCCGGCGCTCGATCAGGCCGTCGGTGTACAACACCAGGGCCGAGCCTTCGAGCGAGACCTCGGTCTCAGATCCCGTGGCCGTCGACACCCCCAGGGGCGGCCACCGACCCTCCTCCACGTACCCGACCTCGCCATGGCGGCCGACCAGCAGCGGAGGAGGATGGCCGGCGCACGCCAGCGTGGCCGAGCGGGTGGCCGGCTCATAGACCCCGTAGGCGAGCGTCGCCATCTCGCCCTGCCCCAGGTTCTCGACCAGATGGCTGAGGTGGCCGATCACGCTGGAGGGCGAGGGGTGCTCGAGGGCGTACGCCCGCAGCGCAGCGCGCAACTGTCCCATGGTCGCCGCCGCCGAGAGCCCGCGTCCCACGATGTCGCCGACGGCGAAGGCGATGGCGCCGGTGGGCAGCGGGAAGACGTCGTACCAGTCTCCCCCCACCTCCATGCCCTCGCTGCCGGGAAGGTACCGGGTGGCGACGGCCAGGCCGGGAAGGTCGACCTCGGTGTCGGGCAGGAGGCTGCGCTGGAGGCTCTGGGCGATCTCCCGCTCGTGGCGGTACAGGGCTCGCTGCTGGTGCAGTGCTTCTTGCATCAGCTTGCGCTCGGTGACGTCCTGATTGGTGCCGAAGGCTCGTACCGCGTTGCCCTCGGCGTCGGCCTCGATGCGAACCATGGCGTGCAGGAGCCGCTCCTCGCCGTCGGGACGAACGATGCGGTGCTCGAGGCTGAACGGAAGCGTGTCCGCGAGGGCGGTGGCGAGGGCGATCTCGACCGCCTCCCTGTCCGGGGGCGGAATCCGCTCCAACAGCGCCTCGGCGCTGGGGGCGACCGCACCGGGTTGGAAGCCGAGAATGGCGAACAGCTCGTCCGACCAGTTCATGGCCATGCTCGCCACGTCGAGCTCCCAGCTGCCCAGGTGGGCCATGCGTTGCGACTCGGCCAGCTGCGCCTCCCGCGCTCGGAGGAAGCGCTCGTCCCGGGCGTGCTCGATGGCTGTGCGAGCCAGGTGGGTGGCGGCCTCGATGAGGCCGATCTCGGCGTCCTCGGGAGCACGCGGCCGGCGGTAGTAGAGGGCGAAGGTGCCGAGCACCTCCCCGTTCGCCGCACGGATGGGGGTGGACCAGCAGGCGGCGAGCCCATGGGTGGCAGCCAGGTCCCGGAAGTCGGCCCACAGTGGATTGTTGGCGATCTCGGCCACGACCACCGCCGACCCTCGGTGGGCGGCCGTGCCGCAGGAGCCGGCGGCCGGCCCGATCTCGATCCCGTCGATCGCCCGGTTGTAGGCCTCGGGGAGGCTGGGGGCGGCGCCATGGCGCAGGCGCGTGCCGGCATCGTCGACGAGCAGCACCGAGGCGAGCATGCCGGGGGCCTGGCTCTCGACCATCCGCGCCAGCATGTCGAGCACTACGGCGAGGGGCTCCCCCCGGGCTATGTGCTCCAAGACGGTGGCATCAGCGGCCAGCAGGCTCTCGGCTCGCTTCCGCTCGGTGATGTCCAGGCCGACGGCGTAGATGAGGCCATCGTCGGGCGCGGGGTTGGCGCTGGCCCGGAACCACCGGTACCCCCCGTCCTTGGTGAGCAGGCGGAGCTCGAAGGTGACGGTGCCGCGCCCCGAGGCCAAAGCCTCGAGCTCGGCGGCGACGGCACCGCGGTCCTCGGGGTGGACCAGCTCAACGTAGGGTCGGGTGAGCAGCTCCTGTTCGCTCCACCCGAGCACCCGCTCGTAGGCCGGGTTGACCCGCTTGAGGTACCCGTCGAAGCCGGCGATCGCCATGAGGTCGAGGGAGAGGTTGAAGAAGCGGTCGCTCTCCTCCTCTCGACGCCGCACCTCGGCCACCCGTGCCTCGGCCAGTTCGAGGCTCGACCGCACCTTGGCCAGCAGCTGACCGGCGGAGAACGGCTTGACCAGGTAGTCGTCGGCGCCCTCGGCCAGGCCCTCCGCGGCGGACTCCTCGCCAGCCCGGGCCGAGAGCATCACGATGGGCAACAGGGCGTTCGGGCCGGCCCGCAGGGCCCGCACCAGGCCCAGCCCGTCGAGCCCGGGCATCATCACGTCGGTCAGCACCAGATCGGGCGGGCGCTCCTGCGCCGCCCTGAGCGCTTCCTCACCGTTGGGCACCGCCTCCACCTCGTAGGCCGGGTCGAGCATCCGAACCAGGTAGGCCCGCATGTCGGCGTTGTCATCGGCGACGAGGATGCGAGGACGATTCGAGCTGGTTGGCTCCGACGTGCGTTGCTCGGCCACGCGCGGCGCCGAGCCGCCATCAGCGACCGGCGCGGGGCTCGCCTCGTCGCCCCCCAGCCACCACAGCGCCTCCTTCACGAAGGGCTCGGCGCCGCCGCCCGCGCCGACCTCCGCGGGCTCCTCGGCGACCTTGGCAGGAGCGAGGTGCGCCGAGCCGAAGGGGATGGAGACGGTGAACGTCGAACCGTGGTGCCGCTCGCTGTGCACCCCCACGGTGCCGCCGTGCAGCCCGGCCAGCTCGGCCACCATGGCGAGGCCGATGCCGCTTCCCTCGAACGTCCGGGCCTTCGCCCCCCGGACACGATGAAAGCGGGTGAACAGCTGCGGGATGTCCTCTGCGGCGACGCCCTCGCCGGTGTCGGAGACGGTCAGCTCGACGCCATCGGATTTGGCCGATAGCCGCACGCTGATGCTTCCCGCGAACGTGAACTTGAGTGCGTTCGAGAGCAGGTTGAGGACGATCGTCTCCCACATGCCCCGGTCGACGTACACAAGACCCGGCAACGGTGGGCAGTCGACGACGAAGCTCAGCCCGGCCTGCTCGATGGCGGACCGGAAGGTCGCGGCCAGGTCGGCGGTGGTCTGGGCCAGGTCAACCGGCCGGTAGGTCGCGGGCAGGCCCCCCGAGGAGAGACGGGAAAAGTCGAGCAGCGAGTTGACCAGCTTCAGGAGACGCTCGGCGTTGCTGCGGGCCAGCGTCACCTGGGCCAGTGCGTCACCGGGCAGCGCCTCCCCCCGCTGGGCGAGGTCTTCGAGGGGGCCGAGCATGAGGGTGAGCGGCGTGCGGAACTCGTGGCTCACGTTCTGGAAGAAGGCGGTCTTGGCCTGGTCCAGCTCCTCGAGCGCCGTCGCCCGGCGTCGCTCCGCCTCATAGGCCCTCACGTCGGCGATGGCGTTGGCCAGATGGCCGACGGCCAGGCCGAGGAAGTCCCGGTGGGCTTCGTCAAACCGCCGCCGGGGGCTCACCCCGGCCACGAGCACCGCAGTCGCCGGGCCGGCGCCCGCTCCCACGGCCATCAGGACCGCGCCCGGGTGCCCTGACCCCACCTCCTCGATCGGGCAGGGGAAGCCGTTCGCGTCGGCACCCTGGAGCAGGCCGTTGCTCGCCGCTGTGGCGAGAGGCCAACGCCCGGAATCCTCGCCGGCGCTCACCTCCAACGGCAGGTGCTCAGGTTCCCGGCCGGCGCGCCCGGCCAGCCGGGCCCGACCCTGTCCGTCCAGGAGATAGACGGCGGCGAAGGGGACGTCCTCCTCCTCCCGCACCAGGACGGCTGCGGCGGCAGCGCAGACCTCCTCGGCAGAACCGGCGCCGCTGCCCGACAGGCCGCCCATCTCCCGCAGCACGGCCAGGCGGCGAGCGGACAGCACCTTGGGGGTGGTCTCGGCCACCGCCGTGAACACGCCGCCCACCTTGCCCGACTCCACCCGGATGGGGCTGTAGGAGTAGGTGAAGAAGGCCTCCTCCTCGAAGCCGAAGCGGTTCGGGAACAGCGGCTCGTCGTCTGACCAGCTGGCCTCGCCCCGCTCGAGCACCTTGGTGAGGCGGGGCCCGATGACGTCCCACACCTCGCCCCACACCTCGATGCCCGGACGACCGAGGACGTCAGGGTGCTTGTCGCCGAAGATGGGGATGTAGGCGTCGTTGTAGAGCACGCACAACTCGGGCCCCCACCAAAGGATCATCGGGAACCGGGACTCGAGACAGACGCTGAGCGCCGTGCGCAGGCTCTGCGGCCATTGAGCGGCAGGGCCGAACGGGGTGGACGCCCAGTCCTTGGCCGCGGTCAACTGGCCCATGATGCCGCCCGCGGCCAGCACCGGCGCCAACTCGGCCGGGACCCGGAGCAGGCTCATGGCGCGAGCCTAGGACCGCTCGCTGTCCCAGCCCCGCCGTGAGCACCTCCCCTGCGCGGTTCTGCCCAGCGACGGTAAGGCGGAACAAGAGCGTCTCCCCCCGGCTGGCTCCTCTCGCTCAGTGGTCAGCGCCTCGCTGCCCGCCGCGGCGTGACTGTGATCGTCTCGCCGTGCGAGACGTAGCGGATCTCGGCGTCCAGTTGCGCCTGCTCGGCCGCGTGTCGGAAGTCGTCGAGCGACGACTTGAACACGGGGTAGTCGTTGAAGTGGATCGGCACGGCGACGGCCGGCTGCAGGATCTGCAGGGCGCGAACGCCTTGCACGGCGTCCATGGTGAGAAGGATGCCGGCGACCCGTGTGCCGCCGAGGTGCAGAAGGCACACGTCGATGTCCGGATGGCGGCGCGGGATCTCTGCGAGGCGGTCGTGCAGGAGCGTGTCGCCGCTCACGTAGAGGCGCAGCGAGAGCTCACCCTGGCGGCGGAACTCGAGGAGCGATCCCATCACGGGAGGCAAGAGTGCACCCAACGGCTGCGGCGCGTGCTTACCCGGCATGGCCGTGATCGTGACCTCGTTGCCTCCCCGCACGATGCGGTGCGACTGCCATGTCTCGAGCGCCACCGGGTTGCGGAAACCCTGCTGGCGGAGCTTCCTCGCGCCGTGTGGTTCGGTGACGATGGGCAGGTCCTTGTCGAGGCGCTCTACGGCCACCCGGTCGAAGTGGTCGCCGTGATGGTGCGACAGCACGACGAAGTCCAGCGGCGGCAG
Organism: Actinomycetota bacterium; assembly: GCA_002861595.1. Classification (GTDB taxonomy): domain Bacteria; phylum Actinomycetota; class Acidimicrobiia; order Acidimicrobiales. The sequence goes on from PJQG01000089.1 coordinate 22,365, forward strand.
CTCGTCGATCTCCATGCCCGCATTGGTGAGCCGCTTCGAGCTCAGCCCCAACCCCAGGTAGGCGCGCTCGCCGGCGTGCAGGAAGTTCGGATCGGTCAGGAGCGTGAACCCGCCGTGACGAAGCAGGACGGTCGCGGTGCCGACGAAGGTGAGCTCGACATCGTCGTCCGGCGTCGACCGCGGGACGGATCCCGCTTGGACACCGTCGTCACCGCCGGCCATGGGACCTCCCTGATCCGTCGACGCCCCCCTCGTACCCGTGGGTCGCGGACCAGAAACGGGGCATGGACGCCAGCGCCCAGGGCTGACGACGGCCGAGGAGGTGAGCGAGACGGCGGAGAAGATCCTCGACAACTACGGGGCGCCGAACGAAGCGACGCCGACGAAGCTGCTGTGGTACCGAGTCGGTCCTTGGAGCCGGATGGAGCTCACGGCTGACGAGGTGGTCCACAACTTCCCGACTCCCCACACCGACTACCTCACCCAGTACGTCGCCCCCGCGCCGTACGCGGAGCGGCTGCTGTTCGAGCCGCCCGAGTACACCGCCGACCCCGACGAGGCGATCGTGGCCAGCGGGATGGCGCACCAGATGGTCGAGAAGGTCAAGGACGTGTTCGGGGCGGGCAGGCCGCCACAGTAGGAACGGCTTCGGTGGGCCGTTCAGAGGTTCGGGTCAGGAGATCAACGTCCCCTCGTTGGCGCCCTGCTTGTCGGCGAAGTCCAGGAACTCTCGGTCGCTCGCCCTCGCCAGCAGCTCACGCTGCTCCTCCAGAGCCGATCGCCGCGCGGGCGGGGCCACGGTGAGCAGGTCGTCCACCGCCCCCGTCAGACGCCGGGCGACCTGGATCGACCTACCGCTGTAGTGGCGGATCTCGTCGAAGGCCAGGCCCACGTAGTCGTCCCACTCCAACCTCGGCGCCACGATCCGCAGCTGCCCCGACTGGTCCACTCGAAGGCGCGACGGGAAGTGCCGCTTGGCGAGCCGCCGGAGCAGATCGTGCAGCTGATCGATGGCCTGGACCGCCGTGGTGGGGTCGTTGACCCCCGGCGACAGCGCCCGCTCGGCGATGTCGACGATCTGTCGGAAGCCGTACGCCGCGTCCTGATGCAGCGTTCTCTCGTCGCCGACGGTGACGCACTCCGTCAGCACGGTCGGGTCCGCGACCTGCCCGTACACATCGAACATCGGAGCACCGCCGGGAAGGAACTCTCCGACCATTCGACGGATCTCGACCACCGCTCCGGCCGTGGCCGCCGCCTCCAACAGCGCGCCCTCGTCGACCGCTACCAGCACGCCGGGAGAACCCTGCCAGGCGATGACTGCGGTAGGCGGCCCTCGCGGCGGCTCGACGTCGCGGTCCGCCTCGTCGCCGATCTTCTCCGGGTACATTTGCTCGAGCGCTTCTCGCGTCTCGCAGGCGACCGTGTTGATGATCGTGACCGCCCTGATGGCGTGGGCGATGTGGTGCACGTAGCGCACGAACAAGGCCAGGCTGGCGAGGGCGAGGGCGAGCGCCGCGGTCACCGCCAGGGCGGGCACGAACTCCTCCTGCTCGCCCTGCGCGGAGCGGACCGTCGGGAGCACGAGCAGGCAGTAGACGAAGGTGGCGATGTAGATGGCCAGCACCGCCTGCACGAGGCGATCACGGATGAACGACCGCAGCACCCGTGGCGAGTACTGCGCGCTGGCCAGCTGCAGCACCACCATCGTCACCGAGAAGATCAGGCTGATCGAGGTCACCATGGACCCGGCGATGACCGAGAGCAGGTTTCGGGCGCTCTCGGCTCCGCCCCCGAACAGGAGCGAGGGCGCCCGTCCCTCAGGGATCCAGCGGTCGAGGGCAACGAGGGCCGCGGCCAGCGCGGCGGCGGTGACAACGCCGACGGCGGGCACGAACCACAGGCTCATCCTGAACCCTTCCCGCAGCCGGAACATCCGCACTCGTGGCGTCATCTGAGGCACAGGCGGTAGTCCTACCCCGCGACCCGCAGCTTCACGAAGGCGCCGATTGGCGTCGACGCTGCGAAAAAAGCGCTTGAGCTCTTGGCGAGATCCTGAGGCTCGCGCTCACCGGGCTCGTCGAGACCGCCGGCGACGCCCTGCTCACCCGGCCGGGCCACGAGCAGTGCCGGCGGCGCCGGGCGCGCTACTCGTGTCTCGGCCTGCGCATGACGAGCAGCCAGAAGGAAACAAAGAACACCACGAGGGCAAGCGCCAGAAGGACCGTCCCGGTTGGCACTTCGAACCCGGTCGTACTGATTTCGTGCACGTCTTTGCACGGCTTCGCCGCTTCACCCGCAGGAGGTGCGGCACAAGCGGCAAGCATCGCGGTTCCGGTCACTCCCCAAATCATCGCACCCTCGCCTCAACTGTCTTCGGTCACCACCCGTAATGCGGGCTCTCTCGGGTGTGCTGCGGGCGTGCGTGCTCGTCCTTCTCGATGAGCGGGCCAGCCACGGCTATGACCTGATGAACGGACTCGAGCGCTTGGGACATGACCGGAGCAACCTCAGCGGAGCCTGGGAGGCCTCGTGGGGGACGCCGGAAGTGGACGGCTGGCAGCTCCTGCGTCAGCGGGGTAGCCACCGCCCGTCCCGCCACCGAGTGCCGCCGGGAACGGTCACGCCCGCCGGTAGCCTGGGAGCAGAACTTCGGCCGGGAACGCTCGCCAGCCTCTGCGGCACCCGCGTGCATGGAACGGGAGGTGGAGTGTCGCACATCTGGACGGATACGACGAAGAGTGGCGCCGTACTCACTTTCCGCGGTACTTTGCTTCGCGAACCGGGACGCACCCGGCACGGTCATCCACGGGCAGCGAGACGAAAGCAGGAACTGTGACGGTCGGTGTGTGGTTCGTCGGCGCACGGGGTTCGTTGGCGACCACAGCGACGGTCGGAGCGGCGGCGCTTGCCGGCGACCTCGTGGCTCCGACCGGTCTGGTGACGGAGCTGGCGCCCTTCGCCGGTCTCGGGCTCCCCGCCATCGCCGACCTGGTCATCGGTGGCCACGATGTCGCCGAGACCTCTCTGGTCAAGCGGGCGGAGGCCCTCGCCGGCGCCGGCGTGGTGCCCCAGGTGCTCCTCGCGGCGATCGAGCCCGCCCTCGCCGAGGCCGACTCGCGCCTTCGGCGAGGGATCCATCCGGAGGATCGAGCGAACCCCCTCGACGCCGTGCGCCGTGTCCGCGCCGACCTGGCCCGCTTCCGAGACGAGCATCAGCTCGAACGGGTGGTCGTCATCAACGTGTCGACCACGGAGCCCGCGGTCGTGGCCGACCCGGCCCAGGCCTCCATCGACGTCCTCGACGCCGCCCTGCGAGACGGTCGTGACGTCCTTCCCCTCAGCTCGTTGTACGCCTACGCCGCCTTCCAGGCCGGCTGCAGCTTCGTCGACTTCACGCCCTCCACCGGTGCCCGTCTACCCGCGCTCGAGCAGCTGGCCGATCAGCGCGGCGTCCCCCACGCCGGCCGAGACGGCAAGACCGGAGAGACGCTGGTCAAGAGCGCCCTGGCGCCGATGTTCGCGACGCGCAACCTGCACGTGCGGTCATGGGCCGGCACGAACCTCCTGGGTGGCGGCGACGGCGCCGCCCTGGCCGAACCCGACCGCCGGGAGAGCAAGCTCGAGTCCAAGCACCACGTCCTCGGCTCCATCCTCGGCTACGAGCCCGACGCCCCATTGCACATCGACTACGTCGCAGATCTCGGTGAGTGGAAGACGGCGTGGGACCACATCTCGTTCGAAGGGTTCCTCGGCACCCGGATGCGGATGCAGTTCACCTGGGAGGGGTGCGACTCCGCGCTGGCCGCTCCGCTCGTGCTCGACTTGGCCCGGCTGGTCTCGGGCGCCCATGCCGGTGGTCACCGCGGCGGGCTCGATGCGCTCGCCTTCTTCTTCAAGGACCCGTGGGGGGTCGACGAGCATCGGCTCGAGACGCAGTTCCAGCGGCTGTGCGACTGGGCGGCGGGCCTGTGCGGTCCACGGTGACGTGACGTCGATGCCCGATGCCCGCGCCGTCATGGACCTCGTGCGACTCCCCGCCGTGCTGAGCGTTCCCGGCGATTCGTTGCTCGGCGCGGCCTGCGCCGCCGTCCCTCAGCACCCGGCCAGGACCATGGGGCTGGCGGCGTCGTCGTGCCTGCTCTACCTCGGCGGCATGGCGCTGAACGACTACGCCGACCGCGACGTCGACGCCGTCGAGCGCCCGCACCGTCCCGTTCCGTCGGGACGCGTCAGCCCGGAGTTCGCTCTCCGCCTGGGCCAGGGGCTCCTCGCCGCCGGCGTCGTCACCGCCGGGGTCTGGGGCGGCCGCCGTGGCCTCGCCGTCGCCGTTCCCCTCGCCACCACCATCTGGGCCTACGACCTCGAGTTGAAGGACACACCGGGCGGGCCCGTCGCCATGGCTGCGTGCCGCTCGCTCGACGTCCTCCTCGGCGCCGCCCGTGCCGGCGCCTCCGCCGCCTTCCCTGCCGCCGTCGTCGGCGCCCACACGCTCACCGTGACCCTCGTCAGCCGCCACGAGGCCCAAGGCGCCACGGGTGCGGTCGGACAGCGCGCCGCCAGGGCC
>PJQG01000054.1 GCA_002861595.1 Actinomycetota bacterium
CAGGTGCCGTTCGGAACCCTGCACCGCCAGTGGTCTCGTGGCTTGGGCATCGTTGTCGATCGACCTGGAGTACCGATGGAGCCTTCCTACGACGACGAGGGCCTCAGCCGGGACGGAGCCAAGCTCCGCGCTGCACTGGACGACCCCGAGGTCGGGTGACGCCGGCGAGGAGGACCTGGACGGACCTGTGCGCCGGCACCACGTGGCGAACAGGCCCTCAACCGTCTTCGAGGAGCCGGCGCAGACCCTTCCCGGAGCCGGTCGAGTTGGGTCTGGACTTGAGCGAGCTCCTCGACCAACCGGAGCGCGTCTTCCCGCGTCAACGCCGGGACGCCAGGTGTGAGCATCGCGAGACTGCGCCGCATCACCTCGAGCTCGTGGCGGCGGTCCATCGGGTCTGAACCTAGCGAACTCCTGTTCGCCCTCGCCACCGGGCCACCATGCAGCTGGCGGGCCTCTCACCAAAGCCTCCCCGACTCGCGATAAGCGCGAAAGAATCGCGAGTCTGAGAGGTAGCCTGGCGGGGGAGTGGGCTACTGGAAGCAGGTGCAGCTCGAGCAGGAAGAAGCCGGGTTCTCCCTCGGCGAGCCCGGCCGGCTGGTCTGTCCGAGCTGCATCGCCGACGAGGGGCTGCGCCTCTACGTGTCGCGGGTGGCACGGCTCGGCGACGCCCGGTGCGACTTCTGCGCCGGCCCGAGGCCGCACGGCCTCGCTGTCCAGGAGCTCTTCCGCTACATGGCGTCGATGATCGGAGCCGAGTGGGGCGACCCGTACCACCTCGCCGCCTGGGACCAGGAGGACGGGCGGTACGTGGGCGGGATGGACGGGGCCTCTCTCCGGCGCTTCCAGCCCTCGTGGGCGGAGGAGACGCGATGACCTCCTCGGACCTGCCGGCGGCCCCAGGAGACCGACCTCAGGCCTTGCCGGGCGGCTTCAGCCGGGCTCTCAAGGCGGAACGGGCGCCCGATGGCGAGGAGCCGCCGCTCAGCGACGAGGAGCTCTTCTTCGCCGAGCGGGCCCGCTCGGCCAACACGCGCCGGGCCTACCGGGCGGACCTCGAGGACTTCGTCCGCTGGTGCCAGGCGGAGGAGCGCAGCCCGCTGCCGGCGGCGGCGGAGACCGTGAGCAGCTACCTCACCTACCTTGCACGCCACGGTGCGAAGGTGCCGACGATGAGCCGACGGCTCTCGTCGATCGCCTACGCCCACCGCTTCGGCGGGCACCCCAACCCGGTCGACGCTCCCCGGGTGCTCGCCGTATGGGAGGGCATCCGGAGGGAGAAGGCCCAGCCCGTCGAGCAGGCGCCGGCGCTCATGCCGCCGGTCCTGTGGGATGTGCTCGACGCGCTGCCGGACGACGTGTCAGGCGTGCGAGACCGGGCGCTGCTGCTGGTCGGCTTCGTCGCCGCCCTACGCCGTAGCGAGCTTGCCGCCATGCAGGCCGAGCACATCGGCGAGCATCCCCGAGGCCTCGTGGTGGCCATCCCCACCTCGAAGACCGACCCGTACGGCGAGGGTCAGCTGGTGGTCCTCCCGCACTCCAGCCGCCCCGAGCGCTGCCCGGTCACGGCCCTCCGGACCTGGCTCGAGGAGGCCCACATCGTCGAAGGCTCCGTCTTCCGGCGCGTTCACCGGACGGGCAAGAGCGTCCTTCCGCTCCGCACACGCACGGTGGCGGACGGCACGAGGGTGGTGCTCGGCGGGATGAGCGAGGCGGCCATCAACGACGCCGTCCAACGGGCGTGCGTCCGGGCCCTGGGCCAGGAGCAGGGGATGGCCTACTCGGCTCACTCGCTGCGGGCCGGCTTCGCCACCTACGCCTCCCAGCGGGGCGCCTCAGACCGGGCCATCGCCCACCAGACCCGACACCGGTCCCTTGCCTCGCTCAACCAGTACATCCGCATCGAGAGCGCGTGGGCGGGCAACGCCGCCACCGCCCTCGACCTATGAGGCGGCAAGCAGGCGGGGCTGTGGGGCTCGGTGGCCACCGAGGGGGCGGCCCGGGGCGTCCACTGGGTCGAGCCCATGCGCAAGGCGGCCCAGAAGCGGCTGGGCAAGGCCCAGGTCTCGTGAGCCGGCGGGCAAAATACGACCACAACGCATCCGCTCGGCATCGTCAGCCCGCTTGACGTTGGTACCCACACTTCAGTGCGGAGCTGAGCGGTGAACCCCGAGCCCACGCTCGAGGCGCTCGGGATCAGGGCCGGACAGCGCGTCCGCTTCCGGCGCGGCGCCGGGCTTCGCTGGCATGACGGAGTGGCGACGCGCATCGAGAAGGACGGCAGCCTGGGGCTGCGTGACGCCAAGGGAGCGACCCGGGCGATCCGACTAGAGCGAGTGGAGGTGCGCACGGCGGGGCCCCGGGGCACACCGCGGTGGGAGCGGCTGCTCGACGTTGCGGCACGGACCGAGCAGTTGCGCCTCTTTTGACCCCGTCGACAGCGCACTCCCGCGGCCGAGTGCGATCACATGCGGGTCTGGCGCGTGGGCTCCCTCCGGCTCCTTCGGCGGGGCGTTCAGTGTCACACCCCCTCCCTACTATTGACGCCCGTCGGCGTCCATGACGAAGCACACGAGCTCGTAGCGCCCCGCTGCGAGGTCGACGGCGAACATCCCGCGCCTCCCTGGGGGGCGGGCGGGGAGGACGGCGATCGTCTCGACCGCGAGGCGCTCGTCTGACGCGAGCTGTTGCCTCAGCGGCGCCAGATCGGTGGGCAGGGCCACGAGCACCACCTCTTGGTCAACGCTCCCCGTGTTGCGGAAGCGGAACACAGCCCGCCCCCCGGGGATCGTGACGTCGTGGGTGAACTCGTAGTCGTCCATCGTCACACGTACCTCTGCGGGCGCAGGCGGGAGGGCCGCCTCGTCCGAGCACCCGCCCAGGAAGACGGCCGTGGCTACGGCGAGGGGAACGGCCAGCGAGCGGGTGCCGCCGGCGCGAGCCGGGCGCCGGCCGTGCCGGGCTCGTCGCTCGCCCACGAGTGGCAACGCAGCGCGCATCCTCCTCGATGTTTGACACCACCGCCCGCTGCTATGGATCGGTTGGCCACGCTATCCGACATTTCGCTGGAAATCTCCTAAACCTCGCTCCGAAAAGGCCGAGGTTTTGGAAGCGGAGTCGTGCAAGTTGCACGGCAGACCGCCGATCCGGGGGGGATAGCCCACTGTCGAGGACTCCGGTCGGCCTCACCGCGGATTGGAGCTCATCTCGATGGCTGGCCCACTCGGCTCACGTGTCCTCACCCGCATCCTCGCGGTAGTGGCCGCGGTCACCATGGTGGCCAGCGTTCCCGAGGTGGCGCGGGCAGCCGAGGCGGCCGAGGAGAACCGACCTGCGGCCGCCCGCGACCTGCCCCCGCTGCCGAGCGAGAAGCCCGCCGAGCGCCAGGTGTCGGAGCCCACCGGGGACTTCACCCAGTCGCCGAACGCCAACGGGCAGGTCGAAAGCCTCCCCGACGGGCCCCTCCCCGCCAACTTCGTGAAGAAGGACGGCGCCCGGGTCATCTCGCGCACCCCGACGTCCACCACCTACGACAACGGGGACGGGACCTCCACCGCCCTCATCCACACCTCCCCGGTCAACTGGCGCGACCGCTTCGGCACCTGGCGGGCCATGGACCCCCGCCTCGTGGCCGCTCCCGGGGACCGCCTGGCCAACGCCTCCGGCCCGGTGCGCGTGTCGTTCCCCACCGCCACCGGCGACCACGACCTGCTCCAGGTGTCCGCCGACGAGTGGAAGCTCGGGTTCCGCCTGGCCGGGGCGGCGGCCGGGCGCGCCGGCAAGGTCGACGGGGCCAAGATCCGCTACGGCGGCGTGCTCGGCGCCGGCGTTGACCTCGACGCCCAGGTCACGCCCACCGGCGTCAAGGAGGACATCGTGCTCGCCCGCCCCCTCGGCGAGGGCGCGTCGGCCGCCTTCCGCTTCCCGATGACGCTTACCGGCCTCACGGCGAAGGCTCAGGCCGACGGCAGCATCGCCTTCTTCGATGCCGGCGGCGACAAGGCGCTCGAGATCCCCGAGGGCGTGGCCGAGGACTCCAGCGGCGACGTCGTCGCCGGCGTGCCGCCGGCCTCGACGCCGGTGCGCTTCCGCCTCGTCGGGCCCGCCGACGCGCCCACGGCCGTCGAGGTCTCCGTCGATCCCGACTGGCTGGCCGACCCTGCCCGGGTCTACCCGGTGCGCATCGACCCCAGCTTGGTCTTCTACGCCGGGCGGGAGTCGGGCCACTGGGACGCCTTCGTGGGCAGCGGGTGCCTGGACTGCAACTACAACGGCAACGCCCAGATCGACAACAACGCCTACGTCGACAAGATCGGCAAGACCCGCTACAACGACGGCGACTGGGAGTTCTACAGCTACTTGCGCTACGACCTGTCCGCCCTGCGGGGCCACCGCATCACCCAGGGCATCTGGAACGGGTTCTTCTACACGGCCAACACCTACACCGACAACGTCTACACCATCTGGGAGGCGGCCGGCGCGTGGGGCGACTCGACGGTCACGTGGCGCAACAAGCCCGACCACTTCAACGGCGCGGTCCTCGGGACCACCACCGGGCCCGACCAGTGGGTCAGCCGTGACCTGACGGGGTGGTTCCAGAACTGGGTGGACAACCCGTCGGCCAACAACGGCATCGTCATGGACACCCAGGGCCTCGGCTACTACTTCCGCATGGCCGCCCACGAGAGCTACGCCCAGGGCACCGACTCGTACCTGCGGGTCACCTTCGACAACACGCCGGCCAACTGGCCGAGCCCCTCGCAGCTGTCCCCCGCCCCCGGCGCCAGCGTCATGACCACCACGCCGACGCTCTCGTCGCCGCCGATGGGCGACGCCGAGGGCGACGCCGTGCGCTACTGGTTCCGGGTGGCCACCAGCACCGACGCCGAGTTCGGCCAGACCATCAACTCGGGGTGGATCACCACGCCGAGCTTCACCGTGCCGCCCGAGAGCCTCCAGGACGGCGTCACCTACTACTGGAAGGTGTTCACGTGGGACGGCTGGGGCGGTGCCACCCCGGTGTACTCGAGCTGGCCCCCCAACGCCTTGAAGGTCAACCTGCGCCTGGGCGACGCCGGTCCCAGCCCCTTCGACACCGTTGGGCCGACCAAGGTCAACCTGGCCAACGGCAACGTGGTGGTGTCCACCTCCTCGCCCACCTTCACCACCGCCGGCGGCCCGGTGGGACTGTCGTACACCTACAACTCGGCCTCGCCCATTCCCAACGGGCTGAATGCCGCCTACTACAACGACTGCAACGGCGCCACCGGCTTCCCCGCCCAGCCCACGCTGGTGCGCAAGGACCGAGCTGTGGACTTCAACTGGGGGGACGCCTCGCCGGCGCCGGGCATCGTCAACCGCGATGACTTCTGCGTGCGCTGGACCGGGTTCATCACCACGCCCCGCACCAACCGCTACTGCTTCCAGGCGGCGCGCGACGACGGCATCCGGGTGTGGATCAACAACACCGTGGTGGTCGACTCGTGGTTCGACCAGTACACCCCCGACCCGCCGTGGGGCTCCTCGGCCAGCGAGTGCATCGACCTCTACGCCAACCGCACCAACTCGCTCACCGTCGAGCTCTACGAGCGCGGCGGGTGGGCCCAGGCCCGGCTGTGGGTGGGCGGGCCGGTGGGCCCCTTCCCGGTGCCGAGCGACTGGCTGTCGACCACGCCGCGGGTCCTGCCCTGGGGGTGGACGCTGTCGGCCGGCGGGGCGGACCTGGCCTACACCGAGGCCAACGTCACCAGCTCGAGCGTGGTGCTGGTGGAGCCCTCGGGGGCCACCCATGAGTACCGCAAGTCGCCCGACGGGCTGGCCTGGGTGCCCGAGGCCGGTGAGGACGCGGTGCTCACGACCGCCTTCGAGGACGGCGAGGGCGTCTACGTGGTGCATGGCGCCGACGGGCTCAGCTACACCTTCAACGCCACGGGCCGGCTCAAGCGCGCCGTCTCGGCGAGCGACGCCAAGTCACCGGCGGCGCCCCGCTACGTCTTCAGCGGCGACTCCGGGCGCCTGGCCGCCATCGAGGACCCGCTGTCGGGCCGGCGCATCAGCCTCACCTACTCCGAGCCCAACGGCACCAACGTCTGCCCCACGCCCCCTTCGCCGTTCGTGGAGCCCCGCAACGGGATGCTGTGCCGGGTGCAGTACTGGGACGGCACCGAGACCAACCTGTACTACAACGTCTACGGCCACCTGTCGCGCATCGCCGATCCCGGCGGTGAGATCACCGACTTCGCCTTCGATGCCAACGGCCAGATCGCATTGGTGCGCGACCCGCTGGCCGCCGACAAGGTGGCCACCAACCCGGCGGCGTTGGACAACGACACCACCCGCACGCTCATCGGCTACGACCCTGCCCGCCGAGCGGCCAGCGTCACCCTGCCCGTGCCCAACGCCGGCGCCGCCTCCCCCCTGCCTCGTCCCGCCCACAGCTACGGCTATCCCTCGGCCACGCTCGCCGACGTGCACGTGGCCGGCCTGGCCGAGCCCCGGGGCTTCGCCCGGCGGGTGGCCACCGACGGGGCCGGCCGTGTCCTCGACGACACCGACGCCGCCGGGCTCGCCACCCGCTCAGCGTGGGACGACGGCGACCGCCTCTTGTCCACGACGGACCCGGCGGGGCGCAAGACCACCACCATCTACGACCACGCCGGGCGGCCCACCGACACCTACGGGCCCGCCCCCGAGTCGTGCTTCGGCGCCGACCGCCGCCCCAACGGCACGTGCTCTTCGGTGCCCCAGGCCCGCACCGCCTACGACGGGGGCGTCACCGGCTTGGCCGCCACCTACTGGCCCAACCGGGACTTCGCCGGCGCGCCGGTGCTGCACGCCACCGGCGTGGGGGAGCCCACCGGCGCACTCAACCGGGACTGGGGCTACGGCGGGCCCGAGGGCCTCGGGCGCGCCGACCACTGGTCGGCCCGCTTCACCGGAGAGATCGAGCTGCCGGCGGCGGGCACCTACAGCTTCCGCCTGTACTCCGACGACGGCGTGCGGCTGTGGATCGACGACACGCTGGTGACCCAGGACTGGTCCAACCACTTCCCCCGCTTCTCCGCCGCTGGCACCTTCTCCAACGCGGTGGCCGGCTCGCGCCACCGCATCCGGGTCGACTACTACGAGCACGAGCTCACCGCCGTGCTCGGGCTGTACTGGACGCCGCCGGGCCAGGGCGAGGCCGTGGTCCCCGGTGCCAAGCTCGCCCCCCGCTACGGCCTGGTCACCTCGAGCACCGACGCCGACGGAAAGACCACCGGCACCGAGTACACCCGCCCCGAGCTGGGCCTGCCCACCGCAAGTGTGGCCGACCCCGGCGGCTTGGCGCTGCGCACCGCCACCAGCTACGAGAACCCCGGCGCCGGCTACCTGCGCCGGCTCACCCGCACCCTGCCGGCGGGACGTGACGCCTACCTCGGGGCGGTGAGCAACGACGCCGCCGCCGCCCACTGGCGCCTGGGGGAGACCTCGGGCTCGACAGCGGCCGACGCCACGGGGCGGGGCCAGGCCGGGACCTACCGGGGCGGGCCCGCCCTGGGCCAGACCGGCGCCCTGAGCGGCGATGGGAACCGCTCGGTGAGCTTCGACGGCACCGACGACGACGTGGCCGTGCCCGCCGGCTTCGCCGACTTCTCGGGCGGGCTGAGCATCGAGGCGTGGGCCTACCCGACGGGCGCCAACTGGTACGAGCGGATCGTGGACCTGGGCAACGGGGAGTGGGCCGACAACATCATCTTCTACCGCGAGGCAGCCTCCAACGACTTGGTGTTCCTCATCATGCGGGGCTCCAGCGCCCAAGCCGTCGTGGCTCCCGGCGCCCTGGTGTCCAACACCTGGCAGCACCTGGTGGCCACGGTGGCGCCCGATGGGGCGGCCAAGATCTACCGGAACGGCACCCAGGTGGCCACCGCCCCCATGTCGCTGCCCAACGTGGTCACCCGCACGCGCAACTACATAGGACGCTCCAACTGGGCAGGCGATGGCACCTGGAAGGGCCGCTTGGACGAGGTGGCCATCTACCCCCGCGCCCTCGACGCCGCCCGCATCGCCGCGCACTACCAGTCGGGCGCCTCGGGCCCGGTCACCACCACGACCACCTACTACGGGCCAACGGAGTCCCGGGCCAACCCGTGCAACACCGCGACCTCGGCGCCCCAGGGGGGCCTGGCCAAGACCACCACCGGCCCCGACGCCAGCGGGCCGGGCAGCGCCCGGGTCAGCGAGGTGGTCTACGACGCGGCGGGCCGCCCCGTCGCCTCCCGCCTCAACGGCGAGGCCGCCTGGAGCTGCGTCACCTACGACGCCCGGGGCCGGGTGACCTCGCGTTCCAACCCCGCCTTCGGCACCGAGGCGGCCCGCACGGTGAGCTACAACCACGCGGTGGGCGGCGACCCGCTGGTGACCAGCGTGGCCGACCCCGCCGGCACCGTCACCACCGCCGTGGACCTGCTCGGGCGCACCGTGTCCTACACCGACGTGTTCGGGAAGACCACCACCACCGCCTACGACCAGGCGGGGCGGGTCACCGACACCTCGGGGCCGGCGGGGGTCGTCCACCTCGACTACGACGCCTCCGGGCGCCTGTCGGCGCACAAGCTCGACGGCACCACGGTGGCCACCCCGGGCTACACCGCGGCGGGCGAGCTCGCCTCGGCCACCTACGCCAACGGCACCGCCCTGGCCGTCGCCCGTGACCCGGCAAGCGGTCGGGTCACCAAGCTCACCTGGTCCCAGCCGGGCGGGGCGCTGCTGGCCTCCGACGAGGTGGCCCACAGCGCCGCCGGGAGGGTGAAGAATGAGCTCATCGACGGCACCGACGCCAACGCGGGGGACAACTTCGTCTACGACGGGGCCGGGCGCCTCACCGACGCCTGGGTGCCGGGCCACGCCCTGGCCTATGGCTTCGCCGATGCCGCCGGCTGCGGCCTGGCCCCCAACGCGGGGCGCAACACCAACCGCACCTCGGTCACCGACAACGGCGCCACCACCACGTCCTGCTACGACGCGGCCGACAAGCTGATCTCGACGACCGACGCCCGCTACTCTTCCCTGGCCTACGACGACGCCCACCAGAACACCACCACGCTGGGGGCAGAGACCCTCACCTACGACGGGGCCGACCGCCACCAGACCACCACCCGCTCGGGCACCACCGTGCGCTACGGGCGCGACGGCACCGACCGCATCGTGGAGCGCACGGTGAACGGCGCCACCGTGGCCCGCTACGGCCACGCCGGCCCCGGCGACAGCCCCGGGTTCAGCCTCGACGCCGCCGGCGCGGTCATCGAGCGCACGCTCGGCCTCGTCGGCGGGGTGGTGCTCACCAAGCGGGGCGGCGGCGACGTGTGGAGCTACCCCAACGTCCACGGCGACGTGATGGCGACGGCCACCGCCGCGGGGGCCAAGCAGGGCGCCACCCGCCACTACGACCCCTACGGCCAAGCCCTCGGCGGCGTGCCCGACAACTCGGCGGGCAACTTGGACTACGGCTGGCTCGGCCAACACCGCCGCCCCACCGAGACCGAGGCCGGCATGCAGACCATCGAGATGGGGGCGCGGCCGTATGTGCCGGGTTTGGGGCGGTTCCTGGAGGTCGACCCCGTGGAAGGCGGATCGGCCAACGACTAC
>PJQG01000031.1 GCA_002861595.1 Actinomycetota bacterium
GCCGAGCCGCTGCCCCACGCCGAGCCCGAGCCGGTTCCCGAACCGCTGGATGTCCATGCACTGGCTCCGCCACCCGAGCCCGTCGGGCCGGCCGACCAGCTCTCCATCGACCTCGGCCCCGCGGCCAAGGCCACGCCGTGGCGCCTCCCGCCCCTCCAGCTCCTCCGCCGGGGCCGGGCCCAGGAGGTCGACCACCGGCTCCTCGACGCCCGGGGCCGCACGCTGGAGGAGGCGCTGGCCGCCCACGGGGTGGAGACCCGCCTGCTGGGCAAGACGGTCGGGCCGACCGTCACCCGCTACGAGCTCGAGCTCGGCCCCGGCGTGAAGGTGGCCCGGGTGACGAGCCTCCAGAAGGACATCGCCTATGCCCTGGCCGCCCCCGACATCCGCCTGCTCGCGCCCATCCCCGGCCGCTCGGCCATCGGGGTGGAGGTGCCCAACGTCCAGCGCCAGCTGGTGTCCCTGGGCGACATCCTGAGCTCGGAGGAGGCCCACAAGGCCACCCATCCCCTCGAGGTCGCCATCGGGCGCGACATCGCCGGCCGCCCGGTGCTGGAAAGCCTGGCCTCCATGCCCCACATCCTCATCGCCGGCGCCACGGGAGCAGGCAAGTCGTCGTGCCTCAACTCGTTCCTCACCTCGATCCTCATGCGGGCCACGCCCGACCAGGTGCGCATGATCCTGGTCGACCCCAAGCGGGTGGAGCTGGGCCAGTACAACGGACTGCCCCACCTGCTCACCGCCGTGGTGGTCAACCCCCGCAAGGCGGCCAATGCCCTGTCGTGGGCCGTCCAGGAGATGGAGCGGCGCTCCAACCTGCTGTCCGAGGTCGGCGTGCGCGACATCACCGGCTACAACGCCGCCTACGACCGCGGCGAGCTGGCCCCGGAGCCTGGAATCGACGCCGACGCCCCGGAGCCGGAGCGCCTGCCGTTCGTGCTCGTGGTGGTCGACGAGCTCAACGACCTCATGATGGTGGCCGCCCGCGACGTGGAGGAGTCGATCTGCCGCATCGCCCAGATGGGGCGGGCCTTCGGCATCCACCTCGTCATCGCCACGCAGCGCCCGTCGGTCGACGTCATCACCGGCGTGATCAAGGCGAACATCCCCTCGCGCCTGGCCTTCGCCGTGTCCTCACTGGCCGACAGCCGGGTCATCCTCGACCAGCAGGGTGCCGAGCGCCTGGTGGGCCAGGGCGACATGCTGCTGCTCACGGCCTCCTCCAACGTGCCCCGCCGCATCCAGGGCCCCTGGGTCAGCGAGGAGGAGGTCAACAAGGTGGTGGCCCACTGGCGCCGCCAGGCCCAGCCTCGGTACGTGGACGGCGTGGAGGGCGACGGCGGCGAGGCCGGCAGCGGCGGCGGGGGAGCCGGCGGCGGTGACCCCGACGACGACGACATGCTGGAGGCGGCCATGGAGCTGGTGGTGCGCTCCCAACTCGGCTCCACCTCGATGCTGCAACGCAAGCTGCGGGTGGGCTTCGCCCGGGCCGGGCGGCTCATGGACCTGCTCGAGCAGCGGGGCGTGGTCGGCCCGTCCGAGGGGTCCAAGGCCCGAGCCGTGCTCATGACCGTCGAGGAGCTGGAGGAGCGGGACCGCACCAGCGCCACCACCCTCCATGGCGTTGATGCGACGCGCTGACGGCGACACGGCTGTGGGACACTGACGCCCCCGGCCGCCGCCCCCGGCTCGACATGCCGCGCCGGCTGGCCGGGGCCGCCGGTGGAACGGGCAGCGGTGACGCGGACCAGCATGCCCTCAACGGCGCGGGCGTCGCCGGGCCCAGGCCGCCCACCCGAGGAGGGCGGTGAGGACCGTGGCGAAGGCGAGCAGGCCGGCGGCTGACCCGCCCCCGTCGCTCTTTGCCGCACTTCGCCCTGGGCCAGAGCCCGTGTCGGGGCTCGTGGCCACGTCTCTCCCGTGGGACGCGGCCGGCACCTTCACCAACGCCGTGCTCATCCTGGCGACGGGTCGTCACATCCTGCCCGGGCTGCGGCGGGTGGCCCACCGCCTGGAGCCGGTGGTCGAGTTGGTCGAGCCGGTCGAGCCGGGACGCGACGAAGGCGGCCTCAGCGACGAGGCCGCCTTCGTTCCTCGATCGATGCGGTGAGCGTCTACGCGGCCCGGTTCACCATCCGGCTGTGCCGGTGACGCACGTCGGGCTCTTCGCCCTCGGACGAGCCGACCCAGTGGAAGGCTGAACGCCACACCGTGGTGGCGCCGGCGATGACGGCGCCGGTGAAGAGCGTCCCCATCCAGTCCTCCCGCAGCGCCACCTCGAAGCCCTCGAACAACGAGAAGTCGATGACGAACGCGGTGGCGATGGCGAGGCCGAGCGTCACCGCGCCGTGAAGCTTGGTGAGGTCGGGGACGAGCTCCTCGAGCACGTCGACCATCTTGAACAACGCCAGCCCCAGGAGCAGGGTTGCGGCGAAGGTGTACATGGTTGCTTTCCTCCTGACGGGAGGTCGTGGATTCCCGTCACCTACTTCGACTGTTGCCTCTGCGCGGAGGTAACGGCCCGGCGTAGGGTGCCACGGTGCGCGCACGGGCGCCGGCCTCGTCGGCCAACCTGGGCCCTGGCTTCGACACGCTCGCTGTCGCGCTGGAGCTCTACGTCGAGGTCGACGTGGAGGACGCCGGCGCCCTCACCGTGCACGCCGAGGGCGAGGGGGCGGACCTGCCCGCCGACGCCTCGCACCTGGCCGCCCGGGTGGCGGCCGCCGTGCGGGGCCACGACAAGTTGGCCGTCAGCGTCCGCTCCGAGATCCCGGTGGGTCGCGGTCTCGGCTCCTCGGCCGCCCTCGCCGTTGCCGCAGCGGCCGCCGCCGGCGCCGAGGATCCGCTCGCCGTCGCCGCCGAGGTCGACGGCCACCCGGACAACGCCGCCGCATCAGTGCTGGGAGGCCTCGTCACCGCCACCACCGTCGGGAACCGCCCGGTTGCCAATCGCCTCCCGCTCGACGCCGGCCTCGCCTTCGTCGTGCTCGTGCCCGCGCGGCGGCTCCCGACGAGCGAGGCCCGGGCCGCCCTCCCGGCGCAGGTGCCCCACGTGGATGCGGCCTTCAACCTGGGCCGCATGGGGATGCTCGTCGCCGGCCTGGCCGACCGAGGCCTTCTCCACAGGGAGGCCATGGAGGACCGCCTGCACCAGCCCGCGAGGGCGTTGCTGTTCGCGGAGGCCACCGGGCTCCTGGCCGGCCTGGTGGACGCCGGGGCGCTGGCATCGTGCTGGTCGGGAGCCGGGCCCAGCCTGCTGGCGGTCTGCCCCGCCGAGGACGCTCCGGGCGTGCGGGCTGCCGGCGAGGAGCTGCTGGCCGGCGCCGGAGTGCCGGGGCAGGCCCTCATGCTCCGGGCGGACCACGAGGGAGTGACCCTGCTGGGGTAGGGTCGACCAATGGACACGTACGAGGGTTACTGCGTCAAGTGTCGGGAGAAGCGGGAGTTCGAGGGCGAAGCGGTCGAGATGGCCAACGGCCGTCGGGCTGCTCAGGGGTCCTGCCCGGTGTGCGGTACCAAGATGAACCGGATGCTCGGCAAGAACGGCTGAGTGCCCGCCCGCCCCTCGCGTCAGCTCGTCGCCCTCCCCAACCCTCATCCCGGTCGCGACTATCAGGTGCGCTGCAGCACCCCCGAGTTCACCTGTGTCTGCCCTCGTACCGGCCAGCCCGACTTCGCCACGGTCACCATCGTCTACGTTCCGGGCGACAGCATCGTCGAGCTCAAGTCGCTCAAGCTCTACCTCTGGAGCTTCCGTGACGAGGGGACGTTCCACGAGGACGTCACCAACCGGGTCCTCGACGACCTGGTCGCCGCCGTGGCTCCGAGGCGCATCACCGTGACCACCGAGTGGCTGGTCCGGGGTGGCATCTCCACGACGGTGGAGGCGACGCACCCGGCCTGATCCGTCGGCCTCCGGCGGGCTACAGGTGCTCGGCCGCGGCCGCCTGCACGGCGGCGATGATCGGCTCCCAGTCGGCGCCGGCGGTGCGGTTGACGGTGACGAAGTCGTTCACGCCGAAGATGGACGCCACCCCGCCGGCGGCGAACACGTCCCTGGCGAAGGCGTGGGCCTCGGCCGCCGCCGCGCTGTTGAAGCTCAGGGTGCCCGGGAGGGTGGTGTCGAGCTGGAAGCGCAGGGCATTGGGGTTGGGGGACGGCGCAGGGGTCGCGGTGGCCATGGGCGATGGTAACTACAGCAGCTCCGGTGCGGCCCATTCCTTTCCGAGCACGTGGTGGTCCAGGAAGGCCAGCACCGTCCGGTACCAGAGACGGACGTTCTGTGGCTTCTGGACCCAATGGTGCTCGTCGGGGAAGTAGAGGAACCGGGCATCCACGCCGTGGCGCTTGAGGTCCGTCCACAGGCGCAGCGACTCGCCGACCGGCACGCGGTGGTCGAGCTCGCCGTGGATGACGAGCATCGGCGTGCGGATGGCACCGACGTGGTGGTGTGGAGAGTTCTCCCGGTACCGGGTGGCGTCGTGGTAGGGGTCGCCGAACTGGTGCTCCCACCACACCCCGAGGTCGGTCGTGGCGTGGAACTGGTCGAGGGCCCACAGGCTGGCGTGGGTGACGATGGCGCGGAACCGGTCCGTGTGGCCGGCGACCCAGTTGGCCATGTAGCCACCGAACGACCCGCCCAGGGCTGCGGTGCGGGTCTCGTCGATGTCCCCGCGGGCGAGGGCGGCGTCGACGGCGGCCATGAGATCGGTGTAGGGCGGCCCGCCCCAGTGGCCCCAGCCCCGCTCGATGAACGACTGGCCGTACCCCGTGGACAACGCGGGATCGGGCAGGAGCACGGCGTACCCGCGGGCGGCCAGCAGGTGAGGGTTCCACCGCCAGTGCCAACCCGACCATGAGCCGAGCGGTCCGCCGTGGATGAACACGGCGAGGGGCGCGGGTTGCTCTGGCGAGGCGCCCTCGGGCAGCACCAGCCAGGAGCGGACGGCGATCCCGTCGCCGGCCTCGGCGGTGACGTGCTCGACCCGCCCCGGGACCGCGAGTGGCAGCCCGGGCGTGGGCAGCAGCGACGGGCGGCAGAAGCCGTTGTCGCCGGGGGCGCCGACGTCGAGGACCACCGCCTGGGGCGGTGAGGACGGCGTCGACATCAGGGCGTACAGCCGGCGCCCGTCAGGCGAGGGGCACAGGTCGGAGAAGCTCCCGCCGTCGGTGATGCGGGTCACCGTCCCGCTGTCGATGTCCACCCGGAACACCGGGGTGCGGCCGTCCTGATCGGCGACGAACCACACAGCGGAGCCGTCCGCCGCCCATGCCGGCGCCTGCGGCCACAGGTCCAGTCCCGGCGTGAGGTCGCGGTGCTCGGCCCCGTGGAGGTCGACCAGCCACAGCGTGGTGTCCACGGCCCGGTGGGGGTCGCCGTTGACCTCGCGCACGCAGACGGCCCAACCTCCGGCGGGCGAGCAGCGCACCGCGGTGTGGTGGGCGTCGGCGGCGACGATGACACGGCGCTCGCCGCTGGCGGTGTCGATGACGGCCACGTCGGTGCACGGGCGGCACAGGTCGTCGACGCGGCGCCAGCCGGTGACGACCGTGGTCCCGTCGGGGGAGATGTCGAAGCTGGCCTGGTCGAGGGCACGACCGGGCGCCGGCGTCAGGTCCCTGATGTCGGTCATCCCGTGCTCGCCGACGGCCGGAGGCGGTGAGGCGGCCAGCAACCGGGCTTCCCGCGGGCCGAGGTAGTGGTCCCAGAACCGGATCGGGTAGCTCTCGAAGAGCTGCGCGGTGACGCCGGCGTCCGTGCGGGCCTTGGCCCGGGCCGCGTCGTCGTCGTTGCCAACGGTGCCCGGGAACGACGGCGCGGCCCAGGCGACGGTGCCCGTCGTGGCGGCCACGGCGACGCTCTCTATCCCTCCCGGCGCCGCCGCCACCCTTCGGGCTTCACCTCCTCGTGCGGGCAACAGCCACAGGGCCGTCACCTCCTCGCCGTCCGGGTGGGGCTCCTCCTCGGGGTCGGCGCGCTCCGAGGTGAACAGCAAGGACCCCTCGGGCATGAAGGCGGCGCTGGACTCCCCCTTGGCCGAGCGGGTGAGCCGCTGGGGCGGACGCTCCCCGGCAGGGTCGAGCTCCCAGAGCGACGAGGTGAAGCTCTTGGCGTCGGGCGCCACGATGGCGACGGTCGCCACCAGCCGGGTACCGTCCGGCGCCAGCACGAGGTTGGTGACCCGGGGGATCGTCAGGAAGAAGTCGACGTCGAACTGGCGATCGGGCACGGGGCTCGACTGTAGATTCGGGAGCGTGACGGGGCGCTACTGGGTGGAGACCCTGGGGTGCCCGAAGAACCAGGTCGACTCGGACAAGCTCACCGGCACGCTGCACGACGAGGGCATGGCCGCCGCCGCCTCCCCGGACGAGGCCGACGTGGTCGTGGTCAACACCTGTGCGTTCATCGAGAGCGCCCGCCAGGAGTCCGTGGATGCCGTCCTGGCTCTGGCCGGCGCCAAGGCGCCGGGAGCCCGCCTCGTGGTCACCGGGTGCATGGCCGAGCGCTACGGCGACGAGCTCGCCGCCGCCCTCCCCGAGGTCGACCTGGTCGCCGGCTTCGGCGTTCCCGTCACGCTCCGCCCACGGCCGTCACCCCCCCGCCTCGACCTGCTGAACCTTCCCCGCCCGCCGGCCACGGCACCGTGGGCCTACGTGAAGATCGCCGAGGGCTGTGACCGCAGGTGCGGTTTCTGCGCCATCCCGTCGTTCCGGGGCCCGCAGCGCTCGCGCCCGGTGGAGGCGATCCTCGAGGAGGTGGACGCGCTCGGGGCCAAGGAGATCGTGCTGGTGGCCCAGGACCTCGCGTCCTACGGGAGGGACGTGGACGGCATGGGCGCCGGCGCCATCGTCGGGCTGGTGCGGGCGGTGGCGGAGCGGGCCCGCACCCGCCTGTTGTACCTGTACCCCTCCGACCTCACCGACGAGCTCGTCGACGCCATCGGCGACACCGGCATCCCGTACTTCGACCTGTCACTGCAACATGTTTCCCGGCCCCTGCTGCGGCGGATGCGCCGGTGGGGTGACGGGCAGCGTTTCCTGCGCCGCATCGGCGACATTCGCGAGCGGTGGCCCGACGCTGCCTTCCGCTCCAACTTCATCGTCGGCTACCCCGGCGAGACCGAGGCCGACCACGATCTGCTGCTGTCCTTCCTCAACGAGGCGGAGCTGGACTGGTGCGGGTTCTTCTCGTACTCCGCCGAGGAGGGCACCTACGCCGCCGGCCTCGACGGCGCGGTGGAGCCCGCCCTCGTGGGCGAGCGCCTGCGGGAGCTGAGCGAGGTCCAGGACGCCCTCACCGCCCGCCGGCGCCAGATGCTCATCGGCGCCGTTGTCGAGGTCCTCGTGGACAGGCCCGGCGTTGGGCGCAGCCATCGGGAGGCGCCCGAGATCGACGGCGTGGTGCGCATCCCCGGCTCGCTCGCCGTGGGCGACGTGGTGAAGGTGGTCGTCACCGGCGCCGAGGGCCCCGACCTCGAGGCCGAGGCGGTCTGAGCGTGGCCACGGAGCCCCATGCGACCGGCGCCGGCGCCGGGTTCGGCCCGGGCGCGCTGGCCACCCCGGCCAACGCCATCACCATCGCCCGCATCCTCGTCACGCCCGTTCTCCTGGCCGTGATCCTCGGGGGCGGCGCCTCGTGGCCCGCCTTCGCCTTCTGGATCGTGCTGTCGGGCACCGACTGGGTCGACGGTCGCCTCGCCCGCCGCCAGGGCACCACGCGCTCGGGTGCCTTCCTGGACCCGCTGGCCGACAAGTGCCTCATCCTCGGGGCCATGTTCGCCCTCGTGGTCGAGGGCCTCTTCTGGTGGCTGCCCGTCACCCTCATCGCCGTCCGCGAGGTCGCCGTGAGCCTCTACCGGACCTGGATGGGAAAACGCGGGATCTCCATCCCGGCCCGCTGGTGGGCCAAGGTCAAGACCGTGGTCCAGCAGGTCGCCGTCGCCTTCGTCCTCCTGCCCCTCACCGCGCCCCATCCGTCCATCGCCGTTGCCGGGCTGTGGGCCGGCGTCGCCCTGACGCTGTTCACGGGCGGGCAGTACCTCCTCGACGCCCGGCGGGTGATGGCGGCTGCCGGGGGAGCGGACGGCAGCGCCCATGCGGTGTGAGGTCGTCGCTGTAGGGAGCGAGCTGCTGCTGGGGGACGTCATCGACACGAACTCGGCCTGGCTGGGGCAGCGCCTGGCGACCGCCGGCATCGAGTCGTACTTCCGCACCATCGTCGGAGACAACGTCGAGCGGATCGTCACGGCGCTGCGCTCGGCGCTCGAGCGGTGCGACGCGGTGATCCTCTGCGGGGGGCTCGGGCCCACTCCTGACGACGTGTCGCGCGACGCCATCGCCGAGGTGATGGGAGTGCCCCTGCGGCGGGACGAAGAGCTGGTCGAGCGCCTGCGGGCGCGGTTCGCCGAGCGCGGCCGGGAGATGGCCGCCAGCAACGAGCGCCAGGCCGACGTGCCGGTGGGCGCCACGGCCATTCGCCAGCACCAGGGCACCGCGCCCGGGCTCATCTGCCCGGTGGGGGACAAGGTGGTCTACGCGGTGCCCGGGGTGCCCCACGAGCTCGAGGAGATGGCCGAGCGCGCCGTCATCCCCGACCTGCAGCGCCGCGCCGGTCCTCCGTCGACCATCGTGTCGCGGGCGCTGCGCACCTGGGGCCTGGCCGAGTCCGCCCTCGCCGAGCGGCTGGCCCCCCGGGTGGAGGCGCTGGACGTCGCCGGCAACCCGACGCTCGCCTTCCTGGCCGGTGGTGTCCGGGGCATCACCGTGCGGGTCACGGCCAGGGCGTCCACCAGGGCGGAAGCAGAGAAGCTCCTCGACGCCGAGGAGGCCGCGCTCCGGCGCCTCCTCGGGCCGCTGGTGTTCGGCGTCGACGACCAGACCATGGAGGACAGGGTGGGGGCGCTGCTGGAGGAGTGCGGGCTGTCGCTCGGGCTGGCCGAGTCCATGACGGGCGGGCTGGTGGCGTCACGCGTGGTCGAGGTGGAGGGCTCCAGCAGGTGGTTCCGAGGCGGGGTCGTGTCCTACGACTCCCAGGTGAAGTTCGGGCTGCTCGACGTGCCCGAGGGCCCGGTGGTGTCCGAGGAGGCCGCGGCGGCCATGGCTCAGGGGGCGTGCCGGGTGCTGGAGGCCGATGTCGGGTTGTCGGTCACGGGGGTGGCCGGGCCGGCAACCCAGGACGGCATGCCGGTGGGCACGGCGTTCTTCGGCCTCTGCCTCGACGGCAGGACCGAGGTGGTGCACCGCCAGCTCCCCGGCGACCGCAGCCACATCCGCCAGCTCGCCGTCATCTCCATGCTCGACCTGTTGCGCCGGCGGCTCTTGGACCGGGGGTCGTCCGGATGACCGCCTGGGCCGGCGTGGCCCGGCGCGCCTGCCTGCCGCCGGCGCCGGCGCCGGCCCCGGCCCCGGCTC
>PJQG01000056.1 GCA_002861595.1 Actinomycetota bacterium
TGGTGGACTATCGCGCCTTTGTGCGCCGCAGACCACCTGACTGGTTACCTCGGACAGGGGCTGCTTGGCGAAGGACACGCCGATGCTGGCAGACACGAACACCTGGCGTTCCTGGAGGACGAAGGGCTCCGACAGAGACCGAAGGAGCCGCTCGGCCACCTCGATGGCGTCGGCGTCCGAACGCAGCCGTTCGAGGAGCACCGTGAACTCGTCGCCGCCGTAGCGGGCCAGGGTGTCCCCCGGCCGCAGGCACACGATGAGGCGCCGCGCCACGGCGGCGAGCAGCTCGTCGCCCACATCGTGGCCCAGGCTGTCGTTGACCATCTTGAAGCGGTCGAGGTCCATGAACAGCACCCCGACGGCGTCGCCGTCGCGCCGGGTGCGGGCCAGGGCCTGCTCCAGGCGGTCGAGGAAGAGGGCGCGGTTGGGCAGGTTGGTGAGGCCGTCATGGAAGGCCTGGTGCTCGAGGCGGGCCTCGAAGGCCCGACGCTCGGAGAACAGCCGGGCGTTGTTGAGGGCAGCGCCGGCCTGGGCGGCCAGCAGGTCGAGGCACTCGACCTCGTGCGGGCGAGGTGTACGCCGGGCCAGGCTGCCGGCGACGAGGGCGCCCACCAGCTCGCCGCCACACCACACGGGGCTGGCGATCATGAAGCGAAAGCCGGCGTCTCGGACCTGGCGCAGCCCGCCCGGCCAGCCCGAGTAGTTGTCGAGCACCACCGTCTCGCGCCGGCGGTGGACAAGGCCCGCCACCCCGGCCTCGATGGGTTCCACCGAGCCGTAGTCGGCGTTGAGGCCGCGGTGCTGTGCCACCCTCCAGGTGTGGGTGGCCTCGTCGAACAGGCAGATCTCGGCCCCGTCGAAGCCCATCTGCAGAGACGACTCGACCACGATGCCGAGCACCTGCTCGGGGTCGAGGGTGCTCATGCTCCGAGACGCCGAGGCCACCATGGCCAGCAGGCCCGCCCTCGACTCCGACTCGGTCCGGGCCTCGCCGTGCTCGCGCATCTGGCGCAGCAGCTCCCGCGAGAGGAAGCTGGCGACGAAGGCCACCAGAGCCAGCCCGCCGAGACGCACGGCGACAGTGGCGGAGGTCGTGTTCTCCAGACCGTCCAGCCCGACGACGGCGGCGTAGCTGGTGCAGGTGAAGAGGAGGAGCGCGACGTGGCCCAGCGGCGGGTAGGACGCGGCGAAGAACACGGTGGTGAGGGCGTAGAGGAAGAACAGCTCCGACTCGGCGTGGCCCGTCATGGAGATGGCCACGGTGATGAGCAGGATGTCGAAGACCGCCCACACGTAGAGGTACCGGTTGCCGGTGGGACGGGTCAGCAGCTGCTCCCAGGGGAGTCGGCTGATGATGAAGGCACCGTCGGCGGCGGCGAGGAGCAGCACCGTGTAGGCGCGGCCGTCCAGGGGCTGGTGACCGGGCAGCAGGGCGTAGGCCAGCAGCATGCCCAGCAGCATGAACGTCATCTGGACGCCGATGCGCACGCCCCGCAGGCGGAAGGGCACGAGCAGCGGACCAGGGTCGGACGCGCCCCCCTTCCCGATCCGTGGTTCCCTGCCCGCGCTTCTGTCCCGACCCTTGCCCTTCAACGCCCCTCCAGCGCCCAGGTTCTCCACGTATGCCCACATGATCAAACGTGGATGGAGCGGGCCGCGGCCCTTCTCCCGGGGAGCTTGAGCACCTCGATGGCATGGGGAAGTTCGGCCTTGATGGCGTCGTCGTGGGTGACGACCAGGATCTGGCGGAAGCGGCCCCGGAGACGCTCCAGGGCGCCCAGCATCCGGGCCTTGCGGTCCTCGTCGAGGGGCCCGAACACCTCGTCGAGCACGAGCAGGCCGACGGCGCCGCCGGAGAGGAGCCGCACGTGCTCGCTGATCGCCACCCGCAGGGCCAGGTTGGCCAGGTCGGTCTCGGAGCCCGAGAAGCGGTCCATCCCGAAGAGCCGGCCCCGGTCGCGGATCTGGATCTCGTAGCTGAGCGGGTCGACCTCCAGGCGGTCGTACTCGTTGTCCGTGAGCTCGGCGAACAGCTCGGCCGCGTGGGTGGACAACCGGGGCCCGACGGTGGCCACGACGGTGTCGCGGAAGGCGGCCAGGAGCTCGGCCACCCGCCCCAGGTGGCGGGCCTCCTCGGCCGCGGTGGCGAGGGCCCGGTGCTGCTCGGTCCCCCGCTGCAGAGTGGTCGCTGCCGCCCCGGCCTCGGCCTGGGCCCGCTCCGCCGCCAGGCCGGCGGCGTGGGCGGCGGCCTGGGCCCGTTCGGCCAGGCGCCGCCGGTCCTCGCAAGCGGTGCGGGCCGCCTCGAGCTCTGCCTCGTCGAACCCGAGGCTGCGTACCTTGTCCCGCAGCGTCTCGAGGCGGCCGGCGGTGTCGGCGATGCGGGCCCGGGCGGCCTCCAGGCTCCTCACCACCGCTGGCCGGCGCTCCAGGCGGCCCAGCGCCCGCTGCAGCTCACCCGCCGCCGCCCGCCGGCGGCCGACCTCCTGGCGCTGCTCCGCCGCCTCCTCGTCGGTCGGCAACCGCCCGGCCCGCCCGCAGGCGGCGCGAGCCGCCTCCTCGAGGGTGGCTCGGCGGTCGCACAGCTTCTCGTAGGAGGCCCACGCCGTCTGGGCCTGCTTCAACGCTGCGACCGCCTCGTCGGCCGCCGTCCTGGCTCGTGCCGCATGGGCCCCAAGCGCCCGGCTCCGCTGTTCCAGGGCCGTGACCCGCTCCGTCGCCTCGGCCTGCTCCCTCGCCCGGTGCGCCTGCACCTGCTCGAAGGCGGCCCCGAGGGCCTGGCCGCACACCGGGCAGGCCGCGTCGGGCGACAAGGCACTGGAGAGAGCCATGGCCTCCCCAGCCCGTTCGAGCTCGGCGCGGGCCCCCTGGAGGAGCCCGGCGACCTCGGCCAGGGCCGACTGGGCCGCCTCGGCCGAGCCCCGAGCCGCGTCGGCGGCCTCCTCGTCCGGGATGGGGGGAGCCACGGGCACCGGTACCGTCGCCAGAGCCTGGCTCGCCTGGCGCGCCTCGTCGATCAGCTGCAGCTCACGTTCGGCGTCCTCCAGTCCGACGGCCTCGGGACGCAGCTCGGCCACTCGTTGCTCCATGGAGCCGAGCTCCTCCAGCTCGGCCGCCAGCTCGCGTTCCTGGCGCTCGGCTGCATCGTGCTCGGCCCGCACGGCGCGCCCGTCGGCAACCAGGGCGGCGTGCTCCCGGCCCACCTCGTCGAGGGCCCGGAACCGAACCTCGTCAACTCGCAGCTGCTCGATGGCGGTGGCGGCCGCGGCCTGCTCGGAAAGGGCGGCGGTGGCCATGGCCGCGGCCTTGGCGGCGGTGTCGGCGGCGGTGTTCTCCAGCACCTCGAGGTCTGGCAGCACCCGCCGGAGCTGGTCATGGGCGGCGGCCGCGGCCCGGGCGTCGCGGCGGGCATCGTCGCGGGCGCGGTCGAGGGGCGTGATGCCGAGGAGGCGCAGGACCAGGTCCTTGCGCTCGGCCGGGCGCAAGCCCGAGAACGAGGCAACCTGCTTCTGCTCGGCGAACACCGAGGCCCGGAAGGCGGCGGCATCCATGCCGAGCACCGAGTGGACGTACCGGCGCACGGACTGCACGCCCTCGGCCACCTGGGCGCCGTCGGCAATGGCCTGGGCCTTGACGGTGGAGTTGATGCCGGTGAGCGAGCGGCGCACCAGGTAGAGGTGGCCCTCGTGCTCGAACTCGACCTCGGTGACGCAGTCGGCGTTGACGTCGGCGGTGCGGACCTCCTCCTTGGTCGTACGGCTGTAGCCATAGAGCGTCCACAGCACGCTCTCGATGAGGTAGCTCTTTCCCGCCCCGTTGGCGCCGTAGAGGCCGACCAGGCCGGGGGGGATCTCCAGGTCGAGCTCGTCCTCGAAGACCCGGTAGTTGCGGAGGTAGAGCCTGGTGATGCGCACGCGCTGTCCGCTCCTACTCCTCGGCCTCGACCGCCTTGGACAGGTAGTCCTCGCCCAAGGCGGCGATGCGGGGGCGGTCGTAGCCGGTGAGGTCCTGGTCATCGAGATAGCAGCCCCACCGGGCGGGCATGGTGTCCAGGTCGGGGAGGTCTACGTACACAGTGGTGTCGGAGAACCGGGGCTCCAGCTTGAGGTGGAGGGCGGCGGCGCCGGCCGAGCGGACGGCGTCGAGGTCGAGCAGGCGGTAGGCCTCCGGCTCCACCTGCTCGATGAAGAGGCGTGCCACCGCCCCCGACGCCACCCCCGCCACCCGCTCCAGGACGACGTCCTGCAGCTCGGCGGGCGACAGGCCGGTGGCGGCCACCGTCTCCAGGGTGAGCAGCGGGCGCTGGCCCTCCAGGGCGACGTGGCTGCAGCGGCCACTGTCGGTGTCGAGCACGACGACGCCCTTGGCCTCGCCGGGGTCGTCGGCGAAGGAGAAGGTGTCGGTGGAGCCGGCGTACCAGACGCCCTCTCGGACCGTGGTGTGCACGTGGTAGTGGCCCAGCAGCACCAGGTCGGCCCGCAGCTCGCCGGCGTCGACCTGGATCTCGTTGATGTCGGCGTAGCGCGGCTCGACCTGGGGCAGGCGGGGGTGGGTCAGGAGGACGTTCGTCCGGTCGCCGCTGCGGCCGCGGTCGGCCTCGGCCAGGGCGTCGAGGGTGGCCTCGACGGTGAGCATCTGGGGCACGGCGTGGACCACCACGCCGTCGAGCTCGAAGCGCTCGTAGGCCATGCGGTGGGCCCAGTGCATCTCCGGGAAGGCTCCCGCCAGCGCCGAGTAGGGGCTGCCGGTGCCGGGCAGGCGGGGGGTGTCGTGGTTCCCGGTGATTGCCACCAGGGACACGCCGTGGTCGCGGATCTTCTGCACGGCACGCTGGGCCACGCAGAACGAGCGGTAGGTGGGGCGAGGGTGGTCGAACACGTCGCCCAGCCACACCACGGCGTCGGGCGACTGGGCCAGGGCCAGGTCGACGGCAGCCTGGAAGGAGAGCTCGAAGTCGCGCTCGCGCTGGTTGACGCCGTCGACCGTGCAGGGGTAGTAGGCCCGGCCCAGGTGGGCGTCGCCCAGGGCGGCGATCTTCATGCCGGGCCTCGCTGGTCCATCAGTCCACCAGGGCGGCCACGTTGGGCCGGGCCGTGAGCCGGGGGGTGGGGGGTGGGACGGCGCTGCGCACGACGTCGTCGTAGAGGTGGATGCGGGCGGGCACGGCGAAGGGCGCCGCCAGGTTGGCGATGAGGCACTCGCCGGGCATGAGAGTCTGGATCTCGGGGCCGAGCGCGGAGAGGTCCTGCTTCGAGGACGAGCGCAGGATGTTGCGGTCCTTCTCGTCGGCCAGGCCGAGGATGAAGAAGGTGTTGAACTGGCTCAGCAGCTCGGAGTCGAGCAGCTTCGGCTGTTGGGTCACCGCGCACAGCCCGACCTTGAACTTTCGCCCCTCGCGGGCCAGGCGGGGAAAGACGTTGGACTCCCGGTCGCGGTTGGAGGACAGGACCCGCTGGGCCTCCTCGAGCACGATGGCCACGACCGGGAGACGCTCGTGGAGCTCGGCATCGTCGAGGTAGGCGCCGGACCAGTGCTCCAGAACACGCCGGGCGAGGAAGGAGGCGACGAGCACCTCTTCGGTGGACCCGAGGCCGCTGACGTCGCAGAGCACGACCTTGCCGCCGGTGAGGTCGCCGACGACGGCGCCGCCGGTGGAAACGCTGGGATCTGTGGCCACACAGGGCAGCTCGACGATGCGCCGGGCCCGGCGGTGGACGACCTGCAGGGTGTTGAGCGCCACCCGATTGCCGAGGTCGACGTCGCGGAAGCCGGGGAGGTCGTCGACCTGGGAGAAGGCCAGCATCCACGACAGCCCCTCGGTCCGGTAGTGGCGCTCCAGCTCGAACAGCGCCTCCTCCTGGGGGCGGCTCCATTCGTAGGCGGTGCGCAGGTCGTCGACGGTGAGCTCGGCCAGGCTCACCCGGAGGGTGGAGGTGTTGGGCAGGCGGCGGGCGGCGTAGGTGCGCAGCCGTTCGCCGGCCCACGGGTGGCGGGCCAGGGCGGTGCGGTACTCGCCGTGGGGATCGACCAGCAGCAGGCCATAGCGGCCTTGAGCCTGCAGGGCCTGGCCGGCCAAGACCTGGACGAGGTTGGACTTGCCCATGCCGGTGGTGGCGAAGACGCCCACGTGACTGGCCAGGCTGGCGCCGGGGATGCCGACGGGGAAGTCGACGGTGGTCTCCCCGCTGCGCAGGCGCCCGATCGACAGGTCGCCCATGCGGGTGCGGAGGAATTCGAAGTCGGCGGCCTCGGGAGCAACCACCCGCGAGAACTGGGTGGGCAGGCTCTTGGGCTTGCGGAACACGATTCCTCCCCCGGGCGGGGCCCAGACCCCGCCTCCCCGCAGAAGTGAGGCGCCATCCCCACCGGCGCCGTCACCTTCGGGAGTGAGGTAGCCGAGGCAGCGGCACTCGGCGGCCCGGTAGGTGCGCCGGCCCTGCTCGTAGAGGGGGTGGGCGCCGGGCTCACCCCGGGCGTCGTCGGCCAGCATCGTCCCCGCCACCCGCTCGGCCCAGCCCGGCTCGCGGTGCTCGGTGCCGTAGGTGACGTCGACCACCCGGAACAGGTAGCGCCTGCTGGTCACGTCGTCCACGGCCACCAGCAGCTCGCCCAGGAAGAGATCCTCGTCGGGCCCGGCGCGGAACACGCCCTCGAGGACGTTCCTGCCGTAGAGGCGGCCTCTCGGTGGGGCGGGCGGCGTCATGCCCGTTCCATCAGGCGGTGGCGGTCGGCGAAGGCCCGCTCCCGGACCTCGGGGGCGACGCCGGCCTGGGCCAGCAGCTCGTCGAGGCGGAGTGCTGCCTCCTGGCGGACCCAGCCGGGGCAGGCGGCCAGGCGGTCGGCGACGGCGAGGGGGTAGGGGTAGCCGGGGAAGGCGGCGTCGTCGCACAGCGCCGAGACCGCGCCCAGCGCCGTGGCGGGGTCGGCGCCGGCCGGGAGGTCGACGCGGAAGGCGAAACGGGCGTCGGGATCGAGGCGGGCGGCGACGACCTGGAGGGCGGCCGCCTCGGTGGCGGGCTCGGTGGCTGTGGCCTTGGTGCGGGCGATGGTCGCCCACCACAGAGCGCGAGGGCCGAGGGTGGCGGCCGCTTCCAGCTCGAGCTGGCCGACGAGGGGCGCCCCGCCCCGGGACAGCGACGAGTGCTTGGTGATGCCGGCGACGAGGATGGCTCGCTCGGCGGCCCGCCCGAGGACGCGGCCCAGGAACGACGAGGGGATGCGCCAGTCGGGCAGCAGGTCGCCGTCGACCAGGACGAGGCCTCCCGGCTCGGCCTCCTCCACGCTGCGCTCCACTGCCTCCCACTCCCACCGGTCGCGCAGGAGATTGACGTCCACCGGGGTGTCGGCCGCCATGTCGGCCAGACCGAGAGCGGCCAGGGCGGCGGCCCGCTCCTCGGCTCCGGCCAGCACCTGGGCTCGCAGCTCGCCCTCGTCCTCGAGCACGCAGGCCCCCTCGTGGAAGCGCACCCGCGAGGCGCGGGTCGCCACGACCTGGAGGCAGCGGGCATCGGCCACCAGCGCCTGGCCCCCGTCGACCGCCCACACGTCTGCCGGCGGGGCGGTGCGCTGCAGCGGATGCGGGATCACCGTGGCCTCGAACTCGAGAGCGCTGAGCGTGCGGTCGGCCAGGCCGGCGCCGGCGCCGGCGCCGGCCAGCAGTGCCGCCACCCGGGCGGCGGCGGCTTCGAGGGAACCGGAGACGGGTGCAAGGGCGGGCATGCCCCATAGGTTTGCAGGCCGGTGTGACAGTTACAAGCCTGTAATTCGGCGTGCAGGCCCAGCCGCCGAGCTGTTGCGGGCTCGAGGACCGGGCACCGCCGCCTTGTGGGCAAGGACGGTTGCTGTGCCCACCCTTCCGCCGACGAGCAACGCTGTGGAGCGCCGTGGCGAGGCCGCCGCTCGCACGTCGGGGCCCGTCCCGTGCTTTGACGGCGAAGGTCCCCGCATACCGCGGCCTTTTGCCATCGAACCAGGTGCGGGCAAAGCCGGGGCGGTGATGACGGCGCGTCTGCGCGACAATGGCGGCGATGGTGAGCCGGCCGGGTGGCCGCGGCACGACGGGCTTGCCCGGCGTGCTGAGGAAGGTCGGGGCTCCACAGGGCAGGGTGCTGGCTAGCGGCCAGTCGGGGCGACCCGCAGGAAAGTGCCACAGAAAGCAGACCGCCGATGGCGACGGGCCGGGCAACCGGTGCGGCGCACAGGTAAGGGTGAAACGGTGCGGTAAGAGCGCACCAGCGCCCGGGGTGACCCGGGCGGCTCGGCAAACCCCACCCGGAGCAAGGCCAAGCGTGGGACGGCCGGCCCGGCCAATGTCCCCAGGTAGGCCGCACAGATGGATGGCCACACAGGCGCTTCGGCGCTGGACAGAACCCCGCCTACAGGCCGGCTCACCGTCAATACACCCTCTGACTTGCCGCTTTGTCGGCGGCGGAGACGGCCAGGCCGCGGCCAGGCCGCGGGAGTTCGCCGGCAGGGCGGTCGCCGGCGGGCCCTTGGCGGCCGTTGCTGTCACCAGCGGCGACCGCCGGACGGCCCGCCCGGAACAGCTCGGCGTCGACGGCGCCTCGGGTCCGGTCGTCCGAATCGGGCCACAGGTGCCCGTAGGTGTCGAGCGTCTCCTTGGCCGTCTGGTGGCCGAGGCGGCGCTGGACGACCTTCACGGACTCGCGGTGGCGGATGAGCAGCGAGGCGTAGTAGTGGCGCAGGTCGTGGAACGTCAGGTCCCGGCGGGCGCCGGAGCGCCTGACGGCGGCCCGCCACACGTCGCCGAACCGGTTGCGGCGGAGCGGCTCACCGGCCGGCGTCGTGAACACCAGCGCGCCGTGCTCGGGCCGCGTCGTCGCCGGGAAGGCGGCGAGGTGTGAGCGCAGGACGGCGGCCACGCCGGCGGGCAGCGGGATGGTGCGGAAGCTGGCGTCGGTCTTCGGCGGGGCCAGCACCGGCGGGTGGCCGGCGCGCAGGACCACCTGGCGATCGACCCGCACCTCGCCCGTGTCGATCGACGTTCGGGAGGACGACGCCGAACGCCTCGCCCTGGCGAAGGCCCGTCCCCGCCGTGAACAGCACGAGCGCGCGGTAGCGAGGGGGCATGGCGTCGGCGATGGCCAGCACGTCGTCGGTGGTCGCCGGCCGCACCTCGGCCGTCACGACACGGGGCAGCCGGATGCCGACGCAGGGCGACCGGGCGATCATGCGGTCCCGCACGGCGGCGCCGAAGATGGCGGCCAGGTACCGGTAGAGACCTCGACCGTCGACGGGGCGAGCTCCTCCGCTCGGCTGCGGACCCAGGCCTGCACCTCCGACGGCCGGACGGCGGCGAGGGGGCGGTTCTCGAAGGCGGGCAGGATGTGGTTGCGGAGGTTGGACGCCACCTGGTCGGCGTCGTGCCGCGGTGGACCTGCGCCTGCTGCCAGGCGCGGGCCTAGGTGGCTCGGCATAAAGTCGGTCGCGGTAC
>PJQG01000026.1 GCA_002861595.1 Actinomycetota bacterium
CGGCCCGGGGAATCAGCATGACGGCGCCGGGCGGGGTTGGGGCCCCCGCCTCGGCGAGGAGGGCGGGGTTGGGGCCCCGCCCGGGGAATCAGCATGGCAACGCCGACTGCAGAGCCGGAAGGGCGAGGGAAGCCACAGCGGCGGCGAACCGGGAGGCGGGCGCCTCGGCAGCCACGGCCAGGGCGTCTTCGATGCGGTCCACGTCGCGCAGCTCCGCAAGCATGGCGACGGCCAACCCGAGGCGGCGGAGGCGGTCCAGCTGGGCCCCGCCGGTGGCCGGGGTGCTCATGGGGATGCCGAGGAAGGCACGCCGGTCAGGCCGACGCAGGCCGACTCCCCACCAGCCCCCGTCCGGCGCCAGGCCGATGACGGCGCCGGTACCGGTGCTGTCCAGCGCTCCGAGCGCCGCTTCCAACAAGGCCGGCGTGACCTGGGGTGTGTCCATGCCGATCTGGAACCCGGGCCCACCGACGTCGTCCCAAGCGTTGGCCAGTCGCTCGTCGAGGCTCCTCCCGCGCTGGGCCGCGACGCTGAAGCCCCGGGGCAACCACCAGCCGGGCTCGCCCTCCAGGGCGAGGACTGCGCGCACGCCGTTGCCCGCGGAGGCCACGGCGTGGACGGCGCTCAGGGTGTCGGCCAGGGCGGCCTCGGCCAGCCGGGCGGCCTCGGCCGGGGTGCACGGCGGGCACAGCCGCGTCTTGCTGCGCCCGGCCACCGGGGCCTTGGCCATGACGAGGAGGTTCACCGCAGCACCGCCGCCATGTCCCGCGCCGTACGGATGGTCCCCCGCAGTGTCCCCGTCAC
The DNA here is from genome assembly GCA_002861595.1 of Actinomycetota bacterium. GTDB lineage: Bacteria > Actinomycetota > Acidimicrobiia > Acidimicrobiales. The sequence continues at coordinate 805 of PJQG01000026.1, forward strand.
CTTGGAGCGGCCGGTGCGGGCGCGGTAGCGCACCGGTACCTCCTCGATTCGCCATCCTGCAGCCGCCGCCCGCAGCACCATCTCGAGGGGCCAGCCGAAGCGGCGGTCGTCGATGCCGAGCTCGACCAGGGGCCGGCGGCGGGCGGCGCGCATGGGACCCAGGTCGGTGAGGACGGCGCCGGACCGGCGTCGCAGCTCGAGGGCGAGGGCGCGGTTGGCCAGGCGGGCATGCGCCGGCCAGGCTCCCCGCTCAGGACGGCGGGCGCCCAGCACGAGGTCGGCCGTGCCGGCGATGACCGGCGCCGCCACCGCGGCCAGCTCGGCGGGGTCGAGAGACGCGTCGGCGTCCATGAAGCACACGACGCCGGCCGAGGAGGCGGCCAGCCCGGCCCAGCAGGCGGCGCCGAAGCCCCGGCGCGGCTCTCGCACGACGCGGGCGCCCAGGCTTTCGGCCAGTTCGGCCGAGCCGTCGGTCGAACCGTTGTCGACGACGATGACCCGGTAGCCCCGCGGCATCCGCGCCAGCACCCAGGGCAGCGCCTCGGCTTCGTCGAGCACGGGGAGGACGACATCGGGCACGGCTTCGACCGTAGGGCAGTGCTCTGCACCGGGAAAGAGATTTCGTGCTTACGAGTCGCGAAACTCCGGCTGGTGGGCGGGCCCGGCGGCCCGACCGCCCGTACGCTCACTCATCGTGCGGCAGACCCTCGCAGAGTCTGGAGTACATGGCGTACCGAAGCGGTACGCCATGTACTCCAGAGGCGCCGGGCGGGCTTGGGCGGCGGAAGCGCGGGCGGTGGCCGCGTGGGTCGTGCTGGTCGGCGTGGCGCTGGTGTGGGGTGCGGGGGTGCGGGCCGACCGTGGAGCCCACATCCAGGCCGCCCCCTTCGTGGGGGCATGGCTGCCGGCGTGGGGCTGGCGGGTGCTCCCCGCCGCCGCCGTGGCTGCGGCAGCGGTGGCGTGGGGCCCCGAGCTGGCCGCCCGGCTGTCCTGGCGCCGGCTCCTGACCGTGGCCATGCTGGCCGCCGCCGCCTGGGCCGTGGCCCTGGCCCTCGTCGACGGGCCCGGCGCCCTGACGGCACCGCTCACCACCCGCTACGAGTACCTCCACGACGTTCCCCGCGTGGCGTCGGCGGGGCCAGGGCGCTTCCTCGAGACCTTCGTCGAACAGGTGCCCACGTTCGCCACCCACGTGAAGAGCCACCCCCCGGGCATGGTGCTCGCGCTCTGGGGCCTGGACCGGGTGGGCGTGGGCGGGCCGCGATGGGCCGCGGTTCTCGTGCTGGCCGGCGGGGCCGCGGCCGTGGTCGGCGCCCTCACCGCGGCCAAAGAGATGGTCGGTGAGGCAATGGCCCGGCGGGCCGCGCCGTTCGTGGCCCTGGCCCCCGCCGCCGTGTTCGTGGCCACCTCTCCCGACGCCGTGTTCGCCGGGGTGGCTGCGTGGGGCGTGGCCCTGCTCGTCCTGGCCACGGGCCGCGAGGGCCGACGTTCCGACGCGCTGGCTCTGGGCGGTGGTGCCCTGCTCGGCGCTGCCCTCTTCCTCTCCTACGGCGCCGTCCTCCTGCTCGCGGTCCCCGCGGCCGTGGCGCTCGCCCGCCGGCGCCGGCGTCCCCTCGCCATCGCCGGCCTCACCGTGGCCGCCATCGCCCTGGTCTTCGCCGTCGCCGGCTTCTGGTGGCTGGACGGGCTGTCGGCGGCCCGGGCCGCGTACCACCGCGGCCTGGCCTCCCGCCGACCCTACGGCTACTTCCTCGTGGCCAACCTGGCCGTCTTCGCCGTGCTCCTGAGCCCGGCCACCGCGGCCGCCCTCACGCGGCTCCGCCACCGACGGCTCTGGTTGCTCGTCGGCGCCGCGCTGGCATCGGTGGCCCTCGCCGACCTGAGCGGGCTGTCCAAGGGCGAGGTGGAGCGCATCTGGCTGCTCTTCGTTCCCTGGGTGGTGCTGGCCTGCGCCTCCCTCGGCCCTCGGGTGCGGGGCTGGTTGGCCGTCCACGTCGGCACCGGGCTGGCCCTCCAGCTCCTCCTCAGGTCACCGTGGTGACGGTCGACCCTCTGCTGGCGGGCACCGAGCCGCCGCCCCGCATCCTGGTCGTCGACGACGATGCCACCGTGACCGAGGTCCTGACCCGCTACCTCCAGCGCGAGGGCTTCGCCGTGGACGCGGCCGCCGACGGGGACACGGCGCTGGCCCGGGCCGCGGCCGCGCCGCCCGACCTGGTGGTGCTCGACCTCATGCTCCCCGGGATCGACGGGCTGGAGGTGTGCCGGCGCCTGCGCCAGAGGGCACCGCTGCCCATCGTGATGCTGACGGCCCGGGGGGACGAAGGCGACCGCATCGCCGGGCTCGAGCTGGGCGCCGACGACTACGTGGTGAAGCCGTTCTCTCCCCGGGAGCTGACGGCGCGGCTGAAGGCCGTCCTGCGCCGATCGCAGGGCCACAGCCCGCTGTCCGCATCTCCCCCGTCCCTCGAGGGTGTGATCCGGGCCGGCGACCTGAACATCGACCCCGCCGCCCGTCAGGTCCACGTGTGCGGCCGGGAGGTCGCCCTCACCGCCCGGGAGTTCGAGCTGCTGGCCTTCCTCGCCCGGCACCCGAGGCGCGCCTTTCGCCGAGAGGAGCTGTTCGAGCAGGTGTGGGGATGGACCTACGGCGACACCGCCACCGTGACCGTGCACGTGCGTCGCCTCCGGGAGAAGGTGGAGGTGGACCCTGCTGCTCCTGTCCACATCGTCACGGTGTGGGGCGTGGGGTACCGCTTCGACCCGGAGCCGTCCCCGGGACCGGCGTCATGAGACGGACCGCGGCGGCCATCGTGGGCTGTGGGCTGGCGCTGGCCGTCGTCGTCGCCGTCGTCGTCGGCGCCCCCGCCTCCGACGCCGTGCAGCTCATGGGCTTCGCCGCCGGCGGCGCGCTCGCCGCCGGCGCGGCGGGAACGGCGGCGCTCTCCTCCCTCCGCCACCGCTCGGTGAGGGCCCAGGCCGTGGTCGTCGCCCTCACCTCGGTGGTGGCCGTGGGCCTCGGCGCCACCGCGGCCGCCGATGCCATGTTCCTGTCGGCGCACGACTATGGCGCCCTGCTCGTCATCCTGGTCACGGCGGGGACGGTGGGCCTGGTCACCGCCCTCGTGCTGGGCGACCGCCTGCTGGCCGGGAGCCGCTCGCTGGGAGAGATCGTGCGCCGGATCGGCGACCTGGGCGGCGCTCCGCCGGCGCCGGGCGCACCACCGCCGGCCACCGAGGAACTGGCCGGGCTGGCCCGACAGCTGGCGGAGATGTCGAACCGCCTGGAGCAGGCCCGGGCCCGGGAGCGCTCGCTCGAGGCCTCCCGGCGAGAGCTGGTGGCGTGGGTGTCCCACGACCTGCGCACCCCCCTTGCCGGCATCAGGGCCATGGTGGAGGCGCTGGAGGACGGGGTCGTCACCGATGCCGGGACGGTGGAGCGCTACCACCGCACGATGCGCCTCGAGGTGGACCGGCTGGCCGGTCTGGTGGACGACCTGTTCGAGCTCAGCCGCATCCAGGCCGGCGCCCTGGAGCTGCACCTCGAGCCGGCCTCGCTGTCCGACCTCATCTCCGATGCCCTGGCCGGCGCATCGGCGGTGGCCGACGCCAAGGGCGTGCACCTGGAGGGGCGCCTCGACGGTCCTGCGCCCGAGGTGGAGGTGGCCACGCCCGAGGTCCTGCGCGTGCTGCGCAACCTGCTCGACAACGCCATCCGCCACACCCCCGCCGCCGGCCAGGTGTGCCTGGAGGCCGGAGTGATGGACCACCACGCCGTGGTGTCCGTGCGTGACCGCTGTGGCGGGATCCCCGGCGGCGAGCTCGACCGGGTGTTCGACCTCGCCTTCCGGGGCGACGCCGCCCGCACGCCCGAGCACGACGGCGGGGCCGGCCTCGGGCTGGCCATCGCCCGGGGGATCGTCGAGGCCCACCACGGCGACATCGCCGTGCGCAACGAGGAGGACGGCTGCCGCTTCACCCTCCGCCTGCCCCTGCCGAGCTCGTCGTCGTCGGCGACGGCCTCGCCGGCATGAGAGTCCTCGTGACCGGCGGGTGCGGCTTCGTCGGTACCCACCTGGCCGCGACCCTCGCCGCCGAGGGCGCCGAGGTCGTGGTCCTCGACCGGGTGGAGCCGACCGTGGCCGTTCCCGGCGTCGACTACCGGCTGGGCGACCTGCGGGACCAGGCGGTATGGGCAGGACTGCTCGAAGGGGTGGACGCCGTCAGCCATCAAGCGGCCCGCGTCGGCCTCGGTGTCGACATGGGAGACGTGGGCGACTACGTGGCCGACAACGACGTGGGCACCGCCCAGCTGCTCCTCGCCCTGCACCGCGCCGACTTCGCCGGCCGCCTGGTGATGGCCTCCAGCATGGTGGTCTACGGCGAAGGCGCCTACCGGTGCGCAGAGCACGGCGGGGTGCGGCCGGGCCCGCGCACGGTTGAAGACCTCGGAGCCGGTCGTTTCGATCCGCCGTGCCCGGTGTGCGGGGGCCCGCTGGATCCGGGCACCGTTTCCGAGGACGCGCCGGTCGACCCCCGCAACGTCTACGCCGCCACCAAGCTCCACCAGGAGCACCTCGGCGCTGCGTACGGGCGGGAGGCGGGCGTTGCCGTGGCCGCCCTCCGCTACCACAACGTGTACGGACCGGGTATGCCGCGGGACACCCCCTACGCCGGCGTGGCCAGCATCTTCCGCAGTGAACTGGATGCCGGCCGGTCGCCGGCGGTGTTCGAGGACGGCGGCCAGCGGCGCGACTTCGTGCACGTGACCGATGTGGCCCGGGCCAACGTCCTTGCTCTCTCGGCCGAGCCGGCGCCGACGGGGCCGTTCAACATCGCCAGCGGCGAAGCCCGCACCGTGGGCGACCTGGCCACGGCCCTGGCCGACCGCATCAGCGGCGGCGCGTTGGTGCCCGCGGTCACGGCGCGGTGGCGGCTGGGCGACGTCCGCCACATCGTGGCCTCCCCCGCCCGGGCCCGGGAGATGCTCGGCTTCGAGGCCGCCGTCGGCTTCGCCGAGGGGATGGCGGAGCTGGCCGGCGTGCCTGCCGGGACCGGTGCGACCGGGCCTACCGGTCGAGCAGCTCGGACACCCGCTCCGGCGGCCGGGCGATGACGGCGCGATCGCCCCGGATCACGATGGGCCGCTGGATGAGGATCGGGTTGGCGGCCATGGCGTCGAGCAGCTCGTCCCGGCCGGCATCGGCGAGGCCCAGCTCGGCGTAGACCGGCTCCTTCTCCCGCATCATGAGGCGGGGGTCGTCGATCCCCAGCAGCCCCATCACCCGCTCGAGGTCCTCCCGGCTGGGCGCCTGCTCCAGGTAGCGCACATAGTCGGCCTCCACCCCCCGCTCGGAGAGGATGCCCTCGAGCGTGCGGCAGTTGGAGCAGTCGGGCTTGAAGAAGACTGTCGTCTGCATGCGAGGACTGTACGTGGCGGTGGTGGGGCCGGGCGCATGCCCGGCCGGCGTGGAAGCCGAGGCCGAGGCCGTCGGTCGGGCGCTGGCCGAGGCCGGGGTCGTGCTGGTGTGCGGTGGGCTCGGTGGCGTCATGGAGGCCGCCTGCCGGGGGGCGAAGGCGGCCGGCGGCACCACCGTGGGCATCCTCTCCGGAGACGACCGAGGTGCGGCCAACCCGTGGGTCGACGTGGCCCTCCCGACCGGCCTCGGCGAGGCCCGCAACGCCCTGGTGGTCCGCAGTGCGGACGCGGTCATCGCCGTGGCCCGCGGCTATGGGACCCTGTCGGAGGTCGCTCTGGCGTTGAAGATCGGGAAGCCGGTCGTGGGCCTGGGCACCTGGGACATCGAGGGCGTGGAGGCCGCTGTGGACCCCCAGGAGGCGGTGGCGAAGGCCGTCGGGTTCGTATCCTGAGCCGGCGCCCCCGTATCCCAACTGGCCAGAGGACGGGAACTTAAAATTCTCGACAGTGTGGGTTCGACTCCCACCGGGGGCACGCCCCTACGGGCCGACCTCCAACACGTAGCCGAGCAGGTGGATGCGATCCTCCACCGTGGAATCTCGCTCCGGGGAGCGGCGGAAGCCGAGGCGCTCGTAGAGGCGGCGGCCGGCCGTCATCCACTCGGTGGTATGGAGCACGAGTCGGGCTCGGCCATCCTGGCGGGCGCGGTCGATGCAGGCCTGGACGAGGGCGGCGCCCACACCCCGGCCCTGGGAGGCGGGGTCGACACCCAGCATGCGCAGGGCGGCCTCGTCCTCCCTCATCGGCTGAGCGTAGGGGGAAGCGGCATCGTCCAGGTAGGTGACAGCCCCGAGGATGGCACCAGTGCCGCCGTCGACGGCGACGAGCTGGAGCGTGGATGCCGACCGGCCGGCGACGTCGGCCAGCTCCTCGGCGTAGGCCCCCTCGAGGCGGAAGCCGGGCAGGGTGCCGTAGGCGGTCAGCATGATCTCGCTCACCCGGTCGTACTCGTGCACCTCGGCCACCCGGACCTCGATGCTCACGGCCATCGTGTCCTCAGGGGTCGATCCACTCCTTGAGGTACGCCTCGCGGCGCTCGGCCCACTCCTCGACGGTGATGGCGTAACGGACGTGGTCCTCCCAACGACCATCGATCTGCAGGTAGCGGACCGCGATCCCCTCGTCGCGGAGCCCGAGCTTCGACGCGACCCGCCGGGACGCGGTGTTGCGGGGGATGATGGCAACCTGGAGCCGGTGGAGGTCCAACTCCTCGAAGGCAAAACGGAAGGCCACCACGGCCGCCTCCGGCGTGTAGCCGTTGCCGGCCAGCGCCTCGTCGATCCAGTAGCCGACGTAGGCGTTCTGGAAGGCCCCCCGCTGGATCCCGTTGAGGTTGATCTCGCCGGCAAAACGGTCATCGACGAAGATGCCGAACCCGAAGCCGGAGCCGAGCTGACGCTCCCTGTCCCGGGCGCTGCAACGCGCCGCGAAGGCCCGGCGATCCTCGACGGTGTCGGGGTGGCCGGGCGCCGGTCTCGGCTCCCAGCGCGTGAGCCACCGCCGGCAGCGTCGGCGCACCTCGAGCCACTGCTCGAAGTCGTGCACGGTTAGGCCCCGCAACATCACCCTCCGGCCGCGCAACTCCAGGGGAAGCGCTCGGATCACGGCAGTGGAGAACGGGCGTCCCGCGGCGCGACCACCGTGGCAGGCTATGTCGCGCCACGGCGGCGGCGTCACGAACCGATCGTTCCCCTGCTCCCATCAGGGCTGCGACCAAGGGGGAGGAGTAGCCTCTCCCGGTGCTTGCGCCATCTGCGTCGACGGGCGCGAAGCTGACGAGAAGAGAGGCCTCTTCAGGCCCAGACCTCGCCGAGGGGTGCGGATGCAGCGGGTGACAGCAGCGCAGGTTCCGGAGACGTCGCTCTCCGTGGAGCTGGACGAGCGGGTGTACGTGGAGGAGGAGAGCCGCCAGGGCCGAGCCGTTGGGCGCCGGGTGCCCAAGGCGGTGGTCGCCGCGGCCGTCGCGGCCGTCGCCGTAGGCGTGGTGTTCAGCTTCCTGAGTCGCTCCGAACTGTGGCTCGACGAGGCCCTCACTGTGAACATCGCCAAGCTCCCCCTCTCCGAGATGCCCGAAGCGTTGCGCCACGACGGGTCGCCGCCGCTCTACTACGTGCTGCTGCACGGATGGATGCAGCTCTTCGGCGACGGCAATGTGGCCGTGCGTGCCCTCTCCGGCGTGTTCGCCGTGGCCAGCCTTCCGCTCATGTGGCTGGCGGGGCGTCGACTCGGCGGAAGGCGGACCGCATGGGCGTCGCTCCTCCTGCTCAGCACGTCGCCGTTCGCGATCAAGTTCGCGTCGCAGACCCGGATGTACTCCCTCCTGGTGCTGCTGAGCCTGCTCGGCTACCTGGCGTTGACCCGCTTCCTCGAGCATCCGGCGCCGGCCCCCTTCGTCGCCGTCGCCGTTGTCAGCGGGCTCCTCGCCTTGACCCACTACTGGGCCTTCTACCTGATCGGCGCGACCACCGCCCTCCTCGCCCTGCAGGCCGTTCTGGCCAAGGGGCCGGCCCGTCGCCCCCCGGTCCTGGCCGTGGTCGCGGTGGCAACGGGCGGCGTGCTGTTCCTGCCCTGGCTGCGCTCGTTCGTGTTCCAGCTGCGCTACACCGGCACACCGTGGCAGCGACCGGCCCGCTTCACTGCCATCTTCGACACCATCAGCGAGTTCTCAGGCGGGAACAACGAGAGCGGACGCACCTTGCTCTTGGTGCTCCTCGGGCTGGCCGGGCTCGGCCTGTTCGGCCGGGCGTGTCGCGGCGGCCAGGTGCAGCTCGGTCTCGTCCCCCGCCGCCGTGGGGCCACGATGGCCGCCGTGGCCTTCCTCACCCTCGCCGTCGGCCTGGCAGCCGGCTACATCCTCGGTGGCGCCTTCGCCTTTCGCTACGCCTCGGTGGTCCTGGCCCCGTTCCTCCTCCTCGTGGCCCTCGGCGTGCGGGTCCTCACCGACCGTCGCCTGCGGTGGGCCGTCCTCGCCGTGGTCGCAGGGCTCGGGCTCGTGGGCGGCTGGGCCGGCGTCACCGAACGGCGAACGCAGGCAGGCGTCATCGCCCAGGCGATCGAGGCCAAGGGCCGCGACGGCGACGTGGTGGCCTATTGCCCGGACCAGCTGGGCCCGGCCGTGAGCCGCCTGCTGTCCAACCGCTTCGACCAGTTGACGTTCCCGGCCGGTCTGCCGCCACAGCGCGTCGACTGGGTGCAGTACGCGGCGCGGCAGCGGTCCAGCAACCCGACGCAGTTCGCCACCGACCTCGACCGGCGTGCCGGGGATGCCCACGACGTCTGGCTGGTACGGGCCCCCGCCTACGCCACGTTCAAGAACTACTGCGAGATCGTCGACCGGGACCTCGGAGACATGCGCCCGGCCGCTCGTCTGGTGGAGAGCTGGAAGCCGAGCCGGTACGGCGAGGCGGCATACCTCATCCGCTACCCGAGCACCTGCCGTCGCCCGCTCGCCCTGAGAGAGCAACCGATCGACACCGGGCCGAACCCCTGCCCGCCGGGTATCGAGCGTTACCTGCGATAAGGGGGCGTCTGCGGCGTCAAGGGCCGGGCCTCGACCTTGGCCTGAACCCGCATGTCGACGAGCCCGACGCTGCGCGCCGGGTTCATCACCTCGAAGTGGTGCTGCTGCTCACTCCAGTCGTACACGATGCCCTCGTCGTGGCTGTGGACGCCAAAGGTGAGGAGGTAGGTGCCGTCAAGCAGCGGGACGGTGTCGGTCTCGAACACCACCTGGGCCCGCCCTTCCGCTGCGTTCACCGGCACGCCGAGCAGATCGGTGTTGGAACCGAAGATGAGCCGCCCTTCCAGGTCGTACACGGCGATGCCGAAGACCACGTCGTCGATCCGCTCCACCGCTTCGTAGCCCATCGTGATGCGGAGGGACTCGCCGGGGAGGAGGTACGGCCGTTCGTCCGACCCGGGGTGCTCGATGCGGACTTCGTCGATGCGGATCTTCAGGTTGCGTTTGGCCTGCGGGGAATCGGCGGCTGCGCCCGACTCGCCGCCGGCGAGGAACCGATCGGCTTCTCCCCGCCGGTCTCGTTCGAGGAGGTGCTCACGAAAGGCACGGATGGCCTCGCCCGGTGGCCCGACCGCGACCAGCCGACCCTCGTCCAGCACCGCGGCGCGGTCGCAGATCCTGCGGACGAGGTCGCTGGCGTGTGACACGAGCACGATGGTGCGACCCTCGCGCTGGAACTGGCGGATGCGGTCGAGGCAGCGCCGCTGGAACGACTCGTCGCCCACGGACAGCACCTCGTCCACCAGCAGCACGTCGGGCTCCATGTTCACGGCGACCGCGAACCCGAGACGGGCGTACATCCCGGAGGAGTAGTGCTTGACCTGGTTGTCGATGAACTGCTCGAGCTCAGCGAAGGCGACGATCTCGTCGAAGCGCTTGGCCACCTCGCTGCGAGGCAGCCCGAGGAGCGACGCGTTGAGGAAGACGTTCTCCCGGCCGGTGAGGTCCGGGTGGAAACCCGAGCCCAGCTCCAGGAGAGCGGCCAGCCGGCCCTCGACGTGGATCTCCCCGGCGGTGGGCTCGAGGATCCCGGCGATGCAGTTCAACAGCGTGCTCTTGCCACAGCCGTTGTGTCCGATGAGCCCGATCGTCTCGCCTTGGGCGATCTCGAGGTCGACATCCCGGAGGGCCCAGAAGTCCTCGAAGGGCACTCGGCCCAGGCGCACAACGCGCTCCTTCACCGACGTCAGCGTCTCCCGGTACAAGCGGAAGCGCTTCGAGACGCCGGTCACCTCGACGGCGGTGCCCATGCTGCTCGGCGTCAGAGCTCTTCCGCGAAGTTGCCCTCGAGGCGGCCGAACAGCCGGAAGGCGAGGGAGAGCACCACCAGCGAGAAGGCAGCGACGGCGCCGAGTTGGCCCAGGTACCAGGCAACACCCTTGCCGGCGGGGAGGATGGCCAGGCCCGACGGTTCGATCCGGTTGTAGATGGCTCGCTGGAAGGTGAGCACGACAGGGGTGACGGGATTGAGGCGGTACACCCAGGACGCTTCTCCCAGTTGGTCTGCCACCAAGCGGTACTGGTAGACGATCGGCGTGGCCCAGAACCACGCGAGCAGTACCAGCTCGATCAGGTGCTCCGTGTCGCGGGCGTAGACGTTCACCGCCGAGAGGGCCACGGCGAGGGCGGAGGTGAAGAGCAGCAGGCTCACGAGCGCGACGGGGACCAGCAGCAGGAACGTCGGCGACGGCGGGTAGCGGAACAGGGCGAGGGCGCCCAGGAGCACCACGCTCTGGAGGAGGAAGTGGACGAACGCGGCGCCCACCGATGCCAGGGGCAGGACCTCGCGCGGGAACGACACCTTCTTCACGATGGCGGCGTTGCCGACGACCGCTCGCGTGGCGCCGGCCAGCGCCGTGGAGAACAGGTTCCAGACGAGCAGCCCGGAGAGCAGATAGATCGCGAAGTTCGGTATGCGGTTGCGCAGGACGACCTGGAAGGCGAAATAGAACACGACCAGGTACAGCGCCGGGTTCAGCATCGACCAGAGGAAGCCGACAGCGCTGCCCTTGTACTTGACCTTCAGCTCCTTGCGCACCAGGCCCACCAGGAGCTCGCGGTACCGCCACAGTCCCGACATCCGGTCGAGAACTGACTTCTCCGTGGACCGACGCGGCCTGGGTGCGGTCTCGGTGCGGTTCATCGTGGAGCGTCGACGACGACGCCCGCCAACGCGTGATGCACCGTCGTCGCACGGGGCCGTAGGGGCACCTCGTCGACTCTACTGGTGCCGTCGGCGCCGGCCGCGGCACCGCCCCAGGCCCACGACGCCCGGCGAGCGACCGGACACGCGTTCGCTATGCTCCTGCACAGTGCCGGAGGTCGCGAGCCCCGCCGAGGAAGGGCCCCGACCGATACCGGACCTGACGCTCCGGTTCCCGTCACACCGGCGGTGAGGCCGGGCGTCGTTCGGGGCAGGGGCGGCGCGCCGAGGGGGCGCCTGCTCGCGGGCCCTCGGCCCGTGGCGGCGCGAGCGGCCACAGTGGGAGCGGCTCTGGCCCTCCCCGTGCTGTGGGAGCTGTTCCGCATGGGCTACTACGCCATGCTCGTTCACAACACCACGCTGGCCAAGGAGGCCGCGCTGGCTCGTTGGGACCAGGGGTGGCGCTATTTCGTCGACACGGTGGGCACGTACTACCTGGCCGTCCCTCTCCTGGTGGTCGCGCTGTTCGTCGCGCCGCGGGTCGCAACGGCGTGGCGGGTGGGTCAGCGCACGGTGGCCGCCCTCGTCGCCGCCCCGATCGCCGTCGGCCTGGTGCAGTGGGTCTACGTGATACGAGTCGGCGGCGACTTCATGCACGGACGTGTCCTGCTCCCGGGCCTCTTCGCCATCCTCCTGCCCGCCGCCGCTCTCCGCGTCTCCCGGCGCCAACTCGTCGGCTTCGCCGCGCTGGGCGTGTGGGCGCTCCTCGTCGGCACGGTCGTCCGCGTGCCCTACCGAGGGGACATCGGGCCCGCGGGCATCGCCGACGAACGCGGCGTGTACGCGGGATGGGCCCGACGTGCCCACCCCGTGGCTGCCGACGACTACGCGCGCTGGGTGTGGCTCCGCCGTGGCCGGGATCTGCGCCGCCTGGCGGCCCAAGGAAAGCCCGTCCTGATACTCGGAGAGCGGGGCTTCGCCGATGCCAAGCAGCGGCTGCCCCTGCGATCGAGTCAGGATCGGCCCGTGGCTGTCTTCACGTCTGTGGGCATGCTCTCGTTCGCGGCGGGCGTCGACGTCCACGTCGTCGATCAGCTGGCCTTGGGCGACGTCATCGCCTCTCATCAGCGCGTCGACGTGCGGGGCCGGCCCGGCCACGAGAAGCTGCTGCACCTGGCCTGGGCGGCGGCCCGGTTCGCCGACCCCTCGGCGCCTCCGCCGCCACTCGGGCCGACGACCGCGGAGACGGCGGCAGCCCGCCGGGCGCTTCGCTGCGAGCCCCTCGCCGAGCTGTTCGCCGCTACCCAGGACCGCCTGTCGACGAGGCGCTTCATGAAGAACATGGGCGCTGCCCTCCGCCTCCATCGCCTTCGGTTCTCACCCTCTCCCGTCGTCGCCGTGCAGGAGCTGTGCGGGGGGTCGGCCTGACAGTGGTCCCGGCAGGGTTCCTTTCCTCGTAGAGTTCTCGGTCCGAGGCCGATCCCGGTCTCGTTGCTCGAAGCCGCAAGGAGGCAGGACGGAGGTGGTCGACGCCGACATCCGATCGCTCGAGGCCGGGACCTCCGAGGCTGCCCCGGGCCGCACGGCCTCCAGAAGAGGGGATCGAGCGGGCCCAGAGCCATTTCGAGCGCGGACGCCCGGCCCGCCTGTGCGTGCCCTCCAGTGGCTGGCGACCTTCGTCGGCCGCCGTTGGGGCGGCCTCACCGTCATCACCGCGTTCGCGCTCTCTCGCGTCGCCCTCGCGCACCTGGCCGATCTGCGCTTCGACAACATCCCCCTCAACGTCTCGCTTCAGCTCCTCGATCGCGGCCATCTGCGTGAAGACCTGGTGGGCAGCGTCATCCACCTCCACTCCCAGCCCCCGCTGTTCAACCTCTTGATCGGCTTGGGCCTCCGTGCGCCGTTGCACCTCGAAACGCCGCTGTTCCATGCGCTGTACCTCGCCGTCGGGCTGGGTACCACGGTGTGCCTCTACGCCCTGCTGCGGCGCGTCGGGGTACCGACCGTGGTCGCCGTGGTCGTCACCCTGGTCTTCACCTCGAGCCCGTCGTTCTTCCTCTACGAGACGTGGCTGCACTACGACCAACTCGTCATGTTCTTGTTGTGCCTCTCGGCGTTGGCGCTGCTGCGCTACGAGGAGAGCGGACGGGCTCGGCACGCCGCTGTGTTCCTGACCCTCGTGGCCGCGGTCGTGCTGACGAGGAGCCTCTTCCACCTGGTCTGGTTCATGGCGTGGCCCGTCGTGCTCCTGGCACGTCGCGGCGTCGACCGTCGCCGGCTGCTGTCGGCTATGGCGCTGCCCGTCGTCGTGGTGGTCGGCCTTCAAGTGCACCGCCTCGTCACCTTCGGCACACCCTCGTTGAGCAGCCTGGTCGGGATCAGCCTGGCCAAGATCACAACGTTCCAGCTCTCGGAGAGCGAGCGTCGGGACCTCGTGGGTCGCGGCGAGATCTCGCCGGTCTCGCTGGTCGAGCCCCTCAGCCCGCCGGCCAGCTACGAAGGCCTCGTCCCCACCCCACGTCCCACGGGTGTCCCCGCCCTCGATGAGGACCTGAAGGGGTTCTACCGGAGCCCGCTCACCGACGACTTCTTCCGGATGAACCTGAACAGCATGGTGTTCCTCGAGGTCTCCAACCAGTACCGAAACGACGCACTCCACGTCATCCGAACACGACCGGGTGCGTACGTCAAAGGCGTGGCCAGGGCCGTGGAGATATTCTTCCGACCGACGAGTGACGTGTTCGCTTTCGCCCAGAACCGTGACCGAGTCGGATCGCTCGACCGCTTCTACAACCGTGCCGTGTTCGGGGTGGCCGCACCGGGAAAGGCCGCAGAAGGCATTCCCCCGGCCCACCTCGGTTACATCGAGGGGCCGGCTCGGACTGCGTGGTTCGTCGTAGCCGCCTACGTGGCCGCCCTCGTGGGCGGCGCATTCACTCTTCTCCGGCGAGCCAGGCGACGAGACGAAGGCGGCGGGTCGCTCCTGACGATCGGCTTCTTGTGGCTGACGACGCTGTACGTCTTCGTGTTCAGCAACACCCTCGAGGTGGGAGAGAACAACCGCTTCCGGCTCTACTCAGACCCATTGGTGATCGCACTACTCGCCGCGCTCGTCGTGCGGTGGCACCGAGGCCGGGCGGAGCGCATCGACGCCAGGCCGCTCGATCGTCGTCGCCAGAGTCAGAAGTGGGTGCGGTAGCGCTCGAAGGCGGCGACCGTCTGGGCCGGCAGGAAGCGGAACAGAGCATCGGGGTCACCGGCGACGGCCTCCACGATGGCCAGGTTGTGCTCGTAGCCCAGGTACTCCTTCTTCATGTCGACGACGAGGTCGTGGGGGTTGCGCTCCTGGACGACCGACGGCTTGGCGAACGCCACCTTCGCCCCCATCCCCTGGAGGTAATAAGCCGCCCAGATGTCGTCCATGCGGCCCACGTCGGGAAAGAGGAAGTAGTGCTGGAGCCAGGACGCGCCGAGGAAGGTGTTCTGGGAGTTGAATGGGCTCATGGCGTCTGCGGCCATTGGAAAGAGCGATTCGTCGAAGGAGCAGTCGGGAGCGAACTGCATCCGGCAGATGGCGTCGATGTCGGGGTCACCGTTCCAGAAGTCGGCCTGGACGTCGGGACGAAGCACCTCGCGGCGCCTCGTCGAGTAGTCCCGCTGCGGGAGGAGCTGCAGCGGGTACCCCCGATGCCACAGGTGGGGATAGTTGGTGGCGCCGACGGGGTCGAAGGCCGGCAGTGACGTGGCGAAGAACTCCACCTCCACGTCCCTGCCAACCAACAGGTCGCGGCCCCACCCCTCGTAGGGGACGTTGTCGTCGTCGACGACGGCCACCACCTCCGCGCCCATCTCGCGCGCCACGAGGAAGCCGAAGTTGCGCCGCTGTATGCAGTTCCAACCGATGAGGTCGGAAAGCGTCTTGTCGATCTTCTCCTGCTCGGCGGGGCCGAGGTACGTACCGCGTTCGAGGTGGTAGTCCTCGGGCGTCTTGAGGTCGCCCAGCACGACGAGGTGCCAGTCCGGCAGGGCGTCGAAGAGGCGAACCGCTTTGGTGGGGGGATTGATGGTGGTCGTGACGATGACGTTGGTCACGTGATGGGAGCCGGGCTGGATTGGCGGAGGATGGTGGCCGCTCCCTGGACCCGGTGGGCCAAGAGCGTGCGGATGTAGCGAGCCTGGGTCGAGAGGGAGTTCTGCGACTCGCCCTCCTGCCGCGGCGTCCAGAACGTTGGGATCTCGATGACCTCGACCCCGAGGCGCAGCGGCTTGAGGACGGTCTCGAGCAGGAACTCGTGGCGGAGCCCCTCCCAGCGGATGGCCTGGACGAGCGGGGTGGGAAAGAGCCGGTACCCGAAGGTCGCGTCGGTGAGATGGGTGTTGTAGAGCAGCGAGGTGAGGCGCTGGAACACCCAGTTCGCGGCGACACGGGCCCGGCCGTAGCCGGAGAACCCGCCACCCGGTGCCCAGCGCGACGCGGTGATGACGGCAGCGGGGTGCTTCTTGGCGAGCTCGATGAACCGCGGCACGAGCTTCGGGTCCGTCTCCAGGTCGGTGGACATCATGATCACGTGGCTGGCGGTTGCGAGGTCGAACGCCTCCCGCATGGCGCCCCCGAGGAAAGGCAGGTGCTGGTTGTGGATGTGGACTCGGTCGCCGAACCGCGATTCGAGTGCCTCGCACCGCGCCAGCGTCTCGGGTGTGGTGCGGTCGCACACCACGACCAGGACCTGGGCGATGTCCTCGTCGCTCGTCTCCTTGAGGATGCGAGCGGTCTCGTCGACAGAGTCGGTCTCCGTAACGGCCGGGAGGAGGACAGTCACACCAGAGAACTCACGAGCGACCGGAGGCGACGTTGCGGGCACGACGGGTTCCTCTCTTTCTCGAAGGGACCGGCTGGCCCCAAGGGGGGCCATGCCCGGCGACGGGTACCCTAGCGCCGGCTGTTCTCGCCGCCCACCACACTCCAGCACCACGAACCGCACGGCTGTGCTGTCCCCGCTCGCCGCGGGGCACGTGCTATCTTCACCGGCGCTGGAGAGGCGGGGTCGTCACGCAAGGGCGTGCACAGAAAGGAAATCAATGAGCAACGACGCCGTGGTCGTGGGTGGGGCCGGTGGTTTCATCGGCGGTCACCTCGTCTCCAGCCTGCTGGAGGAAGGACGGGCCGTGAGGGCCGTCGATTACAAGCCGCTGTCGGCATGGTGCCAGCTCCACCCGGGTGCCGACAACCGCTCCCTCGACCTCCGCACGGCCGAAGCCTGTCGCAAGTCCGTCGACGGCGCCGCCGAGGTCTACAACCTGGCCGCCGACATGGGCGGCATGGGTTTCATCGAGAGCAACAAGGCCTTGTGCATGCTCTCTGTCCTCATCAACACGCATCTGTTGATGGCGGCCCACGAGAGCGGGGTCGAGCGCTACTTCTTCGCTTCCTCGGCCTGTGTCTACGCGTCGGACAAGCAGGTGTCGCCGGCGGTCACCGCCCTGAAGGAGGCCGACGCCTACCCGGCGATGCCCGAGGACGGCTACGGCTGGGAGAAGCTGTTCGGCGAGCGGATGTGCCGGCACTTCCGAGAGGACTTCGGGCTGCAGACCCGCACGGCGCGCTACCACAACGTCTACGGCGAGTACGGGACCTACGACGGCGGTCGCGAGAAGGCGCCGGCCGCCATCTGCCGGAAGGTGATCGAGGCCAAGCTGTCGGGCCGCCACGAGATCGAGGTGTGGGGCGACGGCGAGCAGACCCGAAGCTTCATGTACATCACTGACTGCGTGCGAGGCACAAAAGCCATCCTGGCCAGCGACATCCTCGATCCCATCAACCTCGGCAGCGCCCAGCTGGTCACCATCAACCAACTGATCGACATCGTCGAGGCGGTCGCGGGGATCAAGGTCCGTCGCAACTACAAGCTGGACGCGCCGCTGGGTGTGCGCGGCCGCAACAGCGACAACACCCTCATCCGAAGCCACCTGGGTTGGGAACCGTCGGTGACCCTCGAACAGGGAATCGAGAAGACCTACCGCTGGATCTACGACCAGATGACCAGGGTGGACGGCGCCAACAGCTGACTTCACGGCGCCGTCCGATGCCGTTCCTCATCAGATCGTCAACGGCCCTGCGCCGGCGGTGGGGTGCCCTCGCCGTCGTGACCGGGTTCGTGCTCTCCCGGATCGCCCTGGCCCACTTCGCTCACCTGCGTTTCGACAACAGCACCATCAACGCGGGCCTGCAGTTCCTCGATCGCGGCCACCTGCGTGAAGACCTGGTGGGCAGCCTCCTCCACCTCCACTCGCAGCCACCGTTGTTCAACCTGTTCCTGGGCCTGGTCGTCCATGCGCCGCTGCACCTCGAGGCGCCGATCCTCCACGCCGTGTACCTGGCGGTCGGGCTAGGTCTCGCCCTCAGCCTCTACGCCATCCTTCGCCACGTCGGGGTGCCGACGGTGGTCGCCGTCGCGGTCGCCCTCGTCTTCACCTTCAGCCCGTCGGTGTTCCTCTACGAGAGCTGGTTGCACTACGACTACCCCGTCACACTGGGCCTGTGCCTGGCCGTGTTGGCACTCCTGCGCTACGAAGAACGCCAACGGCCGAGGGACGGCGCGCTGTTCCTGGTGATGCTCGGCGCCGTCGTGCTCACCAGGAGCCTCTTCAGCGTCGCGTTGGTCCTCCTGTGGGCCATCGTGCTGGTCGCCCGCCGAGGCGGCGACCGGCGCAGGTTGGTCGGCGCGCTGGCGCTCCCCGTCATCGTGGTGGTCGCCGTGCAGGTGCACCGCCTCGTGGTCTTCGGGACGCCGACGCTGAGCAGCAGCCTCGGGGTCAGCCTGGCCAAGATGACGACGTTCCAGCTCTCCGAGGGCGAGCGCCAGGAGCTGGCCGCTCGGGGGGAGATCTCCCGCGTCTCGCTGGTCGAGCCCCTGAGCCCCGCGGACCGCTACCACGGCCTCATCCCCACCCCTCGTCGTACTGGTGTACGGGCCCTCGACGAGGAGGTGAAGGGCATCTACCCGAGCCCGCCCACGGACAACGAGTACTTCCGCACCAACACGAACGCCACGATCTTCCAGGAGGTGTCCCGCCGCTACACCGCCGACGCCCTCCACGTCATCCGAACCCGCCCCGGTGCCTACTTGCAGGGAGTGGCGACGGCCACCGAGATCTTCTTCCGCCCTACCGGCGACTTCTTCACCCTGGTCGGGAACCGGGATCGGGTGGCGGCCCTCGACCGGTTCTACAACCGCGCAGTGTTCGGAGTCGTGGCGGGGGGCAAGGCACCGTCCGTCATCCCCGAGGCGCGGGTCCAGTACCGCCAGGGCCCGGCGCGCACGGCGTGGGTGGTCGTGGCCGCCTACGCGCTCGCCTTCGTCTGGGGCGCAGCCACGCTCCTGCGCCGAGCACGGCGACGGGAGCGGGATGGGGGTCCCGTTCTCACCATCGCCTTCCTCTGGCTGACCACCGTCTACGTCTTCGTCGTGAGCAACGCCGTCGAGGTGGGGGAGAACAATCGCTTCCGGCTCTACTCCGACCCCCTCGTGATCGCGCTGCTCGCCACGCTGGTCGTGCAATGGCGGCGGAGCCGCTCCCCGCTGGCCCGTGCGCAAGCAGCTCGCCGAGCCTCGGCGAGCGCGTCGGTCACGACGGTCAGGACGGGCGGGGCGAGAGAATGCGTTCCCGACGCGGTGACGGTCGCGCCGCCCACTCCTGTCGGTGAGGGGTCTCGAGGAGGGCAGTGACAGCCACGACGGCGGCGAGGCCCAGGGGCGAGGTCCACGGGGAGCCTGCCGACTGGTCGAGGCGCACGTCGGGGTGGCACCTCGGCGCGCTCGTCGTCGTCGTCGTCGCCTTCGTGGTCTCACGCATCGCCATCGCCCACAGCGGGGTGGTGTTCGACGACCGCACGCTGAACGACAGCCACCAGTTGCTGGAGCTGAGCGAGCTGCGGGACCACCCGCTGCGCAGCCTCGCCAACCTGCACTCCCAACCGCCGCTGTTCAACCTCTTCGTCGCCCTGGGCCTGCGGGCGCCGGAGTCCTGGCACAGGACGCTGTTCCACCTGAGCCAGCTCGCCATAGGTCTGGGGCTGATGCTGTGCCTCTACGCCGTGCTGAAGCGGCTCGGGGTGCGCAGCGCCATGGCCGTCGTACTCGTCGTGGTCTTCTCGCTGAGCCCGTCGGTGTTCCTCTACGAGAACTGGTTCCACTACGACTACCCGATCGCGCTCATGCTGTGCCTCGCCGTGCTGGCGCTGCAACGGTACGAGACCGGCCATCGCCTGGGCCATGCGGCGATCTTCTTCGTCTTGCTCGGCACCATCGTGCTGACCAGGAGCATGTTCCACCTGTTCTGGATGGCCGCCTGGGTGGCCGTGCTCGTGTTCCACCGTCGCGGTGCCGACTGGAGGCGGGTGGCCGCCGTGGCGGCCGTACCGCTCGTCGCCGCGGTGGGCCTCCACCTCCAGCGCCTCGTCACCTTCGGCACCTTCTCCTCCACCTCCTCGCTCGGGATGAGCCTGGCCAAGCTGACCACCTTCCAGCTGACTGGACGTGAACGCCAGGAGCTGGTCGCGGAGCGGAAGCTCTCGAGGGTGGCCTTGATCGACCCGTTCTTCCCCGTTCGGGTCTACGCGCCAGTGGTCCCACCCCGGCCACCGACGGGGGTGCCGGTGCTCGACGACGCGGACAAGACGCTCGCCGACGGCAGCACCCGCAACAACTACAACCACATCAACTACCTCGACATCGACGACCGCTACATGGACGACGTCAAGCGCACCATGAGGATGAGGCCTACGGCGTACGCGCGCGGTGTGGCGACCGCCTACGACATCTTCTTCCGGCCGCCCAGCGATTTCTTCGCCATCGGGCAGAACCGCGAACAGGTGGCCGGACTGGACCGCCTCTACAACCACGCGTTCTATGGCCTGATCGGCGGCGCCGAGGACGTGGACGGTCATCCCGACAGCGCTCGCCAGTTCCGCCAGTCCCCGGGGCGCACGGCCTGGTTGAGCGTGGCGGCTTATGCCGTTGCCGTCGTCGGAGGCGCCGTCCACCTCTGGCGCCGACGCCGCCGTTCAGGCGACGAGCCTCAGTCCTGGCTGGTCCTGGCGTTCCTCTGGTCCACGGTGACCTACGTCATGGTCCTCGGCACCATGTTCGAGGTGGCCGAGAACAACCGCTTCCGGCTCTACTCCGACCCCCTCGTCCTCGCCCTCGTGGCCGCCCTGGTGGTCGCCTGGCGGCGTCAGCGGCCCACGACCAGGGTCCAGCCTGCCGGGTGGTCCCGGGCCCGAGGGCGGGACCGTTGACAACTGGCCAGCTAGCGTTCGCTGACCGCGGAGGAGAACCAGTGCGCGCGCTAATCACCGGCATCTCCGGGCAGGACGGCTCCTACCTGGCCGAGTTGCTCCTGACCAAGGGCTACGACGTCCATGGGGTGGTGCGCCGCGCCTCGAGCTTCAACACCAGCCGCCTCGACCCGATCTACCAGGACCCCCACCAGGGCGGACAGCGGCTCTTCCTCCATTCCGGCGACCTCGCCGACGCCGTCGGGCTCGTGAACCTGGTCGCCGCCATCCGACCCGACGAGGTGTACCACCTCGGTGCGCAGAGCCACGTGCGCGTCTCGTTCGACCAGCCGGAGTACACCGCGGACATCACCGGCATGGGAACGCTCAGGCTGCTCGAGGCCATCCGCGCCGCTGGTGTCGAAACCCGGTTCTACCAGGCGTCGTCCTCGGAGATGTTCGGTGCCGCGCCGCCACCGCAGAACGAGCTGACGCCGTTCCACCCGCGCAGCCCGTACGCCTGCGCCAAGGTCTTCGCCTTCCACCTGACCGTCAACTACCGAGAGGCGTACGGCCTCTTCGCCGCCAACGGGATCATGATGAACCACGAGAGCCCGCGCCGTGGCGAGATGTTCGTTACGAGGAAGATCAGCCGTGCCGTCGCCCGCATCGCCGCCGGGCTCCAGGACGAGGTCTACCTCGGCAACCTCGACGCCCGCCGCGACTGGGGCTACACGCCCGACTACGTGGACGCCATGTGGCGGGTGCTCCAGCACGAGGAGGCAGACGACTTCGTCATCGCCACCGGGGAGAGCCACTCGGTGCGGGAGTTCTGTGAGGTCGCCTTCGCCCATGCCGATCTGGACTGGGAGCGCCACGTCCGTACCGACCCCAGCTACGATCGGCCCTCGGAGGTCCATCATTTGCTCGGCAATGCTGCGAAGGCCAAGCGAGTCCTGGGGTGGACGCCGACAGTCCGTTTCGAGGAGCTGGTCCGGATCATGGTGGACGCGGACGTCGAAGCCCTCGAAGCCGAGATGTCCGGCAGGACAGCGAGGATCGAGAGATGAACATCAACAACGAGGTGGTCGTGGTCACGGGGGGCAGAGGATTCCTCGGCTGTCACGTGACCGAGGAGCTCCGGGGTGCGGGGGCGAAGGTCGTGCCTCTCGGCAGCGGCGATTACGACCTGCGCCGGCGGAGCGAGATCGACGCCATGCTCGCAGATCACGATCCCGCCGTCGTGGTGCACCTGGCCGCCCTGGTGGGAGGCATCGGTGCCAACCGGGCCGAGCCGGGGCGGTTCTTCTACGACAACGCCCTGATGGGCATCGAGCTGATCGAGGCGTGCCGGGTGGCCGGCGTCCGGAAGATGGTGATCGCGGGCACGGTGTGCTCCTATCCGAAGAACACCCCGATCCCCTTCGACGAGGACGACCTGTGGAACGGCTACCCGGAGGAGACCAACGCGCCCTACGGCTTTGCCAAGAAGATGCTGCTTGCTCAGGCCCAGGCCTACCGGCAGCAGTACGGCACGAACGCCATCTTCCTGCTCCCCGTGAACCTGTACGGGCCCGGCGACAACTTCGACCTCGAGAGCAGCCATGTGGTGGCGGGCATGATCCGCAAGTTCGAGGACGCTCGGGTGAGCGGGGCCCCCGCTGTCACGCTCTGGGGGGACGGGAGCGCGACCCGGGAGTTCCTCTACGTCTCGGACGCGGCCCGGGCCTTCCGCTTGGCCCTCGAACGCTATGACGGCCCCGACCCGGTGAACGTCGGCTCCGGGGACGAGGTCACCATCCGAGACCTGGCCAAGCACATCCAGCGGGCGACCGGCTACGTCGGTGAGATCGTGTGGGACACCTCCAAGCCGAACGGCCAGCCGAGGCGGAGGCTCTCCACCACCCGGGCCATGCGCTACTTCGGCTTCGAGGCGACGGTGCCGTTCGAGGAAGGGGTGGCGAGGACGGTGGAGTCGTTCCGGGCGACGCACCAGGAGGCGAGAGAGACCTGAGGGAACAGGCCATGGTTCCGGGGGCTACGCGATGCAAGGGCTGCCAAGAGACGCCCCCCCGGACGCCCTGATGCCCTTCGAGATCGACGAGAGGCTGCGCGAGGCACGGCTACCATCCCGTTGATGGAGGAGCGGTCGGACCTCGACGAGGTCATCGCTCAACTCAGGGCACGGGTCGAGGAACGCCGGCGCGCAGGCGATTACCCGCCGGGGATGGAAGATGATCTGGACCGTCATTTCCGGCGCGTCGCAGCCCACCGGGCCCTTCCCGACCACCTGCCTCTCGAAGAGCGGTTGCGCCAACTCTCCGGGGTCTCCTTGGACCGTGGTGCCATCAACGTCGACTCGGAGCTGCCCGGCGGCACGGCCCTCCACCGGCTCGTCGCCAAGGCGGTGGGCCGCCAGACCGAAGGGGTGCTGGACCAGGTCCGCCAGTTCGCCGATGCCGTCAGGTCGGCCTTCGAAGCCGTGCTGGCGGCCCTCGAGGACCCTTACGGCCACACCCATGGGGACCTGGTTGACCAGCTCGACGCCGTGCTCGAACGCCTGGCCGGTTTCGAGCGGGGTTCTGACGGCGGCTCGGCCATGGTCGGGGACCTGCGTCGCCGGGTGGAACGACTGGAGGCCGGGGAGCGGGCCCGGCGGGTGCAGCCCTGGTACACCAACGAACGCTTCGAGGCCGCGTTCCGGGGAAGCCGCGAGGACCTCCACGAGCAGTACCGGGACCTGGCGACGCGCCTCGCCGACTCTGCGCCGGTTCTCGACATCGGGTGCGGCAGAGGCGAGTTCCTCGAGTTGCTGGCCGAGCTGGGGGTCGAGGCCTCCGGCGTGGAGCTCGATCCCGCCCTGGCCCAGGCCGCGGCACGCCGCGGCCTGAACGTGGAGGTGGGCGAAGGACTTCGTCACCTGGGCGCGCTTGCTGATCGCTCACTCGGCGGCATCAGCATGATCCAGGTGGTGGAGCATCTGCCTCCTCAGGGCGTGCTGGACGTGGTCCCCCTTGCCGCCGAGAAGCTTCGACCCGGGGGCCTCCTGGTGATGGAGAGCGTCAACTGCCAATCCCTCTACGCCATGGCCCACCCGTTCTTCATCGACCCGACCCACATCCGCCCCGTCCATCCCGCGTACCTCGCCTTCCTGGCCCACGAGGCCGGCTTCGCCGAGGTGTCGATCGAGTGGCGCTCACCGCCTCCGAAGGAAGCGGTGCTCCTCGATGTCGGTGGGGACGGTCCCGAGGCCACCAACGTCCGGCGCCTGAACGAGGTGATCTTCGGCCCCCAGGACTACGCCGTCATCGCCTCTCGCTGAGGGCGTCGAGCGAGGTGATCGGCAGCGGCGGCGAGGGCATAGGCGGCCAGGACGCCCCACAAGGGGAACCACGCCTTCCAGTAGTGGATGTTGCCGAACAGCAGGTGGGCGCCACTGCCGCCGGGGTAGCTCAGGTAGATGGCGGACCCCAGCACTGACACGGCGAAGGCGGCGCCGAGGGGAAGGGCCAGGCGGTGGCGCCGGCGGACGAGAACGGCCACGCCCACCGGCGCCAGGGCTGCCCACGGGAACTGACGCCCGATCGGGTCGACCTCGGCGCGAACCGTTCCGGTCCTTCCGGTCACGAACACCTCGAGGAAGTTGCGCGGTGCCCGCTGCGGCTCGAAGTTCGACAGGCTCTGCTGGTTGCTGCCCTCTCCCTGGCGGCCTTCCTGCTGGCTGTAGGGCGTCTTCAGCGGGCTGCCGAGCACGGCGGCGTGGGTGGCCAGCACAGGGATGGCGACCAGGACGGCGCCGGCCGCGGCGGCGACCAGAACGCGCGAGCGCCCACGTCCCCCGACAGTGCCGCGGACCAGCGCCAGGGCGCCGATCAGAGCGGGGAAGAGGGCGTCGAGATACCGGGCCGCGAACGCCATGCCGGTGGCCAAGCCGATGATCAGGCCGCCCCGCCACGTCACCTGGCCCGGCGACGTGGCGACCACCAGCGCGGCCAGCACCGCCACCACGGTCACCGTTGTGTTCCACGGTACGACCATGGTGTCGAGCAGCGGCGTGGCGAGGGCCACTGCGGCGGCACACGCCAGGCCGAAGCCGGAGGAGCGAAGGCGACGGCCGAGGACGGCCACCATGGCCATGGCCGCGGCAAAGGCGATCGCGTCGGGGATGGCGAAGGCGTCGCCCCCGGGCCGCAGCTTCAGGAACGGTACGGCCAGCGCGGGGTAGCCAAGCCCGTAGATGTAGCTCGAGGGCGGGGAGGGCAGGTTCGCCCGGGCAAGATCGCGGGCCAGGTCGAGGTAGTGGCTCTGGTCGAAGAAGCCGTACCACCCCGGCGGGTTCAGCACCCCTGGCCGTGCGGGGTGGATGGCCAGCGCGTAGGCGAACAGGCCGACGGCGGCGATGGCGACACCGCCCACGAGCGTCGTTCCGGGCGGCATCGTCGGCAGGCGGCGCGGTGCCCGCGCCGCCGGTTCACCCCCACGCCTCTTCAGGCGCCCACCCGTCCCCGCTTCTCGTTCGCTGCGGACATGGCGGCACGAGGGATGACCGGCGCGTCGCGCCCGGTGCCGCCATCCTCCGGGCCCTCGGCCGCCTTCTCCTCGTGGTACTCCGCCTCCACGTTGACCTGCCAGATGTCATGGTGGGCCCCGAGGATGTTCTCGACCGTGAGCATGGCGGTGTACATGGAGTGGTCCTGGTTGTTGTACTTGTGCATCCCGTTGCGACCGACGGGGTGGACATTCGCGGCGTTGGCCTCGAGCCAGTCGCGGAGCACCTGCACGTTGGCCTTGTAGGTGTCGTCGTACACCGGGTAGGCCTTGGGGCAGCGCACCACGTAGCCCGCCTCCACCTTGGCGGGGTCGGCGAGGCCCAGCTTGTGGAGCTCCCGCTTGCCCAGCTCGACCAGCTCGTGGTCGGGCATCGTCCACAACCGGTCGCCCTCGAACACGAAGTATTCGAGCCCGAGGCAGGTGCGGCCGTCCTTGACGAGGTAGGGCGACCAGGACCCGAAGTTCTGGATCCGGCCGACGTTCACCTCCGGCGAGTGAACGTAGATCCAGTTGTCCGGGAACCCCGCCTCCTCGGGCATCACGAGGGCCACCGTGAGGAAGTCACGGTAGGCGAGCCCGTCGGCGGCCGCCTGCACCTCGGGGGGAACGGGGGGGTCCATCACCTTCAGCAGCGTGGAGATGGGCATGGAGGACACGACGTGCGAGCAGGGATACTCGGTGCGCACCCCTTCCGTGTCGGCCACGACGGCAACGGCGTGCCCGGCCTCGTGGCGTACCGTGGTGGCGGCCGTGCGCATGAGGACCTTCGAGCCCTGCGCCTCGACGAGCTCCCGGCACCGCTCCCACATCATCCCCGGCCCGTACTTCGGGTACTGGAACTCCTCGATGAGGGTGGTGATCTCGGTCTGGTTGCGTTTGGGCAACACGGCGTTGAGCACGGCGCTGGCCAGGGACAGGTTCTTGATGCGCTGGGCCGCCCAGTCGGCCTGGATCTCGGTGGCCGGCACGCCCCACACCTTCTCGGTGTAGGTCTTGAAGAACGTGCGGTAGAGGCGGCTGCCGAAGCGGGCCGAGACCCAGCCCTCGAAGTTGGTCTGGTCCTTCGGCGGCCGGACCCGTGCCCAGGCGTAGGAGAGCACACAGCGGCCGGCCTCGAGGACGCCCAGGTTCTTCAAGGCGTTGGATGCCTTGAGTGGATAATCGAAGAACTTGCCGTTGTAGTAGATGCGGCTCATCCGGGGCCGGAGCAGGAAGTCTTCGTCGGGGAGGATCTCGTGCCAGAGATCCTCCACTGCCTGAACCTTGGTGAAGAAGCGGTGGCCGCCGATGTCGAAGCGCCAGCCGTCGCGTTCGGCTGACCTGCTGATGCCCCCTACCACGTCGTCCGCCTCCAGCACCGTCGAGGCCCGGCCACGCTTGCCCAATTCGTAAGCAGCCGTCAGTCCCGCCGGCCCCGCTCCTATGACGACCACCTCCGTGTCGCGATCGACCTCGGCCGGTTCAGCTGTCGTCATGGAATCCCTTCATGGTCTCGCAGCGTCGCAGGCGGCACGATAGTTCCAGCGGCCCTCGATGAACCAGCATCCTCCGTCGGACCAGGGCGTGGTCCGAGGCATCGGGCCGCCGGCCCATGCTCCCCCGCCTGGGACTGCTGAGCTACCGTCACCCAGTGGACGTCTCGACCCAGACGAACCGGCGCGCGGCGGAACCACTCCGAGCAGTTGTCGCGCGAGCCTCCACGGTCCATCTCCCGCGCCTCACTGTCCCGAATGGGCCCTGGCTTCCGGTCCTGGTCCTGGCGTCCTGGGCGGTCGTCGCCTCGTTGTTCGTCTTCCCGAACCTGTCCCACAACCACGACGAGGGGATCTATCTCACGCAGGCGGACGCGCTGCGCCAGGGCGACCTCACCGTCGAGGCGCCGGCCAATGCGCTGTCCTTCCGACCGTGGCTGACTGCCGTCCACCATGGCAGGTACGTGTTCAAGTACACGCCCGTCCACTCCGCCTTCCTCGCCGCCGCCCGAACCGTCTTCGGCACCTACCGAGCGGGCCTCGTGCTCATCACAGGTGCGCTCGTCGGCCTCGTCTACCTGTTGGCCCGTGAGCTCGGCGCGAACAAGCGGACCGGCGTCGTGGCGGCATGGTTGTTCGGCCTGTCCCCCCTCGTCGTGATCCAGGCGGGAACCTACCTGCCGTACCTGAGCATGGTGGCTCTGCTGGCCGGGTTCGCAGTCACACTGCTGCGGGGTCTTCGCCTCCAGCAGGCGCGATGGCTGGCCTTGTCCGGAGGGCTCATCGGCCTCGGCGTCTTCGCACGTCCTTTCGACGCCGTGCTCTTCGGCGGGCCCTTCGCCGTCCACCTGCTTCTCGTGGCCGCACGGCGACGGGAGATGGTGCGCTGCGTCGGCCCGGTCGCCCTCGGTGCCCTCCCGCCGCTCGCCTCGATGCTGCTGTTCAACCGCGCCGTGACGGGGAGCTTCTCGGCCCTGCCCTTCAACCTGCTGGAGCCATCCGACACGGTCGGCTTTGGCTTGCACCGGATCGCCCCCGGCTATGGCTTCGTCCGCTACGGCATCGAGGAGGTACTGGCCGCCTTCAGGTCTCAGGCGCTGTGGCTGCAGCTCTTCGCCTTCGGTGGCCCCGTGCTCATCGGGCTGTTCGTGTGGCACTGCTCCAAGAACCGCGGCGGTGGCCGCCTCGCCGCGCTCGCCGCCACCGCGGTAACGGTGCCGGTCGGCTATCTCTTCTTCTGGGGGCCGTACAACATGAGCCACCTCTGGCAGGGCATCGCCTACCTCGGCCCGTTCTACTGGATGCCGATGCTGCTCCCGCTCGCCGTCGGCGGTGCCCTCGGCCTGCACCGGCTGCACCGCCTCCGTCCACGACTGGCCGTCGTCGCCGCCGGCGTGATGGTGTGCCTCGACCTCGCCGGGATCGGCTACGCCGTCCTCGCCAACTACCGAGCCAGCGACAAGCGTGCCGCGGTCACCGCCGGCGTCGATGCCAGCCGCTCCCCGCTGACCCGGCGCCTGGTCATCCTCCCCGCGACCAACGGCCCCTGGCTGCTGCACCCGCTGCCCAACCTGCGGAACCCACCCGAGCTCGACACCGGTGCCGACCTCTACGCCGTGGACCGCGGCGCCCGCAATCTTGGCGTTCTCGCGCAGTTCCCCGACCGGGCGCCGTACCAGCTGCAAGCGCGCTCGACCATCGACGAACGCCCGGGCTCGACCCAGCGCGCGCAGCTGGTGCCGCTGGCCGTCTCCTCCGCCGCGGCCTTCGACGTACGGATGAGGTTCACCAACCCGACGGCCAACCGCCACGTCGCTGTCCAGGTGGTGCTGAATAGCCGGGTCGAACGCCTGGTGATCGACGACGCATCCGTTCGAGGCCGGACCTACGACGTGGCCTTCCGCCTCACCCCGTTGGGCGTCGAGTGGACCGACCAGCGGGACTGGCGCCGTGCCGGGCGGGTCGCCAAAGATTTCCCGCTGACGATCTCGGCCATGTTCAGCGCCGATGAGAGCCTCGACCGACGCCGCATCGTCGAGCGGCGCTACTGGTACCGCACCGGACCGGGCCAAGAGCTCGAGGTGCTGCTCCCCGGCGAGCCGTTCGTCAACCGCCGCTGGCCCACCGGAGGGTGGGAGCCGGACGCAGCCGAGGGCGTGGACATCACAGTCGAGCCAGTCGGAGGGATGACCAGCTCGGTGTCGTCAGGCGTCGGCGACAGAACGGGCGTGGCGGAGGCCAGCTCGCGCAGCTAGCGAGCCTCGGCGCCGGCGGCGGGCAGTTGCGACATCACCAGACCGTCGAGGATGTCCGCCTCCGACACCAGCAGCTCGTCGAAGCCGAAATGGCGCATGACGGTCACGAGGATGGCCGCTCCCCCCACGATGACGTCGGCGCGTGCCGCCTCGAGGCCCGGGTTGTGGAGGCGGTCGGAGCGGGACTCGGTGGCGAGGGTACGGAACACGTCCTCGGCCGCCGCCCTGGTCAGCACGAAGTGGTGGATCCGCTCGGCGTCGTACTCCTGGAGCCCGATCTCCACCGCAGCGATCGTCGTCACCGTGCCGGCCAGCCCCACCAGGCAGCGGGCCTCCTTGGCCTCGGGCAGCTCCCTCTTCACGTCGTCGAGATGGGCGCGGACCACCGAGATGGCCTGTGACAGCTCCTCGGCCGTCGGCGGGTCGGATCGCAGGAACTTCTCGGTGAGGCGCACGCAGCCGACATCGATCGAGGCGACGCCCGACGGGGCTTGGGTGCCGACCACGAACTCCGTGGAGCCGCCGCCGATGTCCACCACCAGGAATGGTCCCTCCGCCGGGTCCAACTCGGCGGTGGCGCCGAGGAAGGAGAGTCGGCCCTCCTCGGCGCCCCCCAGCAACTCCGGGGGCGCCCCCAGGGCTTCGGCGGCGGCGTCGAAGAACTCCTCACGGTTCATGGCGTCCCGGGCGGCCGAGGTCGCCGTCGCCCGGAAGGAGGCGACGCCGAGGTCGTCCATCACGGCGCGGTAGTCGCGCAGCACGGCGACGGTTCGCTCGATGGCGGCAGGATCCAGGCGGCGTCGGGCATCCACCCCCTCACCCAGGCGGGTGATGTGCATTCGCCGGGCGAGGGGTCGGGGGTGGCGGTCCTCGCGCACGAGCAGGCGCGTCGAGTTGGTGCCGCAGTCGACGGCCGCGATCCTCACCGCCGCGCCCGCGGTGTCATCCCGCCGTCAGCTGCTCGGCCACCCATCGCCCTACGGGATCCTCGCCGCCGGCGAGGAACCAGGCGTAGTGAGCATGGAGGCACTTGACGCCCCGGCGACTGCCGCCCACGCCGCCGGCGGGCCGAGGACCGGTATGCCCGGGGGGCAGGGCCGCGTCGCGTTCGGCGGCGTAGCGGGCATGGGCGAGAGCCAGCTCCTCGGCACCCACTGCGCTCTCGGCGGCGCGGACGCCACCCGCAGCCTCCAGCCGGCTCACGGCCTGCCGCTCGGCCTCGCCCACCAGCCAGTAGCGGGTCGGCATCGGCGTGCCGTCGTGGAGCAGCGGAGCGTTGCGGATCACCACCGGCCCGCCGCCGCCCGATCGCACCACCACCTCGAAGTCCGCCTGCGGGGCCCTCCCGAGGAGGGTGGCGACGGCATCGTCGTCGACCACTACCGACGGCGGTGACGGCACCGGCGCCGCCGCCACCCGAAGAGCACCGCGGCGAGCGCCAGGGCGGCGAGGACCGGCCCTGCGATCTCCTTGGGGGCAGGGACGCCGAGGATGTGCAGCCCGCCCCTCTCGCCCTCGTCGTCCCGCGCCCGGCCGGCGTCGGTGGCCGATGAGCTCGCTGCGGCAGGGGGAGCCACGCCCTCGAGCTCGGGGAAACGCGCTGCTTCGTACAGCGCTGTCGCTGCGGAGGCCTTGAGCATCTCCGTCTCGTCCCGCCCCACGTCGAAGGCGGCGACCGGGGTACCCGGAGCGGGCGATCCCGGCCCCCACGGGCGCGGGGGCTTCTCGGCCTCGGCCGGCTCTTCCTCCTCCGGAGAACGATCGCTCGGCTCCATGCCGTGCACGCTACTTTCGGGCACCCTTCCGATGCCGTCGTCTTCCGTCCTTCGCGGTCTGCTCCTGGCCTCGGCTCTGGCCTGGGGCGCGGCTCCCGGTCCCGCCGCAGCCCAACTCCTTCCCACCGACCCGACGACAACGACCACCACCACGACCACCACCACGACCACCACGGCGCCCCCCAGGTCGGCGCCCACCACCATCCCGGCCACGACGACGACGACCGCCGCGCCGGTTACGAGCAGCACGGCGGCGACAACGACACTGGCGCCGACCACGACCAAGCCCAGCGGCAACACGTCGTCGACCACGACCACCGTCGCCTCGACCACCGCAACCACCACCCCGCCGCCGGAGACACTTCCCCCGGCCGGAGGGCCGGACGCCGCCGGCGAGGCGCCACCACCCTCGCTGCCGGCCCTCGCCCGGGGTGGGGGGACGAGGGTCAACTGGGCCGCCGTGGTCAGCCTGGCCGGCTTCGCCACCGCGTTCGCCATCCTGGCTCTCCCCGGGATCCTGCAACGCCGGCAGCAACCGACGCCACGGGCTAGGACCAGAAGGTGAGGCGGTCCCAGACCTCGGACAGCAAGCCCTTGTCCTCCACCTCGGCTGGGCGGCGCTTCTGTGCCCGAGGCGGCGACGGCGACGGCAGGATGGCGTACGCCTCCTCGCCAGGGCGTACAAGGTTGTACTGCTCCCGGGCCAGGCGTTCGATCTCGGCGTCGGTGTTCAGCCGCTGCACCCGCGACGCCAGCTTGTCGTTCTCGGTCGACAGCACCATTACCCTGCGCTCGGCCGTCTCGATGCTGCGCCGTTGGGCAAGGTAGGTCCGGGTGGGGAAGACGGCGACGAACAGCACGCCGATCAGCACCACCGATGCGACCACTCCCCACGCCGTCCGCCTCACGTCGGTTGCCTCCTCGACATGGCCAGAGCGCCGCCTCCGAGGTAGGCGGCAGCCTCGCCCAGGTCCTCCTCGATGCGCAGCAACTGGTTGTACTTGGCCACCCGCTCGCTGCGAGCCGGGGCGCCGGTCTTGATCTGGCCGCAGTTGGTGGCCACAGCCAGGTCGGCGATGGTGGTGTCCTCGGTCTCGCCCGAGCGGTGCGACACCACCGAGGTGTAACCGGCCGTCGCGGCCAGGCGCATCGTCTCGAGGGTCTCGGTGAGGCTCCCCACTTGGTTCAGCTTCACCAGAACGGCGTTGGCCACGGCCGAGGAGATGCCACGCCGGAGGCGCTCGGAGTTGGTCACGAACAGGTCGTCGCCCACGAGTTGCACCCGGGCGCCGAGGGCGTCGGTCAGCAGCCGCCACCCCTCCCAGTCCTCCTCGGCCATGCCGTCCTCGATCGACACGATGGGATAGCGCTCGCACAACTCGACCCAGTAGCTCACCATGTCGTCGGCCGAGAGCCGGCGGCCCTCTCCTGCCAGGTCGTAGACGCCGTC
This sequence comes from Actinomycetota bacterium, assembly GCA_002861595.1. Lineage (GTDB taxonomy): Bacteria > Actinomycetota > Acidimicrobiia > Acidimicrobiales. Next base: position 32,727 of record PJQG01000026.1, read on the forward strand.
GTGGTAGAGCTCGGTGGCCGCAGGATCGAGGGCGATGGCGATGTCGTCGCCCGGCACGCGGCCGGCCTTCTCGATGGCCTCCACCAGCAGGACGACGGCGTCCTCGTTGTGGCCGAGGTCGGGTGCGAAGCCGCCCTCGTCGCCCACGGCGGTGGCCAGGCCCCGGTCCCGCAGGATGCCGGCCAGGGCGTGGTACACCTCCGCCCCCCACCGCAGCGCCTCGGAGAACGACGCCGCGCCCACCGGCGCCACCATGAACTCCTGGAGGTCGATGCTGTTGTCGGCGTGGGCGCCGCCGTTGAGCACGTTCATCAGCGGCAGCGGCAGCACGTGGGCGTTGGCGCCCCCGAGGTAGCGGTAGAGCGGGAGCTCCAGCTCAGAGGCCGAGGCGCGGGCCGCAGCCAGCGACACGGCGAGGACGGCGTTGGCACCGAGGCGGCTCTTGTCGTCGGTGCCGTCGAGGTCGAGCAGGAGGGCGTCGACGTCGCGCTGGGCGAGCGACTCGAGCCCCTCGAGGGCGTCGCGGATCTCACCGTTGACGAAGGCGACCGCCCGCCGCACGCCCTTGCCCCCGAAGCGCTCGCCGCCATCGCGCAGCTCGCACGCCTCGAAGGACCCGGTGGACGCCCCCGAGGGGACGCTGGCCCGTCCCTGGGCGCCGGAGGAAAGGAACACCTCGGCCTCGACGGTCGGGTTCCCGCGGGAGTCCACGATCTCCCGGCCCACGATGTGCTCGATCCCGCTCACGCTGCTCCTGGCCTGGTGCTGTTGCTCTTGTTGTTGCTGTTGCGAAAGTTACTGCATGGTGCCCGGTGGAGCGAGAATGGGAGGAGGAAGGACCGGCCCGCCGAAGCGCCTAGATTCCTGCCGTGCAGAGCCACCTCCTCGGCACCGAGCACTGGCTGGCCGTGCTGCGCATCGGCATCGGGCTGTGGTGGCTCGAGAGCTGGCGGCACAAGGACAAGCGGGCATGGCTGGAGCGGGGGGCCGGCATCGACTGGGCCGCGTCGGTGGCAGAGAAACACCCATGGGCGCTGGTGCGGTCTGCGTTTTCCCGCCTGGTGCTCCCCCGCAGGCGCGCCGCGTCATACCTGGTCGTGTTCGGCGAGCTGGCCATAGGCCTGGGCCTGACGCTCGGCTTCCTCACGCCGGTGGCCGCCGGCGCCGGCCTGATCTTGAACGTCGCCTACTTCATCCTCATGATCAAGGACTGGGCCGAACAGGGCCAGAACTCGATGATGGCGCTCATCGAGGTGGTCGTGCTCGGGACCGCGGCCTGGCAGGCGTGGTCGCTCGACGCTGCTCTCGGGCTCTTCTGATCCACCTGCGAGGCACCTGTGAGGTCGTGTGCAGAACACCGCGCATGGCGCGGCCTTCTGCACACGCCTCGCCCCCGACGACGACTACGGGACCCGTTGCGCCAGGTGGGCGCCGGCCGCCGCGCCCCCGACGGCCGCGGCCATGGCGGTGAGCGCCTTGCGGGTGGGGATGCGGCCGAGGGCCAGGAGCGAGGCCACGGCGTCGGCGGCGTCAGAGGCGGCACCGACCTGGAGCCAACGCCGCAGCGGTGCTCCGTCGGCCATCGCCAGCAGGGTGCCGGCGCCGATGGCCAGGTCCCGCGCCGCGAAGCACCGGGCGATGGCCCTGGTCCCGGGGCGACGGGCGTCGTCGCCGATCCAGCCCGTGAGCAGACGGGGCATCACCAGCAGCGTGGCGCCGATGACCACCCGGGCCCCGGCGTACCACCTGGCCATCTCGCCGTCGTCGCTCGTCGTCCTCATCATGTCGGCGCTCCCTTCACCTCGTCCCACAGGCGGTCGAGCCCGGCGAGATCCAGCTCCGACAGAGCCAGGCCCCGCTCCGCAGCCAGGGCCTCGACGCCGGCGAAGCGGGCACAGAACTTGGACGTGGCCACCCGCAGGGCGGCCTCCGGCTCGAGGCCAAGGTGGCGGGCCACATTGACAACGGAGAAGAGCAGGTCCCCCAACTCCTCCTCGCTAGGCTCGGCCCGCAGCTCGGCCAGCTCCTCGTCCACCTTCACGAAGGGCCCCTCAACCGAGTCCCAGTCGAAGCCGACGGACGCGGCCCGGCGCTGCACCTTGGCCGCGTAGAGCAGCGACGGCAGAGCGGCGGGGATGCCTTCCATCACGCTGGAGCGGCCCTTCTCGGCCTGCTTGATCCGGTCCCAGTTGGCCGTCACCTCACCCGGCGTACCCGCCTGCACGTCGCCGAAGACGTGAGGGTGGCGGTGCACCAGCTTGTCGTGGATGCCCCGGGCCACGTCGGCCAGGGTGAACTCGCCCTCCTCGGCGCCGAGGGTGGCGTGGAACACCACCTGGAACAGCAGGTCGCCCAGCTCCTCGCGAAGGTGCGCGAGGTTCCCCGACTCGATGGCCTCGACCGTTTCGTAGGCCTCCTCGAGGAGGTGGCCGCCCAGGCTGGCGTGGGTCTGCTCGCGGTCCCAGGGGCAGCGCCGGCGCAGCGTGCGCACCAGCTCGGCGAAGGCCGCCAGCTCCCGGCCCACGGGCGCGGCGAGCTCGGGGACCCACAGCGACGTCAGGTGGTCCGGCTCCACCACCCGGTCGAGGTCCTCCCAGGCCACCTCGGTGATGCACTCTTCGGGCAGCCCCAGGCGCTGCAGCACGGTCACCTGCCCGGGGAGCGGCCCGTCCAGGTCGTCGACGGCCAGCTTGATCTCCGACAGCACCATGGCCGAGTCGCACTGGGCCACCAGCAGCGGGCCCCGCTCCCCCGCCGCCTCGGTGGCGAAGCGCCGCCCGTCCACCAGGCGGACCCCCTCCCGAAGGGGATCGACGCCGAGGCGGTCCCAGGCCAGGTCGGTGAAGGAAACGGCAGGGAGGACCTCGACGTCGGCCGGGTTCCAAGCCCGCAACAGCTCCACGGTGCGCTCGGCCACCGCCGGCGAGCCGGGCACCAGGTACAGCACCTCCCCGTGCTCGGCGGCGGCGTCCACCAGCGCGTCGACGATGACGGCGTAGACGTCGCCGATCGTTCCGCAGCGCTCGTACACGTGGTCGAAGCTGGCGGCATCGGGCACGGCGGCGGCCGCGTGGTGACGGGACGTGCGCAGGAAGCGGTGCGGGATCCGCTCGATGGCGGCCGCCGTGGCGGCCGTGAGCAACTCCGGGCCGGCCGGGCCGAGACCGGCCGCCACGACCCGCCCGCTCACTGCTGGGGTACGGGGATGGGCGCGCTGGGCGGGGTGGTGACGGCGCCCTTGGGCGGACTTGGAGGACGTACTCCTGGGTTCTGGCCGGTCTTGACGAAGGTGCCGTAGCGGGGGTTCACCTCGATCTTGGCCCTGCGCACCGCCTTGTCCACGAAGGCGGCCACCGGCCCGGCCCCCTGCGACTGCAACCGCTGGCGGATCTCCGGCGTGGCCTCCTCCAGCGTGAGCTTCTGGCGGGACGTCACCTCGATGATGTGGAACCCGAACTGGGTCCTCACGGGATCGCTGACCTGTCCCGGCTGGAGGGCGTCCATGGCCTGTTGGAACTCGGGGACGAGCCCACCCGAGGGCAGGCAGCCCAGCGCGCCTCCCTGCTCGGCGCTGCCTCCCTCGCCGCCGTCCTGCCCCCGGTCCGACGATTCGGCCACGGCTATGGCGGCAAAGTCCTCGCCGGCGACGATGCGGGCCTTGATGGCCGCCGCCTTCTCCTCGGTGTCCACCAGGATGTGGCGGACGCAGGTGCGGTCGAACACCGGCCTGTTCTGCTCGTAGAACTCGGCCACCTCGGTGGGGTCGACCTCGGGAGGACCGAGCGTCTCCTGGAGGGCGAAGACCTCGGCGAACTGTTCGACCAGCTTGTCCCGGTACGACTTGGAGAAGCCGTTGAACAGCTCCTGGCCGCCGAGCAGGCCCACGACCTGCTGGCGCGCCGCCTGGCGCTGCTCCGCGGTGGGGACGAGGTCGCGCCGGCGTACCTCCTGGTGGATCAGCTCCAGGCTGATGCGGCGATCGAGCAGGGCGGCGATGAAGGTGGTGGAGAAGGTGTCGTTGCCCGCCCCGCGCACCCGCCCGGCGCCGGGCTGCCCCGGCGCTCCCTGGTCGATGAGGTCGAGGTACTCCTTGTTGGCGAGGATGGCCTCGAGCTCGCTTTCCACCTCGTCCCGGTCGATGCGCACGCCGTTGACCTTGGCCGCGTAGCCGCCGAGGGACCCGCACCCGCCCAGGGCGAGGACAGCCACAGCCACGACGAAAAGGGAGAGCAGGCGTCTCACGCTCCTGGCGATGCTACCTCTCACCTTCCCGGCGGGGCCCCACCCCCGCCCGGCGCCGTCTCCGGCACCATGGTCTCCAGGAAGGCGAGCACGGCCTCCGTCGGGTCGGCCCCGCGGGGCAGGGGCGCCACCACCTGGCCCAGGTCCTCCTTGTACGCCGCCCGGGGGTGGAGCCGGCGGAGTCGCACGACCTGGGACGTCTTGAGCACCAGGGGCGACAGGCGGGCCGTGTCGCGGGCAACGGTGACCTCGCGCACGCCGGTGCGGGCACAGGCGGCTCGGAGGCGGCCCACCGCGAGCAGCGCCTCGGCCGGCGCCGGCGGCGGGCCGTAGCGGTCCAGCCACTCGGCGCGGATGTCGTCCACCTCGGCGTCGGTGGTGACGGTGGCCAGCCGGCGGTAGGCCTCCACCCGCAGGTCCTCCCGGGCCACGTAGTCGGCGGGCAGGTGGGCCGACACGGGCAGGTCCAGCTTGATCTCCGCCGGCTCGTGGGGCTCCTCGCCCTTGAGCTCGGCCACCGCCTCGCTCACCATCTGCACGTACAGGTCGTAGCCCACCGCCGCGATGTGACCGGACTGGTTGGCGCCGAGCAGGTTGCCGGCGCCGCGGATCTCCAGGTCGCGCATGGCGATCTTGAACCCCGAGCCCAGCTCGGTGTGCTCCCCGATGGTGCGCAGCCGCTCGTAGGCCTCCTCCGACAGCGAGCGGTCGGGGGGGAAGAACAGGTAGGCGTAGGCCCGCTGCCCGGCTCGGCCCACCCTGCCCCGCAACTGGTGGAGCTGGCCGAGGCCGAGGAGGTCGGACCGGTCGACGACCAGGGTGTTCACCGTCGGCATGTCGATGCCGGACTCGATGATCGTGGTGCACAACAGCACGTCGTAGGCGCCCTCCCAGAAGTCGAGCACGACCTTCTCCAGGGTCCCCTCGTCCATCTGGCCATGGGCCACGGCCACGCGGGCCTCGGGCACCAGGCGGCGCAGCTCGGCGGCCACGTGCTGGATGTCGGCCACCCGGTTGTGCACGAAGAAGACCTGGCCCTCCCGCAGCAGCTCGCGGCGGATGGACTCCGCCACGGCGCGCTCGTCGTACTCACCCACGTAGGTGAGGATGGGCTGGCGGTCGGCCGGCGGCGTGTTGAGCAGGCTGAGGTCGCGGATGCCGGTGAGGCTCAGCTCCAGGGTCCGGGGGATGGGCGTGGCCGTCAGGGTGAGCACGTCCACGTTGGTGCGCAGCGCCTTGATGGCCTCCTTGTGGGTGACGCCGAAGCGCTGCTCCTCGTCCACCACCAGCAGCCCCAGGTCCTTGATCTTGATGTCCGGGCCGAGGAGGCGGTGGGTGCCGATGACCACGTCCACCGTGCCGTCGGCCAGGCCGTCGGCGACCTTCCTGGCCTGGGCGTTGGTGAGGAAGCGGGACAGGACCTCCACCCGCACGGGGTAGCCGGCGAAGCGGTCCGAGAAGGTGGTGTGGTGCTGCTGGGCGAGGAGGGTGGTGGGGACGAGCACGGCGGCCTGCTTGCCGTCCTGCACCGCCTTGAACACGGCCCGGATGGCCACCTCGGTCTTGCCGAAGCCCACGTCGCCGCACACCAGGCGGTCCATGGGCGCCGGCTCCTCCATGTCCTGCTTGACCTCGACGATGGCCCTGGCCTGGTCCGGGGTCTCGGTGTAGGGGAAGGCCTCCTCCAGCTCGTGCTGCCACGGCGTGTCGGGGGGGAAGGCGTGGCCTTGGCTGGCCATGCGCCGGCGGTACAACACCACCAGCTCCTGGGCGATCTCCCGCGCCGCCGACTTCACCCGCGCCCGGGTGCGGTGCCAGTCGGAGCCGCCGAGCTTGTGCAGGGTGGGTGTCTCCCCACCGCTGTAGGGGCGCACGGCGTCGATCTGGTCGGAGGGGACGTAGAGCCTGTCGCCGCCCCGGTACTCCAGCAGCAGGTAGTCGCGCTCGGAGCCGGCGCTGCCGCCCATGACGCGGGTGACCATGCCGGCGTAGCGGGCCACGCCGTGCTGGTGGTGGACCACGTAGTCACCGGGCTTCAGCTCGCCGAAGAAACCCTCGGTGCCGCGAGCGCGGGGGCGGGGCGGGCGGTGGGCCCGGCGCCGGCCCGACACGTCGCTCTCGGTCAGGACCGCCAGCTTGACGGACGGCAGCACGAAGCCCCGCTCCAGGGGCTGCACGACCGTCTCGGTGAGCCTGACCCCCTCCTCCTCCAGGCCGGCGACGATGCGGGCCGCGCTGCCCTCGCCGTCGGCGCACAACACCACCCGGAACCCGTCGGCCAGCAGGTCGCCCACCTGCTTGGTCAGGCGGCTGGCGTCGCCCACCACCGGGTCCCACCCGAAGGCGGTCACCACCGGGGAGCCGGGTCCCTCCGGTGCGGGGGTGATCGACCAGGCCGGGGCGGTGGTGTGGGCCAGCAGGCGGTCAAAGGGCAGATGGAGCGGCGGGAAGCCGCCGCGCTCGCCCGTGGCTGCGCCCCAGGTGCCGGCGAGGGTGTCGGCCAGGGCCGCCTCCTCGTCGAGCAGCTCGGCGGCGCGGTCCCGCATGCGCCGGGGCTCGACCAGCAGCACCTGGGCGTCGGCGCCGATGAGGTCGGACAGCAGGTGCTCCCCCTCGGTGACCCAGGGCAGCCACGACTCCATCCCGTCGAACACCAGGCCCTCGGCCAGCTTCTCCCACTGCGCCCTTCCCCACGGCTCGGCGCCCACCAGCCCGGCCGCCCGCTCCCGCACCTCGGCCGTGGGCCGCAGCTCCCGGCAGGCGAAGATCTCGGCGCACGCCACGTCGGTGGTCGAGCGCTGGTCGGCGACGGCGAACTCGGTGAGGCGGTCGACCTCGTCGCCCCACAGGTCGATGCGCACGGGCACATCGGCCGTACAGGGGAAGACGTCGACGATCGAGCCCCGCACCGCCACCTCGCCCCGGTGCTCCACCTGGTACTCGCGCCGGTAGCCGGCGGCCACGAGCTGCGCTACCAGCTCCTCGGGGTCGACGCGGTCGCCAGGTCGCACGACCACCGGCTCGGCCTCCTCGACATGGGGCCCGAGGCGCTGGATGAGCGCCTTCACCGGGGCCACCAGGACCTTCGGCATGCGCTCGGCGTTGCGCAGGCGCCACATGGTGCGCAGGCGCCGGCCCATGGTCTCGACGCTCGGGCTCACCCGCTCGAAGGGCAGCGTCTCCCACGCCGGGAACGTGTCGACCTCGTCGGGGCCGAGGAAGGCTCGCAGGTCATGGGCCAAGCGCTCGGCGTCGGTGGCGGAGGGCGTGGCCACCACGACGGGGTGGCGATCGAGCAGCGTGGTGAGGCCCGCCACCACGAAGGCCCGGGCCGGCTCGGGCACCGCCAGCACCGCCTCGGAGCGACCGGCCAGTGACCCGAGGCTCTCATCACCCTTCAGCAGAGGAGGCAGCGAGCGGAGGCTCACTCGCCGCAGGCTACCGCCGGCACCCCCAGCACCTTTTCGACCCGCCCGGGTCGAATGGACAGACGGCCCGGCGTGGGGCAGGGGCCCCCACGCTCGGGAGGAGGGCGGGGTTGGGGCCCCGCCCGGGTCAACGAATGTTGTAGCGGTTCATGGCCGCGGTCGGGCCGTCGGTGAGGATGAGCTCGACGGCGTCGGCGGCTTCTTGGACCACGACGGCCAATTCGGCCCGCTCCGCCTTGCCCGGCGCGTTGAGCACGTGGTCGACCCCCTGGGCCCGCCCTGAGGGTTTGCCGATGCCGATGCGGACCCGGCAGAAGGCGTCGCTGTGGAGATGGCCCTTGATCGACTTGAGCCCGTTGTGACCGGCCAGGCCGCCCCCGAGCTTGACCCGCATGGCGCCCACCGCCAGGTCGAGCTCGTCGTGCACGACCACCAGGCGCTCCAGGTCCTCCACGCCGAAGCGACGGACGAGAGGGGCCACGGCCAGGCCTGAGTCGTTCATGAACGTCTGCGGGAAGGCCAGGGCCACGCGGGCGGAGCCGATCCGGATCTCGGCCACCAGCGCCCGCTCCTTGGCCTTGCGCAGCCGGCCGCGGTGGCGGCTGGCCAACAGCTCGACGACCTCGGCGCCGACGTTGTGCCGGGTCCCGGCGTACTCGGCGCCCGGGTTGCCCAGGCCGACCACGAGCAGGTCGGCCGGCGTGCCGGTGCGGGGGCGCAGCAGGCGCTAGCCCGCGCCGCCGGGCTCGGCGCCCGACCCGCCGCCTTCGGCCGCTGCACCCGTCTCGTCCTCGGGCAGCGCTTCGGTCTGCGGGGGCTGGCCCACGACCACGGCCTCCTCCGGGTCGGCGTCGAAGCTCGCACCCTCGGAACGGGGCAGATCGCTCACCCGGATGGTCTGGCCGATGCCGAGCTCGCTGATGTCGACCTCGACGGCGTTGGGGATGCGGTCGGGCGTGGCATGGACGGCCACGGTGAACATCTGCTGGTCGACCACACCGTCGCCCTGATGGATCTGAACGGGCTCGCCGACGAGGGCGATGGGCACGTCGGCGCTGATCACCTCGTCGCGCCGCACGATCTGGAAGTCGACATGGGTCACCAGGCTGCGGATGGGGTCGCGCTGCAGCTCGCGGGCCAGCGTCAGGTGGGAGGTGCCGTCGACCTGGAGGTCGAGCAGGGCGTTGAGACCCGCATCGGTGGACAATGCGGCGCGAAGAGCACGGCCGTTGACGGCGACGGGCAACGGGTCGATCCCGTGGCCGTAGACGACGCCGGGCACCTTGCCCTCGGCGCGTAGGCGCCGCGATGCCCTCGAACCAGCACGACGGCCGGTTTCGGCGGGAAGAGTGATCTCGGGCACCGCAGGAGTCTACGGCAGGTCCCTACGACTGGTTGTCGCCGCCGAAGATCTCCGAGACGGAGGTGTCCTCGAACACGGCGTCGATGGCGTCGGCGATGATGCCGGCGACCGAGAGGACCTCGATCTTGTCGAGTTGCTTCTCCGGCGGTAGCGGCAAGGTGTCGGTGACCACGATCCTCCCGATCACCGAGTTCTTCAACTTGTCGATGGCAGGGTCGGACAGCACCCCGTGGGTGGCCATGGCCCACACCTCGCTTGCGCCGCTCTCCATGAGGATGTCGGCCGCGGCGACGATCGTGCCGGCGGTGTCGATCATGTCGTCGATGAGGACGCAGTGCCGCCCGCTCACCTCACCCATGACGCCCCGGGCCTGCGCCACGCCGCGGGCCCGCTTCTTGTAGACGCCCGCAGGGTCGGCGTCGAGGTGCTGGGCGAAGCGCTCGGCCACCTTCATGCGCCCGGCGTCGGGGGCCACGATCATGGGGTCCTTCGGGCCCGACTTGGCCAGGTAGTCGAGCAGCACCGGGGTTGCGGTGAGGTGATCGACGGGGATGTCGAAGAAACCCTGGATCTGGCCCGAGTGCAGGTCGACGCTGAGGACCCGGTTGGCGCCGGCCACCATGAGCATGTCCGCCACCAGCTTGGCCGTGATGGGCTCCCGGCCCTCAGCCTTGCGGTCCTGGCGGGCGTAACCGTAGTAGGGCACCACGGCTGTGACCCGCTTTGCCGAGGCCCGCTTGGCCGCGTCGATCATGATGCACTGCTCCACGATGGAGTCGTTCACCGGGTTGGCGTGGGTCTGGACGATGAAGGTGTCGCTACCCCGCACCGACTCGTCGTAGCGGCAATGGATCTCGCCGTTGGCGAACTCCCTGACGTTGGCGTCCCCCAGACCCACGTCGAGGTGCCGGGCGATGTCGGCGGCCAGGGTGGGGTGGGAGCGGCCGGAGTACAGGACGAGGCGCTTCTTGGGCACCATCTCCATTGCTCAGGTCCCCTCCTGGTGACCGTCGGCGGCGAAGAACGGGCCGGTGACGGTGCCCGGCGCCACCCGGGAGCCCGGGGCCAGCGCCGCGAACGGCCCCACGCGAGCGTCGGCGCCGATCTCAGCCTGGCGGGCCACGGTCTGCTCCACCACGGCGCCGTCGCCCACCACGCAGTCGACGAGGCGCGAGTCGGGGCCGATCTGGGCGCCGGCGCCGACAGTGGTGGACCCCTGGAGGATGGCGCCGGGGAAGAGGGTGACATCGGGCGACAGCCGCACGGTGGCGTCGATGTAGGTGCGCCGAGGGTCGAGCATCGTCACGCCCCGATGCATCCACCGGTCGTTGGTGCGGTCGCGCAGCTCGGCTTCGGCCACGGCCAGCTGGGCCCGGTCGTTCACACCGGCCACCTCCATCGGGTCGTCGACCGCCATGGAGATGACGGCGTAGCCGGCGTCGTGGAGGACCCCCACGACGTCGGTGAGGTAGTACTCGCCCTGCGCGTTCTCGGGGCTCAGGCGGCGCAGGGCCGGGGCCAGCACGCTGCGGCGGAAGCAGTAGATCGAGGTGTTGACCTCGTCGATAGCCAGCTCTTCGGCGGTGGCGTCGGCCTGCTCCACGATCCTCGCCACGTTGTCCCGCTTGTCCCGCACGACGCGCCCGTAGCCGCCGGCGTCCGCGACCCTCGTCGTGAGCACCGAAGCCGCGGCCTCGGCCTCGCGGTGGCTGCTCACCAGGCGGTCGAGGGTCGGCGAGCGCACCAGGGGGGTGTCGCCGGGCAGCACGACGATGTCGGCGTCGTCGGCGTCGTCGTCGGGAAAGGCGGTGAGGCCGACGGAGACCGCGTCCCCGGTGCCTCGCTGCACGTGCTGCTCGACGAAATCGATGATGAGGTTCGCAGGAGCGCTCTCCAGCAGGGCTTTGGTGACCCGCTCGGCGCCGTGGCCCACCACGACGACCACCCGGTCGACGTCGAGCTCGGCCAGGGCGTCGATGACGTGGAGCACCATCGGGCGCCCGCACAGCAGGTGCAGCGGCTTGGGCCGCTCCGACTTCATGCGCGTCCCCTCGCCCGCCGCCAGAACCACTGCGGACAACGGGCGCCGGCTCATGGCTCCTGTCTACCCCAGCGGTGAGGGGTCAAGTGGCGACCGCTCGGGGAGAAGGGCTCGAACCTTCATTCCAGGAGCCAAAATCCTGTGTCCTACCGTTGGACGATCCCCGAAGGAGACGACGAAGATACCGCCGCGAAAGGCATCTCCAACGATCGATTGACGATGCCTTCCCACCACCCCTCGATCTGGCGGTTCAGGTCAAGCTCCTGCGAACCCGAACGGCGAGACAAACGCGGTCAAGGCCGATCCCGAGCAGCTGGAGCCAACGCAGGAACAGCGTGACCATGTCGGGGTCGGCAGGGAGTGGGACACCCTTCCAGCCACTTCGTGCGGGTCTTGGATGTCCGCACTCCCATGATCTCGGCGATCTGGGAGCGGGAGTGGCCTGCGAGGCGCAGTTCGACGGCCCGCCGGCGTTGACTTCGATCTGTGTCGTCCCGTCGGCACCGACCTCAGTTTCGACACTGTGGCACGCTCATCCGCCGCCGGCGGGAGCTCCGAAAAAGGTGCTGGAAACGGGAGACATCTTCCCGAGTCAGCGCAGGTCGCGCAAGGTATCCAGCCTCGACACGGCTTGGGCCGACGAAACGAAGCCTTGCTTCGAAAGGGGAACTTGTCTCGGTGAGCATCGACGAACGCAAGCTCAACGAGTTGATCGTGGAGTCCCAGGACCTTCAGGTGGACGCCATGAACGGCATCAAGGCCACGCTCCCGGAGCTGGCCGAGATCCGCGAGGAGCGCCGTGGCAAGGAGGTCGACCGGGAGGAGATCGACCGGTTCAACGCCAACCGCCGAGGGTTGCTGGCCAAGATGGGCATCGGCGCCGGCGGGCTGGCGACCAGGGGCCTCGTCGGCGGCGGGCTCGGTGGCCTCGCCGCCGCCATCCTCGCCACCCCGGCGCGGGCCGACAGGCCGCTCGACATCCAGATCCTCCAGACGGCGTCCTCGCTGGAGCGCCTGGCCGTCAACACCTACAACACCGCCCTCGGCCTCCCATTCATCAGGAACGGCAACGCCACGGTGATCGCCTTCGCCAGGGAGACGATGAGGCAGCACGACGAGCACCGCAAGGCCTTCCAGGCCCAGACCACCACCCTCGGCGGCAAGGTCCAGGACCAGCCCAACCCGAAGTTCCAGGATGTCGTGAACAAGGCCGCTCCCGGCCTCAAGGCGCCGATCGACGTGGTGAGGCTGGCCGCCAATCTGGAGAAGGTGGCCACCGACACCTACCTGGTCAACCTCACGATGTTCGAGGACGTCCAGTCCAAGAGCATCATGGGCAGCGTCATGGGCGTGGAGGCTCAGCACCTGGCCACCCTGCGGGCCGTCGAGGCACTGCTGCAGGCCAACGCCGAGAACCTGGTCAAGGTCCCGATCGGCGCCGACCTGGCCAAGCTGCCCGCCGCCGCCGGCAGCGTCGCCTTCCCTCAAGCCTTCGAGATGACCACGCCCGAGCTCATCGCCGACCCACAATCAGGAGCGGTCAAGTGAACCGACTGAGCGAGAACGACATGGACCGGAGCGACCCCCGGTCCCTCGCCACCGAACTGATGACGGCGTCGGTGAGCCGTCGCCGGTTCCTCATCGGCAGCACGGTCGCCGCCGGCCTCGCCCTCGTCACCGCCGCCTGCGGCGACGACGACGAGCCCACGACCGGTGGCACCACCGACACCACCGGCGGCGATGGAGAGGGAGGCAAGAAGCTGTCCGGCGACGCCGCCATCGCCGAGTTCGCCGCCGGCCTCGAGGTGCTCGCCGTCAACACCTACAAGTCGGCGCTCGACGCCGCCACCGCCGGCAAGCTCGGCACCGTCCCCCCGGCTGTCGCCACCTTCGTGCAGACGGCGATGGGCCACCACCAGGACCACCTCGATGCCCTCAACGAGGTCGTCACCGGTGCCGGCGGCGAGGAGGTCACCACACCCAACGCCCAGCTGGAGCCCACGGTCATGACCATGCTCAGCCAGGTCAAGGACGTCCCCGGTGCCGCCAACCTGGCGCTGACCCTGGAGGACATCGCGGCCCAGACCTACCTGAGCGTCATCCCCGCGCTGAAGAGCGAGGACGCCATCAGGCTGGCCGCGTCGATCCAGGTCGTCGACCAGCAGCACCAGGCCATCCTGCTGTACGCCCTCGGGAAGTACCCGGTGCCGGAGACCTTCCAGAAGACCGACAAGGCGGCAACGCCGGCGTAGGGCGAGCGGCCCGGCGGGCCCGACCACAGAACAACTAGCCTCGGGCTCGACATGGGATCGCTCATCAAGAAGCGCCGCAAGCGCATGCGCAAGAAGAAGCACAAGAAGATGCTGAAAGCGACCCGCTGGCAACGCCGAGCGGGGAAGTGACCACCCTGCTGACCCTGCCGAGCAGGTCAGTGACCAGCCGAACCGGCCGCCCTCAAGGGCGGCCGGTTCGCGTCACCACCGCTCCCGCCACTTCGGGGTAGTCGCCCTCCACGAACCAGGTCCCCCCGCTACCGGCCAACTGCGGCGTCTGCCCGGTCGCATCGCCCAGGCGGTCGCGCCACTCCGCCAGCCGGGGCTCGGCCCGCAGGGCCGCGGGCTCCAGGTCGTTGACGCCCTCTGCCGTGGGGCCGCCCATGTCGTCCCACGCCCGGTAGACCAGGGGCGTCCACAGCGGGAACGGCGGCGTGAGCAGCGTGAAGGCGCGGTCGACGAAGGGCAGTGGCTCCACCACCTCGCCGGTGCCGCGCACCCGCGCTCGTCCGCCCACCAGGCAGAAGGGCACGTCGGCCCCCAGGCGGGAGGCGACCTCCAGGTCGTCGCACCCCGCCCACCGCAGCACGGCGGCGGCATCGGCCGAGCCACCACCGAGGCCGGCGCCGACGGGGATGCGCTTGTCCACCTCGACCCGGACCCCGGCCTGCCGGCCAACGGCAGCCAGGGCGCGGCTCACCAGGTCGTCGGGCGCCAGGTCGTTCTCCCCGGGGCCGAACGTCAGCTCGTCGGCCAGGTCCAGCGTGGTCATCTCGGCATCGATGAGGTGGTAGCCGTCGCCGCGCCGCCCCACCACCCGGAGGGTGAGGGTCAGCTTGGCCGGAGCCCGTTGGCGTGATCGCTCGCGCACCCCGCCAGCCTGCCCCAAGTCTCGATGTCGAGCTCCTCGGCCCTGGCCTCGGGACGCACGCCGGCGGCGGCGAACGCCTCCTCGGTCACCAGCCCGGCCAGGGAGCGACGAAGCATCTTGCGCCGGTGGGCGAAGCCGGCCTGCACCAGTGCGAACAGCTGGCGCGGGTCCCCCGCGACGGCCGGCGCGGCCCGCCGCACCACCGCCACCAGCACGGACTCGACGTTGGGACGGGGAAGGAACACGGTGGGCGGCACCCGCCCCACCACCGATGCGGTCGCCCGGTAGGCCAGCTTCACCGACACCGCCCCGTAGGCCTCGTCGCCGGCGCCGGCGGCCAACCGCTCCCCCACCTCCCGCTGCACCATCACCAGCATCCGCCCGATCGCCGGCACGCCCTCGAGCAGGTCCAGGATCAGCGGCGTGGCCGCGTTGTAGGGAAGGTTGGCGACAAGCGCCCAGCCGTCGTCGGGGCCCAGCACCTCGTCCCACGCCAGCGTGCGGGCGTCGCCCTGGACGACTCTCACCCCGACCGGCTCGACGACGGAGCGCAGCACGGGGACGAGGTGGCGGTCAAGCTCGACGGCGACCACCTCGGCTCCGGTCTCGGCCAGGGCGAGGGTGAGCGAGCCGAGGCCGGCGCCGATCTCCACCACCCGGTCGCCCCGGCCGACGCCGGCCACACGGGCGATGCGCCGAACGGTGTTGGGGTCGACCACGAAGTGCTGGCCCAGGGCGGCGCTCGGGCGCAGGCCGTGACGCTCCAGCAGGCCGGCAACGTCGCGCCGGCTGAGGGTCACGCCCTGAAGGTACGGCCCCGAGCTTCCCGCGGTGAAAACGTCCGGGGCCCGCTAGGTCGGCGCCGGCACTTCCTGCAACCCGAAGACGGCCTCGGCCGCGGCCCAGGAGGCGTGCTCCACCTCGACGGGATCGAGCCCCTTCGCAGCGGCGACGGCCGCACCCACCAGCGGCACGAAGGCCGGTTGGTTGGGGCGGCCTCGGTGCGGGACCGGCGCCAGGAAGGGCGCGTCGGTCTCCACCAGCAGGCGATCGAGGGGGCACAGGGCGGCGGCGCCCCGCACGTCGTCGGCGCCCTTGAAGGTGATGATGCCGCTGAAGGACAGGTGGCCGCCGAGATCGAGCGCCCGCCTGGCCTCCTGTGTCCCGCCCGTGAAGCAGTGGAACACGGTGCGCTCGGGCACGCCCTCGGCGGCCAGGACGGCGAAGGTGTCGTCCCAGGCCTCGCGGGTGTGGATCACCAGGGCCAGGCCATGCCTGTGGGCCAGCGCCACCTGAGCTGCGAACGCGTCGCGCTGGACCGGGCGGGGCGAGTGGTCGTAGTGGTAGTCGAGGCCGCACTCGCCCACGGCCACCACGCGGGGCGCGGAGAACAGCCCCACGATGCTGTCCACGCCCTGCGTGGCGTCGTGGGGATGGAGGCCCACCGTGGCCCACACCCCGTCGTGCTCCTGGGCCACGGCGATGGCGGCGGCCGACTGCTCGGCATCGGTGCCGACGTTGATGAACCGCGTGACGCCGGCCTGGCGGGCGGCGGCGAGGGCCTGCAGGTCCAGGTCCTTGTACGGCACGTGGCAGTGGCTGTCAGTCCACATGGATGCGGGGGAAGAGCGGCTTGCCCTTCTGCACGTCGAGCCCGCCGGGATAGCCGCCCCAACGCGCCGCGTCGGGCAGGCGCCGCTCCGAAGGAGAACCGGAAAGGCCGATCCGCCGCCACACCTCGGCACAGGCGGCGGGCATCGCCGGCGTGGCCAGCACGGCGACGATGCGCAGCGCCTCCAGGGCGTCGCCCAGCACCGCGTCCACCTCGGGCCCCGGCTCCGCCTTCCACGGCTCCTCGGCCTCCAGGTGGGCGTTGGTCTCCCGGATCAGCCGCCACGTGGCCTCCAGGGCCTCGCTGGGCGCGACCCGGTCCCACGCCTGCGCCGACGCCTCGTAGACCTCGGTGGCGACCGCCTCGAGCGGGCTGTGGGGCCGGGGCGCGGGACCGATGCCGGCGCACTTGCTCCCCACCAAGGTGCTCACCCGGGACAACAGGTTGCCGAGGTTGTTGGCCAGATCGGCGTTGTAGCGAGCGACCAGCCCCTCGTAGGAGAAGTCGCCGTCGGGGCCGAACGGGGTGTCGCGCAGGAAGTGGTAGCGAAAGCCGTCCACCCCCACGTCGGCGACCAGGTCGGCGGGGCCGATGGCGTTGAGGCGGGTCTTGGACATCTTCTCGCCCCCCACCAGGAGGTAGCCGTGCACATGGATGCGCTGCGGTGGCTCCAGGCCGGCGGCCAGCAGCATGGCCGGCCAGTACACGCAGTGGAACCTCAGGATGTCCTTGCCGATGAGGTGGTGGACGGCCGGCCAGAACCTGTTGAAGCGCTCGTCGTCCTCGCCGTAGCCGATGGCGGTGAGGTAGTTGACCAGCGCGTCGTACCACACGTAGAAGACGTGGGCCCGGTCCCAGGGGACCGGAACGCCCCACCGCAGCGAGGTGCGGGTGATCGACAGGTCCTGGAGGCCCTGGCGGATGAGACCGAGGGCCTCGTTGCGCTTGGACTCGGGGGTGATGGCGTGGGGATGGGCCTCGTACCAGTCCAGCAGCCGCTGCTGGTAGCGGCTCAGGGCGAAGAAGTAGTTGTCCTCCTTGAACAGCTCCGCCGGCCGCTTGTGCACCGGGCAGTTGCCGTCCTCCAGCTCGTCCTCGCCGTAGTAGGCCTCGCACGACACACAGTAGAGGCCCTCGTAGGTGCTCATCTCGATGTCGCCGCTGTCGTGGACCTGCTGCAGCAGGGCCTGCACGGCGCGGTGATGGCGCGGCTCGGTGGTGCGGATGAAGTCGTCGTAGGCGATGTTCAGCAACGACCAGGCGTCCTTGAAACGCTCGCTCGTGCGGTCCGCTTGTTCCTGGGGAGACAGGCCGTTGGCCTCGGCCCGGCGCTGCACGTTGAGCCCGTGCTCGTCGGTGCCGGTGAGAAAGAAGACCTCGTCGCCCACCAGGCGATGCCAGCGGGCGAGGGCGTCGGCGGTGACGGTGGTGTAGGCGTGGCCGATGTGGGGCGCGTCGTTGACGTAATAGATCGGCGTCGTGACGTAGAAGGTTCCCACCCTGCGTAGGCTAGGAGAACGCTCCGCGGGAGGAAGTCGATGAGCACGTCCGGGATGGCGAGGAAGGTGGACGACCTCGGCCGCATCGTCCTGCCCGTGGAGATGCGCCGGCTGTTCGGGATCCAGGCCGGCGACGCTCTGGAGATCGCGGTGGAAGACCGGGGCATCGTGCTGCGCAAGGTGGAGACGCGCTGTGTGTTCTGCAGCGGGAACGAGGCGTTGCGCTCCTACCGAGGCAAGCAACTGTGCTCGTCCTGCGCGGCCGAGCTCGGAGCACCGGCGGCGAGTGAGGTCGCCGAGGCCGAGGCGAGCCGGGCGCAGCCCTTCGAACGCCTCCCCCCGCCGGCGGAGCTCGACGAGCAGCGCCCGCCGCCCACCGAGCTGTCCGCCGCCGCGGGGGAGCTCGACCACGAGCTGGCCGCCGCAAGGGCGGTCGAGAGGCTCCTACCTTCCACCGAGCCGCAGCGCGATGTCGTAGACGCGCCGCCGTGGGAGAGCTAGCTCGGCGGCCACGGCATCGACGGACCGCCGCCGGCTCTCACCGTCCTCCAGCCGAGCCGTGAGAGCGGCTTCGATCTCCTCGTCGCCGGCCGGCAGCGCCTCGGGGGCGCCGTCGAGGACGATGACGAACTCGCCACGCGGCTCGCTGGCGGCCAGGTGGGCTGCGGCCTCGCCCAGGCTCCCCCGCCACACCTCCTCGTGCCGCTTGGTCAGCTCCCGGGCCAGGGCGACCCGGCGGCCCGGCCCACACGCAGCGGCGAGGTCCTCCACGGTGCGCCGGACCCGGTGGGGCGCCTCGTAGAGGACGATCGTGCGCCGCTCGGCCGCGACCTCGGCCACCCGGCGGGCACGCTCGGCGCCCGTGCGGGGCAGGAACCCCTCGAAGACCCAGCGGGCCGTGGGCAGGCCGCTGGCGACCAGGGCGGCCACGCCGGCCGAGGGGCCGGGGATGACGACGACGTCGTGGCCGGCGGCGATGACTTCGGCCACCAGGAGCCGGCCGGGGTCGGAGACGGCGGGCATGCCCGCGTCGCTGACCAGCGCGACCTGGCGGCCCTGACCCAGGAGGCCGAGCACGCGCGGCACCCGCTCGCCCTCGTTCTGGTCGTGTACCGCAAGCAGCGGGCGACCGGTGATGCCGGCATGGGTCAGCAGCTTGCGGGTGTGGCGGGTGTCCTCGCAGGCGACGACGTCGGCGCCGGCCAGGGCCTCGGCCGCCCGGGGAGACAGGTCACCGAGGTTCCCGATGGGCGTGGCCACCACCAGGAGCCGGCCGCGCAAGGGCTCAGCCCGTGATCTCGAGGCGGTCTCCGACCTGGAGCCCCCAGCGCTCGAAGGCGCCGGCCTCCGCCTCGATGACGCAGCGGGCCCGCAGCCGGGGGAGGCTCATGCGGTTGCGGACCATGCACACCGTGGCGAGGACCTGGAGCTGGCGGTCGCAGAAGGCGACGTCGATGGGGAAGCGCATGCCCAGGGTGTGCACGGAACGGGCGGGCTTGATGAGCAGGGCGCCGTCGATGCCGTCGCGGCCGAGCAACCCGGCCATCCGCGTCGACATGGTGTCCGCCACCTCGAGGCTCGACAGGACCTCGCCGTCTCGGACCAGCCACGACATCTCAGACGTTGAAGCGGATCTCGAGCACGTCCCCGTCGACCACCTGGTAGTCCTTGCCCTCGACGCGCAGCTTGCCCACGTCCTTGGCCGCCGCCCAGGAGCCCAGCTCCAGCAGCTCGTGCCAGTGGATGACCTCGGCCCGGATGAACCCGCGCTGCAGATCCGAGTGGATGACGCCGGCGCACTCGGGCGCCTTGGCCCCGGCCCGGAACGTCCAGGCCCGCGACTCCTTCTCGCCGGTGGTGAGGAAGGTGCGGCGCCCGAGCAGGTGGTAGGCGGCCCGGGCCACGCGGGGCAGGGCGCCCTCTCCCAGGCCCAGGCCCTCGAGCAGCTCGTCGCGCTCGGCGTCGGGGAGCTGGGCCGCCTCCGCCTCCAGCTGCACGCTCACGCCCAGCACCTCGGCCGAGCCGACCAGCGCCGCGGCCACGGGCTTGACCACCGCGTCGGCGTCGGCCACCTGGTCCTCGCCCAGGTTCACCACGGCCAGCACCGGCTTGGTGGTGAGCAGGAAGTACTCCCGCAGGGCCTGCCGCTGGTCGCTGGAGAGCCCGGCGCGGTACAGGGGCGTGCCTGCCTGGAGGTGGTCGAGGGCGACCTCCAGGGCGGCGACCTCGGCGGCCAGGGTGGAGGAGCGGTCGGCGCGGGCCGCCTTGCGCCGCTTGGTGAGCTGGTTCTCGATGGTGTCGGCGTCGGCCAGCACGAGCTCGAGCTCGAGGACCTCGAGATCCTCGAGGGCGTCGTGGCCGCCGCCGACGTTGGGATCCTCGAACGCCCGTAGCACCAGGCACAGGGCGTCGGCCTCCCGGATCCCGGCCAGGAAGCGGTTGCCGAGACCCTCACCGGTGGACGACCCGGCGACCAGCCCGGCCACATCCGCCAGCTCCACCGTGGCCCGCACCGTTTTCCTGCTGGCCGACATGGCCGAGAGGGCATCGAGGCGGTGGTCCGGCACCTGGGCCATGCCCACGTTGGTCTCGGTGGTGGAGAAGGGGTGGGGGGCGACGGCGGCGGAGCCACCGGTGAGGGCGTTGAACAGCGAGGACTTGCCGGCGTTGGGCCGCCCGACGATGCCCAGACGTTCCACCTGTCGAGGCTACGCCGGTGCCCCCGCCGACGGCTACCCGCGGCGGCTGCGATGATGGGGGATGTCCAAGAAGACGAACAAGCGCAAGGTGACGCGGATCAAGAAGGCCAACCACGGCAAGCGGCCCAACGCCGGGCGCTGAGCGCCAGCGTGGTGCGGCGCCCGTCTAGGCGGCCATGCCCACGATCCGGCCGCTGATGCCCGTGCCTGCGGTCGACCCGTGGAAGACGGCGTCGCCGAAGCCGAAGATGCCGCCGTCCGAGGCCACCAGCCAGTAGCCGTTGCCCGAGCGGCTCGCGGCCATGCCCACGATGGGCCGGGCGAGCTTGATGGCGCCGGTCGAGCCGTGGAAGACGGCGTCGCCGAAGCCGAAGATGCCGCCGTCCGAGGCCACCAGCCAGTAGCCGTTGCCCGAGCGGCTCGCGGCCATGCCGACGATGGGTTGGGCCAGCTTGATGGCGCCGGTCGAGCCGTGGAAGCGGGCGTCGCCGAAGGCGAAGATGCCGCCGTCCGAGGCGACCAGCCAGTAACCGTTGCCCGAAGGGGTGGCCGCCATGCCGACGATGGGTTGGGCGAGCTTGATGGCGCCGGTCGAGCCGTGGAAGCGGGCGTCGCCGAAGCCGAAGATCCCGCCGTCCGAGGCCACCAGCCAGTAGCCGTTGCCGGAAGGGGTGGCGGCCATGCCCACGATCGCCCGGTTGAGGGAGATGGCGCCGGTCGAGCCGTGGAAGCGGGCGTCGCCGAAGCCGAAGATCCCGCCGTCCGAGGCCACCAGCCAGTAGCCGTCGCCGGAAGGGGTGGCGGCCATGCCCACGATGGGCCGGGTCAGGGCGAGCCCGCCCGTCGAGCCGTGGAAGCGGGCGTCGCCGAAGCCGAAGAGGCCGCCGTCGGACGAGGCCATGCGGTACCCCCGGCGGCCGTCGAGGGAGGTCGGCACCGGCGCCGGAGCCGGCGCAGGAGGCGCCAACGTGGCGGACGAGATGGCCCGGCTGGTCATGAAGTTGACGGTGACGAAGATGGTCGAATCGGGCGCCAGGGCCACGGCGACGCCGACCGAGTCGAAGGCGGGGTCGATCATCTGGCGGTAGTGGGTGGGGCTGGCCACGAAGGCGTCGTGGATCTCCTGCACCGTCGCGCCCATGCCCACGTTCTCGCCGAGGCGAACCCAGTCCGGCGGGGCCTGGGAACGGAGGTTGGGATTGTGGGAGATGTCGTTGGCCCGCACCATCTGCTCGGACCACGACCGGGCCACGGCGACAAGGTCGTTTCGGACGATCAGCTGGCGCAGGCCCCGCCCCGCCCGCAGCTCATTGAGCTTGGAGACGAACGACGCCTCGCGGGCCGGCTCGGCGGTGGCCGCACGTATGCCCAACGGGGCCGCGATCACCAGCGCCAGGGCGGCCAGCGCCAGCGCCAGCGCCAGAGCGAGGCCGCGATACAACTTGCCCATGCGATTGCCCTCCAGGTGTAGGTCCCACGGAGGGCGAGGCCCCCATTCGGTAGCCCGGCGGCCTTGTGAGCGGTTGCTCCGTCAGGCCCGTAGCTTTGCGTCGGCGGGTTTCCCCGCCTTTGCCGTTTCGTGGGTTTGGCTGTACTTGCCCAGTTCTTCGGCCGGTCGGCGCCTGCTCTTGAGAACCGGCCGAGCGGCGTCGCTATGTCGGACTGGAGGAGGCGGCCAGCACTGCGGCCAGGGCGGTCGGCCGGTCGGTCATGATGCCGTCGACGCCGAGCGCCAGCAGCCGGCGCATCTCGTCCTCCTCGTCGATGGTCCACACGTGGACGGCGAGGTCGTGCTCGTGGGCGGCGACCACGAAGGCCTCGTCCACCACCGTCTGGCCGTGGAGCTCCGCCGGCACCTGGAGAGCGTGGTGGCGCGTCGGCGGTGGTGGCGATCCGCCTCGGACGGCAAAGAAGAAGGCGGCGGTGTCGCCGGTCCCCGCCGCGGTGCTGATCTCGGGGGCGAAGGCGGAGAACGCCGCGGTGGCGTGGTCGAGGAAGGAGGCGACGATGACGTCGTCGGCGCGGCCGTACCTGCGCAGCACCTGGGCCAGCAGTTCCTCGTAGGGCTCCACGTCCGGCGCCGTGAGCTTGATGTCGAAGTTGAGAAAGGTGTCGGGGAAGGCCTCGAGCACCTCGACGAGCGTGGGGATCCGCAGGTCGGGGTCGACCGGGGCACGACCACGCAGCGGATAGTCGGCCTCGGCCGCTTCATGGTCGACCACCGTCCCCGGTACCCACCAGTAGGCGTTGTCGAGACGCTGCACGTCCGCCAGGGTGAGCTCGGCGATGCGCCCGGAGCCGTCGGTGGTGCGGTCGACGGTGGCGTCGTGGCACACCACCAGGTGGCGGTCGGCGGTGGCGTGTACGTCGAGCTCCAGCCCGTGGGCACCCGCACCGGCCACGGCCTGGCGCATGGCGTACATCGTGCTCGACGGCGCCTCCCGGGCGCCACCTTGATGCGCGTAGTTGAGCACCCGGCGGCTGACCCAGGGATTGTCCACGGCGAACGGTAGCCTCGCCGCGGTGTTCGACCACGTCTTCTTGCAGGCCATCGGAGCCCTCCGCCGCTCCATGGAGGGGGCGTTGCTGGAGCGGCACGGCTTCGAGGAGCGGCTCCAGATCGACATCCTGCTCGGCGACCTCTCCTGGGAGACCTCCTACACCCTCCCGGGGGAAGGCGTGCCGCCGCGGGTCCAGGCCGAGATCGCCTTCGACTGGCCCACCTGGAGCCAGACCGCCTACCGCTCCTGGTCGATGGGCGAGGGTGTGGACGACCCGCCGGAGATCGACGTGGAGATCGCCTTGCGGGTGCAGCGGA
This sequence comes from Actinomycetota bacterium, assembly GCA_002861595.1. Lineage (GTDB taxonomy): Bacteria > Actinomycetota > Acidimicrobiia > Acidimicrobiales. The sequence goes on from PJQG01000026.1 coordinate 55,573, forward strand.
TGGCCGCAGCGCCGGAGCTCGCCACCGTGCTCGCCGTCCTCCCCGAGAACGGCCCGACAGGGCTGGGCGAGAGCATGGAGCGGAGCGGGCCCAGCGTCGAGCAGCACACCGAGGCCGGCGACGACGTCGCCCACTTCGCCCTGGAGGTGTCCTACGCCGGCGTGGTGCGCTTCGAGGAGGACGTGCTGGAGGACAACAGCCGTCTGGACCGGCTCCTGGGCGGGCTCGGCGGCTGGGTGGCGTCCACCCTCGTGCGCCTGGCCGACCTCGACATCGCCTTCCTCCCTCCCGAGATGGAGGAGGGCGGCCGCCGGTAGCGTCGTGGGCGCCGAGGGGGTTCCCGTCGAGGCGGCCGGGCGGGAGCTGGTGATCACCCACCCGGACAAGGCGTTCTTCGCCGAGCGAGGCGAGACCAAGCTCGACCTCGTGCGCTTCTATCAGGCAGTGGAGGGCCCCCTGCTGGCGGCCATGGGTGGGCGGCCCGTGCTGTTGCAGCGCTTCCCGAACGGGGCCGGAGGCTCGTCGTTCTTCCAGAAGCGGGTCCCCGAGAACCGCCCGGACTGGCTCGAGACGACCGTCGTCAGCACGCCCAACGGCACCACGTCCGACGCCCTGGTCGCCGCCGACCTGGCCCACGTGCTGTGGGCCGTGAACATCGGGTGCCTCGGGTTCCACGTCTGGCCGACGCGAGCGGCCGACCCCGCCCACGCCGACGAGCTGCGCATCGACCTCGACCCCACGCCCGGCGTGACCTTCCCCATGGTGCAGGAGGCGGCGAGCGAAGTGCGGTCGTTGCTCGACGAGGTGGGCCTCGCCGGCCTGCCCAAGACCACCGGCAACCGGGGCATCCACGTCTACGTGCGGCTGCGGCCCCGCTGGACGTCGTACGAGGTGCGGGCGGCCGCCGTGGCCGTGGCCCGGGAGCTGGAGCGCCGGCGGCCCGACCTGCTCACCGCCGCCTGGTGGAAGGAGGAACGGGGAACGCGAGTGTTCGTGGACTTCAACCAGAACGCCCCGCACAAGACGGTCTTCGGGGCGTGGTCGGTCCGGGCGCGGCCCGGCGCCCAGGTCTCGACCCCGTTCAGGTGGGACGAGCTCGACAGCGTCGACCCCGACGCCTTGACCGTCGCCACGGTGCCGGCTCGCCTGGAGCGCCAGGGAGACCCGTGGGCGCAGGCCCGCGCCGAGTCGTTGGAGCCGTTGTTGGCTCTGCACGAACGGGACCGGGCCGCCGGCCTGCCCGACGCCCCCTGGCCACCGGTGTACCCGAAGATGCCGGGCGAGCCGCCCCGGGTGGCGCCGAGCCGGGCGCGGAAGGCCGCCGACGACTGAGCTTCCTCGTAGCGTCGCCCGGCCCGGAGCAGGGCTTTGACGGCGAGAAGCCGCCCTGTGTGCGCACTCTTTTGCCGACAAGGCCGATCGGGGACGGGCTGGACGCGCACGAAGGGCGGGGTCGCTGCTGCGACCCCGCCCTTGGCTGCGAAGCGCGGCTCAGCCGAGGCAGCCGTTGGCCGCCCCGACCCGGGCGAGGCCGTTGCGGTCGCCGGCGCCCCAGTCGGCTGGCGTGCGGGAGGTGACCGTCGGGTACATGATCTGGGCCTGGTCGCCCGAGTGGTCGAGGCCCACCATGTGACCGAGCTCGTGCATCAGCAGGGCGCCCTGGGTGACACCTCCGCTGAAGCCGGCCGGCACCGTCCGGTTGGCGTCGATCACCACGAAGCCACGGGTGATGCGGATGTAGCCGTTGGACGACACGGCGGCCGCTCCGCCCACGCCGGCGGCGTTGCCGGTGAGCATGTTGGTCTCTTCGTGCGTGGCCCAGGCGATGACAGTGCCGGCGCCGCTGTAGCCGTTGCCGCCGTTGCTCGGCACCTCGCCGGTGGAGCCGTCGTAGACGAAGTTGATGCCGGTGGCCTGCCCCACCCGGCGCATGGCTTCCTGCACGTCCTCGACACCGCCGGCGGGGGCCCGGCTGGCGTTGATGGAGTAGTGGACGGGCGCGCACGGGTTCCAGCGACCCGGGTTGCCGCCGTTGGGGAAGAGGAAGGCGAAAGCGCCGGCGTCGCCGCCACCGGCAGGGACGGCCTCTGGCCGGGGAGCCGGAGCGGGGACGGGAGCGGCGGCGGGGGCGCCGGAGGGAGCGGGGGCAGGTGCGCCCACGACGGAGCAGCGACGGGCCCGGCCCCGCCCCCTGCACACTCTGCGGGGCTTGGCCGCCTGGCGGGACCTGGCGGCGCGGCGCGCCCTGGTCGCACGGCGCGCCTTCGCGGCCCGGCGGGCCTTGGCCGGCGCCAGCCGGGTCTCCTCTTCAGAGAAGGTGCGTGTGGCGCGAACAGCCGAGGGGGCCGAAGCCGAGGAAGGCGGCGTGGCAACGGTCTCGTCGGCACGAGCTTGGGTGGCGGGGGTGCCGATGAGAAGGGCGCCGAAGAGGACGGCGATGCGGATCGTCTTGCTCCTGGTTGCGGTCATGCCAAAGGCGTCGTCGCGCCGGCATCCGGGTTGTATCAAGCCCGCCCCAACGTCCCATCAACACTTTCCCTTCCGGGGGTGCTGAGGCCCAGTTGGCGGAAAAAACCCCCCGATCGGGCAAGCTCCCCCAGCCATGCCACGCCGAGAAACGTGGTCAGTAAGAACCACAACCCACAGGGTTGATGGGACGTTGGGGAAAGGTTGATACGCCGCAGAGTCCGCAAAGACGACACGTTGGGCATGATCAAGCTCCTCGCATCCGTCGCCCTGGTTTCCCTCCCCCTTTCTCTGCTGCCCGCCGGCTCAGCGTCAGCCGCGGAGTGCAACCTGTTGGGGGGGGTGATCACCAACTGCACCCGGCCCTCGTCCTCGCCCCCGCCGTCGTCGTCGTCACCGCCCCCCTCCTCCTCGCAGCCACAGCCGTCCCAGCCACAGCCGAGCAGGCCGGCCGGCACCCCCATCGCCGAGGTTCCCGGAGCCGCCGAGCGCCTGATGGAGCTGGTCAACGGTGAGCGCACCAGCCGAGGCATGGTGGCCCTGTCGATTCGCGGTGACGTCGTCGCCATCGCCGGCCCCCATTCCACCGACATGGCGAGACGGCGCACCATCTGGCACAACGACGGCTACTTCACCGAGTCGACCCGCTCGTCGCTGCGCTCGAGGGCGCGGGGCGAGAACGTGGCCATGAACTCCTCGCTGGAGGACGCCCACCGCCGGCTGATGAACAGCCCCGCCCATCGGGCCAACATCCTCAACGGTGGCTTCACCCAGGCCGGCTTCTCGGTCGTCCATGACGAGTCGGGAACGCTGTACGTCACCCAGAACTTCATGACCCCTGAGACTCCCGAGGCGGCCGCCCCGGCCAAGTCGAGCAAGGCCAAGGCCACCAAGTCCAAGGCCACAGCCGGCAAGTCCAAGGCCACAGCCGGCAAGTCCAAGGCCAAGGCCAAGAGGGCCAAGGCCTCAAGGGCCAAGCGCTCCCGCACGCGGGTCGCCAAGGCGGGCGCTCCCCGCCGGGCCCGCACCGCACAGCGGGCCCGGCGCTAGCCCCGCGCTAGCCGGCGCTAGCCCGGCGCCGGCCCAACGGCCGCCTCACCCCACGACCTCACCGCCGCCGGCCCTCGCCGGCGGTGGTGGCCGTTCTCGACCCCGGCGCCGCGGTCCAGTTCAACCCCTCGACAACACGGGCACGGCCAGGGCGGCCAGCGAGGTCCGGGGGCGGGCGCCGATGTGGCTGATGACCTCGGCTGCCGCCACGCTGCCCAGCCGGGCGCACCCCTCCAGGTCGGCGCCGTGGGTGAGGCCGAAGAGGAAGCCGGCGGCGTAGAGATCACCGGCCCCGGTGGTGTCCACCACCTGGTCCACGGGAGCGGCGGGCACGGCCAAGACGGCGTCGCCGCCCACCACCACCGAGCCTTCCGGTCCCCGGGTGAACGCCGCGATCTCGCACCTCCCCCGAACGGCGGCTACCGCCTCCTCGAGCGACGCAACCTCGAACAGGGACGTGGCCTCGGCATCGTTGGCGAAGAGCACGTCGACGTCGCCGTCGAGCAGAGCGAGGAACTCGTCGCGGTGGCGGTCCACGCAGAACGGGTCCGAGAGCGAGAAGGCCACCCGCCGGCCGGCGGCGTGGGCCAAGGCCATGGCCTGGCGCAGGGCCGAGATGGCGTCGGGCGGGTCCCACAGGTACCCCTCCAGGTAGGTCACCTGGGCCCGGGTGATCAGCGCCGGGTCGATGTCCTCGGCCGCCAACCGGCGCGCCGCCCCCAGGTAGGTGGTCATGGTGCGCTCGGCGTCGGGCGTGACGAGCACGAGGCAGCGGGCCGTCGCCTCTCCCTCGGTGGCGGGTGGCGTGGAGAACTCCACGCCGATGGAGCGGATGTCGTGGGTGAACACCTTGCCCATCTCGTCGTCGCGCACCTTGCCGATGAAGGCGGCCGCCCCACCGAAGGACGCCACGCCTGCGACGGTGTTGGCCGCCGACCCTCCCGAGGTCTGCACCGCCGGGCCCATGGCGGCGTACGACGCGTCGGCCTGCTCGGCGTGGACGAGGACCATGCTGCCCTTCACCAGCCCGTGGAGGTCCAGGTCCTCGTCGCTGGCAGAGGCGATGACGTCGACGATGGCATGCCCCACGGCCACCACGTCGAGCTCGTCGCCAGGCACGGTCGGCGAACCTAGCCCGCCGCGCTAGACAGACGATCCTTGAGCGCGCACCGACTCCCCCGCACCGTGGAGCCCCGGCACTACGACCTCACCTTCACACTTCACGTCGACGACGCCTCCTTCGCCGGCGAGGAACGAACCCAGGTGGTCGTGCACGAGCCAACCCCCGCGTTGGTTCTGAACGCCGTCGAGCTCGACATCCTCGACGCTGAGCTGGTGGCCGAGGACGGCAACGTCCTCGCCGGGCGGGCTGAGCCCGACGCCGAGCACGAGCAGGTGACGATCCGCCTCGACGGCACCGCCGGCGCCGGCGCCCACACCCTCCACCTCACCTTCGCCGGGCGCTTCTCCGAGAAGCTCCAGGGCATCTACCGCAGCGAGTTCGTCGCCGACGACGGCCGGCCCGGGGCCCTCGCTGCCACCCAGTTCGAGCCGGCCGACGCCCGCCGGGCCTTCCCGTGCTGGGACGAACCCGACCTCAAGGCCACCTTCGCCGTCACGCTCATCGTCGACGAGGACCTCACCGCCATCTCCAACTCGGAGACGACCGAGGTGACCCAGCTGGGCAACGGGAAGAAGCAGGTGCGCTTCGCCCCCACCATGCGGATGTCGAGCTACCTGGTGGCCTTCGTCGTGGGCCCCCTCGAGGCCACCGATCCGGTTCGCGTCGACGACGTCCCCCTGCGGGTGGCGTGCGTGCCCGGCAAGAAGAGCCTGAGCAGCTTCTCCCTGGAGATCGGCGCCCATGCCCTGCGGTACTTCAGCCGGTACTTTGCCGTCCCCTACCCAGCCGAGAAGCTCGATCTCGTCGCCCTGCCCGACTTCGCCATGGGCGCCATGGAGAACTTGGGCGCGGTGACGTTCCGCGAGACCCTGCTGCTCGTTGATCCCCAGCGCGCAACCCGCGCCGAGCTGGAGCGGGTGGCCGACGTCGTGGCCCACGAGCTGGCCCACATGTGGTTCGGCGACCTCGTCACCATGCGGTGGTGGAACGGCATCTGGCTCAACGAGGCGTTCGCCACCTTCATGGAGCTGCTCTGCGTCGACGACTTCCGCCCCGACTGGCAGCGCTGGGTCACCTTCGCCCTCAGCCGCGGCCACGCCATGCTCGTCGACGGCCTGAGCTCCACCCGTGCCATCGAGTTCCCGGTGGAGAGCCCGGACGAGGCTGAGCAGATGTTCGACGTGCTCACGTACCAGAAGGGCGCCGGCGTGCTTCGGATGCTGGAGCGCTACGTCGGGGCGGAGCCGTTCCGCCAGGGCATCGCCGCCTACATCGCCCAGCACAGCTACGCCAACACCGACACGACCGACCTGTGGGACGCCCTGGAGGCGGCCACCGGCGAGCCCGTGCGCGCCACCATGGACTCGTGGATCTTCCAGCCCGGCTACCCGGTGGTATCCGTGACGACGAGCGAGGACGGCAGCGGGGTGACGCTGCGTCAGCGCCGCTTCCGCTATCTGCCCGATGACGGCGATGGCGCCGGGCCCGGCGCCGGTGCCGGCGCCAATGCCGGTTGGCAGGTGCCCGTGATGCTGCGGGCCTCGGTGGAGGGCCGCCCGGTCCACCGGCGGGTGCTCCTCGGCCCCGACCCGGCGGAGGTCGACCTGGGCGGCGCCGCCGATTGGCTGGTCGTCAACGAGGGCGGCTGGGGCTTCTACCGGGTTCAGTACGACGACGACCTTCTCGGCCGCCTCACTGGGGCGCTGGACAACCTGGACGCCCTCGAGCGCTTCAACCTGGTGAGCGATGCCTGGGCCGCGGTCCTGGCCGGCGCCTCAACGGTGGGCGACTTCCTGCGCCTGGCCAGGGTCGTCAGTGACTCGGGCGAACGGGACCCGAGCGTGTGGGCCGCCCTCGTCGCCGCCCTCGGCGTCGTCGATCGCGTGGTGGGCCCTGACGCCGAGCCGGCGTTCCAGGCCTTGGTCAAGGCGCTGCTGGCTCCCGTCGCTGCAGAGCTGGGGTGGACGCCAACGGCCGGCGAGAGCGAGCGCACGGGCACGCTGCGGGCCACCGTCCTTTCCGCCATGGGGGTTCTCGGCGCTGACGCCGACGTGGCGGCGACGGCTCGCGAGCTTCACGCCCGGGAGCTGGCCGAGCCGGGGTCGGTGGACGCCGACGTGGTCGCCGCCGTGGTGGCCATCGTGGCCGCGACCGGGGACGACGCCGACTACGCCACCCACCTCGAGCGCTACAAGGCGGCGGCGACGCCCCAGGAGGAGGTGAGGTACCTCTACAGCCTGGCCGCCTTCGAGGACGAAGCCCTGGTGCGGCGCACCGTCGACTTCGCCCTCGGCGGCCAGGTGCGGGCCCAGAACGCCCCCTTCCTCGTCTCCCAGCTCCTGGCCAACCGTCGGGGTGGCGCGCTGGCCTGGGCGGCGGTCAAGGAGCACTGGGACGAGCTGCTCGAGCGAATCCCTGACAAGCTCGTCGACCGCATGCTGGAAGGCGTCACCACCTTGTCGGTGCCGGAGGTGGCGACCGACGTGCGCGCCTTCCTCGAGGCTCACCCGGCGCCGTCCCGCCAGCGCACCGTGGAGCAGCTGCTCGAGCGCCTCGACATCGCCGTCGCCCTCCGCCGGCGAGAGGCGGCAACACTTCCCGCCACCCTCGCCGTGCTCGTCTGAGAAGGTGCAGGGGGAGCGGCGGCCGCAGGTGGTGCTCGTCCGCCATGGCGAGACGGAGTGGACCAAGACCGGGCAGCACACCGGCACGACCGACATCGATCTCACCGAGACGGGACGCCGCCAGGCGGAGCGGCTGGGCACCGTTCTGAGCGGGCGCCACTTCGCGACGGTGCTGACCAGCCCGCTCCTGCGGGCAGCCGAGACATGCCGGCTGGCCGGTCTCGCCGACGCCGCCGAGGTGCGCGACGACCTCGCCGAGTGGGACTACGGCGCCTACGAGGGCCGCACCACCCGCGACATCCGGGTCGAGCGGCCGGGCTGGTCGCTGTGGGACGACGGCGTGCCGGGTGGGGAGAGCGCGGACGACGTCGGCCAGCGGGCCGACCGCCTCATCGCCGAGCTCCGCTCCCTTGGCGGCGACGTGGCCGTGTTCTCCCATGGCCACCTGCTCCGAGTCATGGCCGCCCGCTGGGTCGGCCTCCCGCCCGGCGGTGGCAAACGCCTGGCGCTCCACACCGCCACCATCAGCGTGCTCGGCTACGAGCGGGAGACCAGGGTCCTCGTCCACTGGAACCAGGACTGCGAACCCGCACTTCGGTGATCCGCTCAGGCGCTGCGCTTGCACCCGAAGTCGAGCCTTCGACGCCCTCTGGCCTGTGTCCTCGCCCACGTGGGTATCGTCGCTGATCCGCCCTGTCGACTCGGACGACCACGTCGCGCTTTCCCTGAAGCAGCCGCTGCGGCTCACCGGCGTTGCCGCCGTTGCCGTGCTGTGGACGACGGTCGGGGTGGGCATGGAGCGGGCCGGGCTGGATCTGACCGACGACCGCGCCATCAGCTATCTCGGCACCGACCCTCGAACCATGGCGCTGTTCCGGGGCGGGCTTCTCGTCGCAACAGTCCTCCTGGTCGGGTTCGCGCGGGCGGTCGACCAGCGGCTGGCCCGACGCACCGGGTTCTTGGTCGTCTTCCTCGTGGGGATGGCCGGTCAGGCTGTGGTGGCGACGGTGTCGATCGCCGGCCACGGCGCGTCTCGCGTCGTCCACACGACGGCCGGCATCGTCCTCGGGCTCTCCCTGCCCCTGCTCATGTGGCGCTTCGCCGCCGGCCAGGCACCTGGCCGCTGGCGCAGGCAGAGCTACGCCCTGATGTGGTTGGAGGTGGCCGGCTGCATCGTCGGCATCGCCCTCTCACAGGCGCGGCGGGCGGCGGTCGCCGAGGTGGTGCCGGCTTGCGTGTTCCACCTCTGGATCATCGTCGTGACCGTGCGCTGGCCAGCCTGGCGGCAGGCGACGGCGGGCCCGGCGCCGGTCGTCCCGGCACGGAGCTCATGAGGGCATCGGCCAGCCGCCCTCACCGCGGCCTCCGGCCTCGTCGTCGCTCTCCGCATGCACGAGACCCACCGACCCGACGGGTCAAAGGTGAGACTGCGGAGTCGGGCTGGGGGTCAGAACCCGTCCATGCCGACCACGCCCTGGTTGAGCTTGAGGGCGCCCGTGGACCCGAGGAACCTGGCGTCGCCGAAGGCGAAGATGCCCCCGTCGGAGGCCACGAGGCGGTAGCCCTGGCCGGCGGCCGTGCGGCTCATGCCCACGATGGGCCGGTTGAGCCTGAGGGCGCCGGTGGAGCCCTGGAACCTGGCGTCACCGAAGGCGAAGATGCCGCCGTCGCGAGCAACCAGCCAGTAGCCCAGTCCTGTGGGGGTGGCCGCCATGCCGACGATGGGCTGGTTGAGCCTGAGGGCGCCGGTGGAGCCGGCGAACCTGGCGTCGCCGAAGGCGAAGATGCCGCCGTCGGCCGCCACCAACCAGTACCCGTTGCCCGACGGGGTGGCGGCCATGCCCACGATGGGCTGGTTGAGCCTGATGCCGCCGGTGGAGCCCTGGAACCTGGCGTCGCCGAAGGCGAACACTCCCCCGTCGCGCGCCACGAGGAAGTAGCCGTTGCCGGTGGGCGTGGAGTCCATGCCGACGATGGGCTGGTTGAGCCTGATGGCGCCGGTGGAGCCGGCGAACCTCGCGCCGCCGAAGGCGAAGATGCCGCCATCCGAGGCAACCAGCCAGTAGCCAGTGTTGGCGGGCGCGGCGGCCATGCCCACGATGGGCTGGTTTAGCCTGATGGCGCCGGTGGAGCCTTTGAAGTCGGCGTCACCGAAGGCGAAGATCCCCCCGTCGGTGGCGACCAGCCAGTACCCGGTGCGGGGCGGCGGAGGCGGCGGAGGCGGCGCTCGCCCTGGTGTCGCGCCCGCCGCTGGGGCGACGGCACGCTGCCACACCACCCGCACCACGTCCTGGTCGTCGCCGGCCGGGTCCGGTTTGCCGTCGTTGCCGGTCCCATCCAGCAGCCCCTCGCCGTCACAGGTGCCGCCGTCGCCCGTGCCGGCGAAGACGGGCGGCGCGTCCGAAGTCCACACGCAGAGCAGGTCCACCCCCTCCTTCGTCTGGGTGTAGCCCACCTTGCACGTGCCTTCGCCGGGCTGCCCGGCGGCGATGGTGGTACAGGTGCCGTCGGGGTTGCCCGCCGGCTGCGGGCCCGGGTTGTTGCCGTCCCCGTCGGAGATGGAGAGGTTGAAGTATTCGAACCTGACCACGACCCCGGGCGCCGGGTTGCCGAGGACGTCGTAGGCGGTGGCCGTCAGCGTGGCTTGGCGGCCGGGCTCCAGCCGCTGGTCGTCGGCGACAACGTCCACGCCGCCGGCCACCCAGCTGGCCTTCACGACGTCGGTCTCGTCCGGCTCGGCCTCGCCCGGCGTGGGCGTGTCGTCACTGGCCCGGCAGGCGCCCGCCTCGCTCTCGCCCTCTGCAGGAGTGATGCAGTCGGCGCTGGCTCGGTCGTCGGGGTCGGTGTTGGCCAGCCGCCCCTCCCCCTCGTCCTTGGTCCCGTCGTCGATCCAGGCCCGGAAGAGGGTGGTGGCCACCACAGCCGAGCTGGCCGTCACCTCACAGGAGGGGGTGAGAGCCGCGATCGTGCAGCTCGTGCTGCTCAGCGACGCGGGTGTCTCCCCGACCTCCTCGAAGTTGACCGTGACCTCGCCCACCGGCCCCGCCGGCATCCGATCGCCCCCGACGTCGAGGAAGAGCTGCGCCTCGAGGCGGAGCACGCCGTTGAGGGGGAGGACGCTGACCTCCGGCGTCACCTGGAGGAACTGGAAGCCATGCGCAGCCTGCGCTGGAGCGGTCGTCGAGCCTGCGGGCAGAAGCGTCGCCATACCGATGAGGAACGCCACCAGGGTGATCTTTGCCGTGCGCACGGCGAGCACAGTACGTCGTGCTACAACCACTCGATGTCGCGGGTGAGCCTTTTCGCGGTGGAGGACACGGCCGTCCAGGTGTGCTGGGCCGATCTCCCGGTGGGCTCGGTGCTGCGCGCTGGTGACGCGACGGCCGAGGTGGGCCGCCCCGGTCCGGGGGCCGCCTCTCTCGAGCACCTTCCCCCCGACTCGTGCTTGGACCTCACCCTCCGCCTCCCGGGCCGGGGGCCGAGGCCCCGGAGCGTGCACCGGTTCCGAACGCTCGCTCCTCCCCCAGGGGAGCTCTTGTGCCGCTTCGCCACCGTCAACGACCTCCATGTGGGCGAGCGCTCCTTCGGCCTCCTGCGCACCCTCGGCGAAGCGCCGGGAGCTCACGACGAGCCCTATCCCCTGCGCTGCGCCCGCGCCGCGGTGGACGAGGCCGTGGTCTGGGGGGCAGAGGCCATCGTGGCCAAGGGCGACCTCACCTGGGCGGGTCTGCCCCCGGAGTGGCACGACGTCGCCGCGCTGCTCGGCTCCGCATCGGTCCCGGTGCTGGCCGTGCTCGGCAATCATGACGTGGGGAAGCATTCGGTCGACCCGGCGACTGCGTTGGCCGCCCACGGGATCGTCGTCCGGCGCGAGCCGTCCCACCATGACCTTCCCGGCATCCGGGTCGTGTTGGCCGACACCGCCGTCGCCGGCAAGAGCGCAGGCCGGGTCCAGGCCGACCAGCGGCAGGCCATCGCCGAGCTCGCCGGCGCGGCCCCGGGGGCTGTGTTCGTGGCCATGCACCACTACCCCCAGCGCCTCCAGCGGGCCTTCATGTACCCCCCGGGGATCCCGGGTGACCAGGCTGGGCCGCTGCTCGATGCCCTGGCCGCGGCCAACGCCTCCACCTTCGTCAGCTGTGGCCACTCCCACCGCCACCGCTTCCACCGCCACGGCCCGCTGGTCGTCACCGAGATCGGCGCCACGATGCACTACCCCGGCACGTGGGCGGGCTACGCCGTGCACGAGGGCGGCATCCGCCAGGTGGTGCGCAGGGTGGCCGCGCCCGAGGCCATCGAGTGGACCGAGCGGACGCGTCGGGCTCTCCTCGGCGCGTGGAGCCTGTGGACGCCCGGCCGGCGGGAGCACCGCTGCTTCAGCCACACCTGGCCCACCCGTGCGTCCCTTGCCAACCCCGACGAGTAGTACCTCTTCCGTCGCACAGCTCGCCCGGCTACGGGTCCTCGCACCCGGGGCCGGGGGCGGCCAGCCGGGCGATGCGATCCTGGATGCGGGCCAGGCGGTCGGACGCGTGCGCATGCAGGCGACCCGCCCGCTCGTAGAGCTCGACGGCCTCCTCGATGCCGACGCCGGCGTCGGCCATGCGGTGGGTGAGCTGCTCGAGGGCCTCGACCAGCTGCTCGTAGGTCATCGACGACTCCTCGGAGGTGGCCTCGCTCATGTCCGGGCTTGCACCTCGTCCACCACGGACTGCACCACGGCGCCGAAGCGGCCGCGGGCCAGCTGGACCTCGACGCCGTCCCCCGCCGCCAACTGCTCGGCCCCCCGCACCACCGACCCGTCGCCCGACCGGACCACCGCGTAGCCGCGCTCCAGCACCCCCGCCGGCGAGAGGGCATCGAGATGACGACGGGTCGCGGCCAGCCGCTCCCGCTCGTGCGCAGCCCGCCGCGTGACGACGTCGCGCCAGTCGAGGCGAGCCAGGCGGGCCCCGGCGGCGACGACGGATCGGGCCGGGTGGAGCAGTTGCAGCCGGGACCCGGTCTCGGCGAGACGGCGGCTGGCCAACTCCAGGCCGGCCTCCAGCGCCCGGTCGCGGTCCACCCCGGCCAGGCGGACCCGGGCCGCCGCCACCCGCTGCTCGAGGCTCGTGCGGGCGCGGGTAGCGAGCATGTCGAGCTCGGCCTCGAGCTCCGATCGGGCGGGCACGACGGCGGCGGCAGCCAGCGAGGGTGTCCCGAAGCGAACGTCGGCCACCTCGTCGGAGAGCGGCCGGTCACCCTCGTGGCCCACGGCGGAGACGACGGGCGTCGTGCAGGCGCAGATGGCGCGGCACAACGACTCGTCGCTGAAGGGCAGGAGCTGAGCGGCGTCGCCCCCACCACGGGCCAGCACGATGACCTCGACGTCCTCGCGGGCGTCGAGGGCGGCCAGGGCGGCGATCATGGCATCGGCGGCGCCCGGCCCCGACACGTTGGTGGGCAGGTAGGCCATGGGGTAACCGGGGAACCGAACCGTGACCACCGATTCGATGTCGCCCCGCACCGCGGCCTCGTTGCCGCACACCACGCCGATCACCGCCGGCAGCCGGGGCAGGGCTCGGCGCGGGCGATCAAGGAGCCCTTCGGCGGCGAGGCGTTGCCGGCGGTCGGCGATGGCGGCGGCGATGGCGCCTTCGCCCACCGGGGCGACCTCCTCGGCCACCAGCTGGAGCTGGCCCCGCTCGGCCAACCAGGCCACCACGCCGGTCACCAGGACCCGCTCGCCGGCAACGGTGCGGCAGCGGTGCAAGCGACCGGACGGGCAACGCACCCCTACCTGAACCGTGCGATCACGAAGGGAGAAATAGGTGCCTCCCGGATGCCGGCGGGGCGCGACGACCTCGCCCTCCACGGCCACCCGTCCGACGGCCACGACGGAGCGGGCGATCTCCGAGCTGAGCCGCACCAGGCTGAGCCGGCGCACGTCCCCCACGGGCTCTTCGAACAGCCGGAGCCGCTCCACGACGACAGAGCCTACGGGGACGCGGAGGTGAGAATACGGCCGTGGGGGGGAAGGAACGGCAAACGGCGAAGGAAGGAGCCCCGGTAGCGATGAGGATGACCCTCGAGCTCGAGTTGCCCCGGGACAGCCTCACCATCCCCCTGGCCCGCCACCTGGCCAGCAACGCGATGCGCGAGGTCGGGGTGCGAGAGGAGTGCGTGGGCGACGTCGAGGTGGCGCTGACCGAGGCGTGCACCAACGTGGTCGATCACGCAGGGCCGGGGAGCGCCTACCGCGTGCAGTTCAGCATCGACGGCCATGACTGCTCGATCCGGATCATCGACGTCGGCCCCGGCTTCGACAGCGTCGACGCCGGGACCGTCCCTGCCGGACCGGGAGCCGAGAGCGGGCGGGGCATCGCCTTGATGCGCGCGCTCATGGACCGGGTGCAGTTCGAGTCGGGCAGGGAGGCGGGCACCTTGGTCCACCTCCAAAAGGACGTCGTCTACTCCGAGGACGCGCCGGGCAAGCGCCTCGGGCCCGGGCCCGGTCCGGGCGAGAGCGGCGACGGGCAGGCTCGGAGCCTCAGCGGCTGAGGCGCTGCACGCTGGCCAGCACCCGGGCGTGCCCGGCGACCGCCTGCTCTTCGGTGGTGTAGCGGCGGCTGTACTGGTCCATGCGCCCGCCGAACACGACGGTCTCGAAGATGACGGGCTCGGCGCTGCGGAAGCTGTGGTCGAACCCCAGCCACACCGTGGCCACCTCCACCCCACCAACCCAGTCGCGGGCCACCACGCGATAGCCCGGGTCCTGGCTCAGGCGAACCATCTCGGCCACGTCGATGGGACGCCCCTCGCGGTCGAACCACAGGGCCTCGGGCAGCATGGGCGATTGTCTACCGGCGTCGTCGTGTCACCGGCCACCAGGAAGCTCTAGGATCCCCGTGATGAACGTCTGGATCGACGCCGACCTGTGCACCGGCGACGGCATCTGCGCTGAGATCGCCCCCGCCGTGTTCTTCATGGAGGACGACGGGCTGGCCTACGTCCGGGAGAGCAAGGAGCACTTCCCGGACCTGTCGGCCGACCACAGCTTCAATGAGAACAAGGGCCAGGGCGGCACCGCCAACGGGGTGGCCCGGATCCCCGACGCTCTCCTCGATGACGTGGTCGAGGCCGCCGAGGAGTGCCCGGGGGAGTGCATCTTCATCGAGCCCTGAACCCGGCTCTTGCCCCGCGGCGCCCTGCCACGCAGACCTGCGGCACACCTCGCTGAGGGCGGCCGGGCATACACCGGCGGCCGGCTGGGAACAGCTCCGACAATGGCGCCTTCGCTCGTGCGCCATCTCTCTCCCGAGCTGGCCGCGCTGGCAACAGCGCGTTCTGCCGTCCGCAGGTGGCTCGAAGAGTCGGCGGTGGTCCCCGAGTCCCTGCACGAGGAGCTGATGCTGGCCGGTACCGAGCTGTGCACCGAGGCCATCGAGCAGGGTGGAACGGGGCCGATCATCCTGCGGGCGTGGACCGACGACGAGTGCGTCGTCCTCGAGGTGGAGGGACCGGAGACGGCGGACGTGAGGCTTCGAACGGTGCGATCGATCTGGCACGACGAGGTCGTCGACCTCCGGAAGTCGATCCTTCAGAGCGTGTGCGACGATGTGTCGAGAAGCCGGCAGGGGGCGGCGCGCCTGGTGCGGTGCCGGAAACGGATGAGCTGAGACTCAGGCTGCCGGCTCGCTCAGGCAGTCCTCGATCGCCGCTTCTCGTGTGGAGTGGATCGGGAACACGTGATCCAGGCGGGTGATCTCGAACGGCCCGCGGATGTTGGCTTGGTCGTCACCGATGACCAGGCAGAGGTTCTTGTCGCCGACCGACAACCGCTTCCTCGCCGCGACCAGCGTCCCCAGCCCGATGGACTCGATGAACGTCACCGCCCGGAGGTCGACGACGAGCCGCTCCACGCCGGTGGCGACCAACTCCAGCAGTTTGTCCTTGAGGAGCGGGGCGGTGGCGGCGTCGATCTCGCCGGCGACCACGACAACTGCGTGGGCTCCGGCCACCTCTGCCTGGACTTCGAACTCCTCCATGTCCGCCCCCGCGCTCGTCGCTAGGAGCATCTTATCCGTCGTCCGGTTCTGGCCACCGGCACCAGGAACGGGCGGAAGCACGCGGCGCGGCGCCGGGCTCGCCCACCCGAGCCCCCATCACGTGAGCGGGAAGGGCGACTGCCACCACCACGGCCGGTCGCTGAGCTCGACCGCCGTCACCCACTTCACCCACCAGAAGCCCCGTCTGCCGGGCGCCACCAGCCGGGCCGGGAAGCCGTGGCCCGGCGAGAGCGGCTCGCCGGCGACCCGTGTCGCGAGCAGCAGGTGGGGGATGTCGGCCACCGGGAAGCGTCGGCTGTAGCCCGTGGCGGACCGGACGAGGACGCTGCGGGCGCCGGCCGTCGGGCCCAGCAGCGCGGCCAGTGGGACGCCCTCCCACGTCTGCTCGGCGTACCACCCGCCGGTGCAGTCGATGGTCGCCACGCGACGGTCGTCGCCGACGGCAACGTCGGCGTAGCGAAGCCGGCGGTCGCCATCGGCCGTCGTCACCGCGAGGCGCCAGGTGTCGGCGTCGAGGGCCGGCACGTCGTCGTCGAGCCACTGCGTCACCGGCATGGCCGACGGCTGCCCCGAGCCCCGCTCGTGGGAGCCGGTGAAGCGGCGACGGGCGCCAGGAAGGCCGCCCAACCGGAGGACGCCCTCGACGGCTCCCCACCCCAAGAGTGCACCGGCGCCGAGCGCCGCCGCCCCGAGGAGGTCCCGACGCCCCGGGTCGGCCCGCCGCACCGGCACCGGGCGGGCGACTGCGTGAAGCACGAACAGCGGCAGTGCCAGCAGGCTGGCCCCGACATGGACCTGCATCGACGTGAGGCCGAAGCCCAGGCGGCGCACGCCGGTGACGTGGAGAAAACCCGTGACCAGCCCCACGACCACCAGAGCGGCGAGGCCCAGGGACGAGGCGTAGCCCGCGCGCCGACGGCGCAGGGCGGGGCCGGCGACGGCGGACTTCCATGGGACCAGCGCCACGACGCCGATGCCGACCGCTCCGTGGGCGACGACCGCCCACGTCGCCCACCTCGTCCCGATCGCGTAGGCCGCCGCGCCGGTGGCCATGGCGGCGGGAACCAGGGCGAGCAGACCGAGGTTGGTGCGTCGCGCGGCGGCGGGCTCGAGCCTCACCGGTCCCCGGGCGCTGCGCCACCGCCACCCGAGGCCGAGGCCCGCCCCCCCTCCTCGAAGCGCCATGAGCAACGTCGCACGCCGCAGAGCTGCCCGCTGGCAGCCCGGCGGAAACACCGCGCCCCGGGCTGCCCCGTCTCATCCATCGCCGTGCGCTCGTCGAGGACACCTTCGAGCGGCATCGGCACCTCTCAGCGGTGGTTGCCGCCCGCGTGGGCTTCGAGGGCGCGTCACGAGAGGCGCCGCAGGACGCGCCTGAGCCGCCGCCCAGCCGGCCCTTCCCCGAGCCGGCGGGCACCGCCACCCGCTGAGGAAGTTTGCGGAACCGGAGGACACGGCCGGCGGATGCCGCCGGCTATGTCGTCCCGTTCGAGGCGTCCTCCGGGTCCTGGGCGTCGGCCACGCGCTGGTCGATGCGGTCGGCGGGAGCCTGGCCGGAGTAGACGTCGGCGAAGGTCCAGTCCGGCTGCTTGTCGGCGTGGGCCTCGTCGAGCACGGCCCGGTCCCCCTCGATGTCGACGATGGCGGTTATGAGCTCGGGCTCGACCGGGGCCGCGCCCACCGCCGCGTGGTCCCGCACGGCTTCGGGGAAGAGGCGCAGGATGCTCTCGACGACCCGCTGGTGCTGGTGGGCCAGGTAGCAGCGGGCGCCGTCGGCCACGGTCGTGAGGCGCCTCTCCACGAGCTCGACGTCGCCCTCCCGGGCCTGGCCGCCGATCAGCCGGTGGAGGACCTCGGCGACGCCGATGCCGTCGTGCTTGCACGGTGTGCACTGCCCGCAGGACTCCACGGCGAGAAAGCGGGACACGCCATGGGCCACGGCCACGAGATCGCTCGTGTCGTCGAAGACGATGAACCCGGCCGCGCCCAGCCCGCTGTCGATGGCCTCCATGTCCTCATAGGTGAGGGGCGTGTCGAGCAGCGACTCGGGCACCAGCGGGTTGGCCACGCCCGACATGGCAGCCACCAGGCGCTCACCTGCAGGGCCCCCTCCGATCGTCTCGATCACCTCACGCAGCGGCGTACCCATGGGGAACTCGGCCACGCCGTGGCGGAGGGTGCGGCCGGAGACCGTGCAGACGATGGTGCCCGGCGACGCGGCCGTGCCCGTGGCCCGGAACCAGTCGGGACCTTCGGCGAGGATGGCGGCGACGTTGGCCATCGTCTCGACGTTGTTGACCAGCGTGGGGGCGGCGGTCGTGGCCTCGGCCGACGTGGCCATCACGACCCCAGCAGCCGAGGCGGTGTCATCGCCGACCTCGTCGATCCCGTGACGGAACGGCGGGGCGATACGGGGGAAGGGCTGGCGGCCGTCGATGACCTCGAGCAGGGCGGTCTCCTCGCCGTACAAGTAGGCGCTGGGCCCTTCCACCAGGATGATCTCGACACCGTCGGCCCATCCCGCGGCGCGCACCTCGTCGACGGCGGTGCGGAGGCGTTCCAGCTCGGAGAGGAACGACGCCTTGAGCGCCACCACCACCCGGCTCGCCCCGACGGTGGCCGCCGCCACCAGGGCACCCTCGAGGACCCGGTACGGGTTGCGACGAAGGATGGCGCGGTCCTTGAACGAGCCGGGCTCGCCCTCGGCCGCGTTCACCACCACGCTGGGCGGCCCGACCGGGGACTGGTTGTCGACGATGGTGCGCCACTTCCTGCCGGTGGGGAAGCCGGCGCCCCCGCGCCCCCGGAGCCCCGAAGCGTCGACGTCGTCGAGGACCGCGCTCGGGCCCAGACGCCGCGCCGCGTCCAGTCCCCGCCCGCCCCCCTGCTCGACGTACCGGCTCAACGTGGTCACGGCGGCTGCGTCGAGAACCCGAGAGACCATGGGCATGGCCGAAAACTAGAGCAGCTGGACCTTCACCGGGACCAGCTCGCCGACCGGCCGCCGGTCAACAGCAGCGGGCCGCCGATTCAGGCGCGGCCGAACAGCAGAGCCGGCCGTCCTCGGTCTCGGCGCCGCGTAGCTGGCCGCCGGGCATCTCGGCATCGGACAACACCGTGTAGATCTCCCACGGCTCGCCGTCGGGGCCGTCGACCCACACCTTGTCCTGCACGGCGTAGCAGCAGCTCACCTGCTCCTCGGTGGCGCAGGACAGCCCCGCGGCCCTGAGGCGGGCCTGAGCGGCGCTCACCTCGTC
Source organism: Actinomycetota bacterium (assembly GCA_002861595.1). Lineage (GTDB taxonomy): Bacteria > Actinomycetota > Acidimicrobiia > Acidimicrobiales. The sequence continues at coordinate 74,141 of PJQG01000026.1, forward strand.
GGTGGCGCCGACCTCGACGCCAAGGTGGTTCAGCGTGCCGGCCGCGCCGTTGCCCTCGATGAGCACGAGCTTCAGCGGCGGCTCCGCGATCACGAAGTTGGCGTAGCCGTGCGACCTCAGCGAACCGCTCGCCCGCAGTCAGTCCACCGTCAGCCACCACACCAGGGTGCTGGCCGACGCCGGCCTGATCAGCGGAGAACGTCAGGGGCGGTGGGTGCACTGGTCCGTTGTCGACGCCCGCCTCGCCACGCTCCGCGCCACCCTCGCACCGCGGGAGTAGCGGTTCCCGCCGGCGCCGCCACCGGGCGCTCTGTCGGCCTCGTGCGATTCTCGCTCTACGGTGGCACGCGGGGCCGCCGGCCCCAAGAGCCGAAGAGGAGGTCCACATGAAGTTCCTGGTCGTCTGGCAGGTGGAGTTGTCCCGGGTGTCCACCGAGATGATGAAGTCGGTCCTCACCATGCCGGACTACGCCAAGCCCCTGGAGGAACAGGGCAAGGTCATCGGGCGCTACCACATCGTCGGCTCCCATGGCGGCGCCTGGATCTACGACGTGGACTCCAACGACGAGCTGGAGATGCTGCTGGCCCGCTCGCCGGTGTACAACTTCTCCCACTTCAAGGTCTACCCGCTGGCGGACATGACGGCCTTGCCCCTCCAGTCGCGGGAGACGGCCTAGTGCCGCGTCAGCGAACTTTCGGCCCCTGAGCAGGAGTCGCGCGGG
>PJQG01000029.1:0-7071 GCA_002861595.1 Actinomycetota bacterium
GAGGGTGAGCGATGAGGGGGCGGGGGTGGGCGCCGGAGCGGTGGCCTCTTGGGGGCCACCGGCGGGCGGCCCCGTGTGCCGAGGCTCACCGCCGGCCGGCCAGGGAGCGCTTGACCCGGGCGTACTCGTCGTCCTCCGCGGCCGACCGGTTCCCGCCGGCTTCACGCTCCTCCTCGGATGCCGACACGGCTCCGGTGGGAGACAGGTAGGTCACGGTGGGCGGCGGCACCATGCCCAGGCGCTCCTGGGCCGTGGCCACGACACGCGACGGCGACTCCAGCTCGGCGACCTGCAGCCGCAGGCGCTCGTACCGAGCCTGCTCGGCCGCAGCCCGGCTCCGGAGCCGATCGAGACGGAACTGGCCCTGGGTCAGCAGCACATGCGACGCCACCAGCCCGAAGAGGCTGGCCATGACGACAATCGAGACCAGCACCGTCAGGAGACGGGCCCGGCGCCGGCGCGGCGCAGGGCGCACGACGCGAAGCGGCGGTGGCGTGCGGGGCGCCGGGTGGGAAACCGGCGTCGGCGCGCCGGCGCGCCGGCGGGCCGGCGAGGGCGCCGTCATGACGGCACCAGCCATTGGCGGTTCCGGACGGCCGGTCCCTTCGGGGACAGCCGCACCTCGTCGCAGATGGTCATGCCAGTCGCTCGCAGGCGCGCAGGCGGGCGCTCTCGGCCCGGCGGTTGGCCTCGACCTCTGTCGGGGAGGGCTTGGCGGCTCCCCTGGTCAACAGTCGCACGAGGGGCACGGCCCCGCACGCGCAGGGCAAGGTGGGAGGGCACTCACAGCCCCCGCTGGCGGCGTGGGCGAAGCGCTCCTTCACGATGCGGTCCTCGCCCGAGTGGTAGGCGAGCACGACGCACCGACCACCGGGAACCAGCAGGTCCACGGCGGTGTCCAGCGCGGGGGCGAGAACGTCGAGCTCGTCGTTCACGGCGATGCGCACCGCCTGGAACACGCGCCGGGCGGGGTGGCCGCCGGTGCGCCTGGCCGCGGCCGGAATGGCATCGCGAACGACCTCGGCCAGCTCCGTCGTCGTCGTCAACGGTCGCCGCTCCACGATGCGGCGGGCGATGCGGCCGGCAAAGCGATGCTCCCCGCTGCGGGCGATGAGCCGCGCCAGCTCCTGCGCGGTGGCCGCGTTGACCAGGTCGGCCGCCGTCCGCCCCGTGGAGCGGTCCATGCGCATGTCGAGGGGGGCATCGAGACGGTAGGAGAAGCCGCGCTCGGCGCGGTCGAGTTGCGGTGAGCTCACGCCGAGGTCGAACAGCACCGCGCTCACCGAGCCGGCGGTGGACCCCTTGGCGCCGGCCGTACCGGCGATGGCAACGACGTCGGCCATACGGTCGAAGCGGGCGTGGTGGAGGGCGACCACCCGCTCGCCGAAGCCGGCGAGGGCCTCGCCCGCCGCGGCCAGGGCGTCCTCGTCGCGGTCGATGCCCACCAGGCGGAGGTGGGGGTGGGCGCCCAGCAGGGCACGGGCGTGCCCGCCCCCGCCCACGGTGGCGTCCACCAGGACGCCGGGCGGTACGGGCCTGACGAGGGCGACGACCTCGTCGGTCATCACCGGACGGTGTTCGAACGCCTGGCTCATCCGCAGCCTCCCGACCGGGGCGATGGCATCGGGGGCGGAGAGGGGACCATCGGCCTCACCAGTCGAGAGGCAGCGCATGGGCCGGGCGCGGAGTGCGGTTGTGGTGTCGTCCCGCGCTCCTACTCGTCGTCTTCTTCGGTCAGTTGCCGCTCGGCCGCAGCCAGCTTCTGGGCCCACACCTCGGGGTTCCACAGCTCCACCCGCTCCATGGCCCCGTGCACGAGCACGGCATCCACCAGGCGCGCGTACTCGCGAAGGTGTGGCGCGATGGCGATTCGGCCCTGGCGGTCGATGTCGACCTCCTCGGTCCCGGCCGCCCACACCCGTGCCAGGTCCCGCTCGGCCCGGCTCCCGGCCTGGGCCAGCTGCATCAGCTGAGTCTGGGCCTCGAACTCCTCGGGAGTCCAGAGGGCCAGGCAGCGCCCCCGGTACTGCGTCAAGTAGGCGCCGCCCTCGAAGGACTGGCGGAACTTGGCCGGCAGGATCACCCGGCCCTTGGGGTCCAGCGAGTGCTCGTGGCGCCCGAAGAACCTCGCCATCTGCGATCGTGCTCCTCACCGTTGGACTCCCTCTGGGCCGAAGGGGACGCCTCCCCTTCGCTCCACTTTGCTCCACAGTAAACCCCTTCCCACCCAGAGTCAAGCCCCTCTTCCGACGAACTTGGTTGGGAAAGCGGCGCCAGGGCGCCGCTTTTCGGTACACGTTCGTCAGACCCCCGCTTGCCCGTACCGGAAAGCGGCGCCAGGGCGCCGCTTTCCTCATCACGTTCAGGTGGCCGGCAGGTGGGACAGGAGCGCCTCCTCGAGCTCGGCCGCGGTGCAGCGGGGAGTTCTGCCGATGAAGCCGAGCCCGTCGGCGGCGAGGGCCGCTCTCGCGCCGGCGTCGAGGGCGAGCAGGGTCGGGATCGCGGCGGGGTCCCAAGCCAGCGGCACGGCACACTGGAACAGGGCGCCCTCCCGAACCCGCCGCTGGGCGATGCCCACGACCTTGCCTCCACCGGCACACACCTCGCCGGGGCCGAGCCCGGCGAAGCAGACCATCGGGGACCACCTGGATGGCACCAGAGGGCCGCGGTGCACACTGGCGCCGGCGACGCCGAGGCTGGCGAGGGCGGCCACCCACACCTCGCCCAGCCACCAGAAGGCCCGGCCCACGTCAGGCTGCCAGAGCGGGTCGCCGGCGGGGACGACGACGTCGGCCCACACCATGCGGCGAGGCTCGACCAGGACCGCGCCTCCGCCGCTGCGGCGCCGGGCGACGTCCACGCCGGCGGCGACAACCGCGCCGTCGTCCACGTCCGCGGCCGGCTGGGTCGACCCGAGCACCAGCGCCGGCCGCGCCACCTCGCAGAACGTCACGGAACGATCGGACCAGGCGATGGCCCGGCCATGGAGATCTGCGGCCCGAGCCCGGAGCCGGACGGTGGGCCAGGCCACCCGCCGCGGCGCGGCCTCAGGCCGACAAGGTGGTGAGGCCGAGGTAGGGCTCCCAGTCCGGACGGGCCCTGCCGTCGCCGGCCAGCACCCACGCGCCGTCTCGGGGTGCGGCAGGGGCGCGCCGCAGCGTGAGGCCGGTCTCGTGCAGGAGGCGGTCCTCCTTGCGGGTGTTGCACGGGCGGCACGCGGCGACCACGTTCTCCCAGCTGTGCGAGCCGCCCTTGCTGCGGGGGACGACGTGGTCGATGTTCTCGGCCGCGGCGCCGCAGTACTGGCAGCGGTGGCCGTCACGGGCGAACACCGCTCGGCGGTTGAGCGCGACGCGGGTCTGGTAGGGAACCTTCACGAAGTACGACAGGCGGACCACGGACGGCTCGGGGAAGACGGCGCGCTCCGAGCGGAAGACCGCGTCGCTGGCGGCCAGCAGCTCGGCCTTCTCGGACAGGACCAGCACGAGCGCTCGGCGGGTGGGCACGACACAGAGCGGCTCGTAGGTCGCGTTGAGGAGGAGCGCTCTGGACACCGGCCAGGCTCTACCTCGCCGTCGGCGCTGGTGGCACGCGCATCGCGTGGAGGTTACCGCAGCGTCTGCCGGTGGCTCCGGCACCATTCCAGGTAGGCCACGACGTCGTCGGGCGCCGGCGGATGCCGGGCGTCGCCGTACATCGTCTGAAGGCGGAAGGCGAGGTACCCGGCATCGGGGAGGGGGAGGAACGGCCGGCGGCGCCACCAGCCCGAAGGCGCCAACGCCAGTACCTGGCGCAGCGCCGTCGCCCAGAGATCCGGCCGGACGGCGACGGCGGCCACCACCTCGTGCCAGTGCCGAGGCAGGTCCTTCCGCATCGCCGAGCCACCGTAGGCGACGTGCTGCCGGGTCTTCGGGGGGCAAGAAGGGTCGTCGTTCGGCGCTTCTTGCGGCCCGAGCGCCGGTTCCCGTCACCGGTGGGGCCTCAGCGCCGTGTCAGGCGGTTGAAGCCCACCCTGGCCGCGCCGACAAGGCCGGCATCGGCTCCCAGTGCCGTAGGCACGATGCGGGCGCCGCGGGAGAACACGAGGCGGGCGGAGCGGTCCAGCTCGGCCTGGGCGGCGGCGAAGAACGGCGCGCCGAAGCCGAGGGCCACCGAACCGGCGACCACAGCGAGTCGCAGGTCGAGGAGGTTGGCCACCGACGCCACCGCCCGCCCCACCAGCGTGCCGGTACGCAGCACGACGTCGCCACCCGCTTCCTGCGGCGGGTGCCCGGTCACCGCCGCGATCGACGGCCCCGAGGCCTCCGCCTCCAAGCACCCCCTCGCCCCGCATGCACACATCCGGCCGACGACCGGCTCCACGATGACATGGCCGATGTGGCCGGCGTTGCCGCCGGCGCCGTCCAGCAGGCGCCCGCCCAGCACGACACCGCCGCCCACGCCGGTGGACACCACCATGGCGAGGTAGTCGTCCACGTCGCGCGCCGCGCCGGTCCACCCCTCCCCCAGGGCGAGGGCCTTGGCGTCGTTGTCGACGAAGACGGGGATCCCGAGTGCCGACAGCAGCCGGCGGCGCAGCGGGAAGGCCGCCCACGCCGGGATGTTGAGCGGGGACACCGACTCGCCGCCGTCCCGGCCGAACGTCATCGGCCCTCCGCAGCCCACGCCGCACACCACCTCGTCGCCACGCCGCACGTCGTCGACCAGAGCGACCAGCGCCGAGAAGAGCGTTTCGCCATCGCCACCCGGAGTCGCCACCCGGGCGGCCCGCACCACCTCGCCCTCCTCGTCCACCACGCCGGCGGCCAGCTTGGTCCCGCCTATGTCCACGGCCAGGGCGCGCCCCACCACCGGACGGTACCTGCCGTAGGGTTGCCACCGTGGCGAGGGAGCGGGCGGCGACGATGACGGCGCGCTTCGCCGACACCTTCGAGGCCATCGTGGCCAACGTCGAGCAGGTGGTCCAGGGCAAGGGCGAGGCCGTCCGCCTCACGGTGTGCTGCCTGGTGGCCGAGGGCCACCTCCTCATCGAGGACGTACCCGGCGTGGGCAAGACCACCCTGGCCAAAGCCATCGCCGCCTCCCTCGGCTGCTCGTGGCACCGGCTCCAGTTCACGCCCGACCTGCTGCCCTCCGACGTCACCGGCGTCACCGTGTACAGCCGCACCACCGGCAGCTTCGAGTTCCGCCCCGGCGGCATCTTCGCCAACATTGTGCTGGGCGACGAGATCAACCGGGCGTCGCCGAAGACCCAGTCCGCCCTCCTCGAGGCCATGCAGGAGGGCCAGGTCACGGTGGACGCCACCACCTACACCCTGCCCACGCCGTTCATGGTCATCGCCACCCAGAACCCCGTGGAGCACGAGGGCACCTACCCGCTGCCCGAGAGCCAGCTCGACCGCTTCCTGATGCGCATCGCCATGGGCTACCCCGACCGGGCCAGCGAGATCGAGATGCTCGACACCCACGGCGGGCTCTCGACCACGGAGGTGGAGGACCTGGCCCCGGTGGTCACTGTGCAAGCGGTGGAGGCGATGACGGCAACCGCTCGGGGCATCCACGTGGCGCCGGCGGTCAAGGGCTATCTCGTCGACCTGGCCGAAGCCACGCGCCGCCACCCCGCTCTCTCCCTCGGCATCTCGCCCCGCGCCACCCTGGCCCTGCAGGGCGCAGCCCGGGCCCGGGCCGCCTCGCTCGGGCGTGAGTACGTGGTCCCCGACGACGTCAAGGCGCTGGCCGGGCCTGTCCTCGAGCACCGGTTGGTGGTGAGCCCGGAGGCGGCAATCGCAGGGATTGGCGGAGCCGAGGTCCTCACCCAGGTCCTCGGCGCCGTCCCCGTGCCGGCCGGACGCACCGGCTGATGTCGACCAGGCGCGGCGTCGGGGAATGGCGACCGTGTTGACCCGCCGGGGCCGTTTGCTGCTGCTCGGCGCCGCCCTCCTGGCCGTGGTCGGGCGCCTGCTCGGCCTGGTGGAGCTGTTCATGCTGGCCGCCGCGGCGGCAGCCATGGTGGCCGGGGCCGCCGCCTACGTGCACCTCACGTCGTTCTCCCTCGACGCCACCCGCCAGCTGCGCCCGCCGCGGGTGCCGGCCGGCACCGACAGTCGCGTGGAGCTCGCCGTGCGGAACCGTGCGAGCCGGCGTTCTCCGGTCCTGGCCGCCAGCGACCCCTTCGACCGTGGCCGCCGCCTCGCCCACTTCCTGCTCGCCCCTCTGGCACCCGGCGAGACGGCCAAGGCCGCCTACCGGCTCCCTACCGACACCCGGGGCGTGTACGACCTCGGGCCGCTGGAGCTCGAGCTCGCCGACCCCTTCGGCCTGGCCCGCCGCTCGGTGACGGCCGCCCCCCCCACCACCCTCACCGTCTTCCCGCGGGTCGACCCCATCGAGGCGCCGGCGCTGACCCGCGGCGACGACGCCTTCGCCTCGGCCGACCACCCCACGGCGCTGGCCGCCTCAGGCGAGGACTTCTACGCCCTGCGCGAGTACGAGGTGGGCGACGACCTGCGCCGGGTGCACTGGAAGTCGAGCGCCAAGCTGGACGAGCTCATGATCCGCCAGGACGAGGTGCCCTGGCAGGGACGGGCGACCGTCGTGCTCGACCTGGGAGCAGCCGCCCACAGCCCGGAGTCGCTGGAGGTGGCGGTGTCTGCCGCGGCCAGCATCGTGACCTCCTGCTGGGGGCGACGCTCCATGGTGCGCCTCGTGACCACCGACGGGGTCGATTCCGGGATGGGCTCGGGCCACGCCCACCTCGACGCCATGCTCGAGCATCTCGCCGGCGTCGGCGCCGAGGGCAACGTCCCACTGAGCGCCGTGCTGGCGTCCCTGCGCCGGGAAGGCAACGGCGGCGCCCTGGCCGTGATCACCACCGCGGCCGCACCCCAGGGCGACCTGGAGGCGGCGGCGGGCCTCAACAACCGGTTCGGCTCGGTCACACTGGTTCTCATCGACCTGATCACGGAAGCGCCGCCCGCGCCCGTCCCTGCGATGTCCTCGACGGTACGGGTCACGCCCTCGGTGCCCTTCGCCGCCGCCTGGGCCCAGGCCTCTGCCCGCCGTGGCCGGCCG
>PJQG01000029.1:7110-8891 GCA_002861595.1 Actinomycetota bacterium
CGATGACGCCCGAGCCTCGGCCGACCGGCGCCGCCACGCTGGCCCTCACCGCGCTGACGGCCGCTTCCGCCGTGGGCATGGGGCGGTTGTTCGCCGGCCACGCCTACCTCGTGCCGTTCGTGGCCGCCGCCCTGGTGACCCATGCCGTCATGTGGGCCGGCCGACGCCTGGGCGCCCCCCTTCTGGCCACCGCCCTGGCGGCCTCGGGCGCGCTGGCGCTGACCGTGGGCTGGGTCGTGCTGCCCGACACCACCACCTTCGGGATCCCCGGCGCAGCCACCCTCGACGCCGCCCGGGCCGCCCTTTCCGATGCCTGGCGCCAGTTCGCCGAGGTGGTGGCCCCGGCGCCGGTGAGCGACGGCTTCCTCATCGCCGGCATGGCCGGCGTGGGCGTCACCGCCGTGCTGGCCGACTGGGCCGCCTTCCGCATGGCCGCGCTGTTCGAAGCCGTGGTGCCCTCCTTCACCTTGTTCATCTTCACGGCCACGCTGGGCAGCTCGCAGAGAAGGGGCGTGCTCGTGGGGCTCTACGTGGCCACGCTGCTGCTCTTCCTCCTCGTCCACCAGGCCGGCCTGCTCGCCGCCTCCTCGTCCTGGTTCGCCAGCCGCTCCCGCGACGGGGCGGGGGCGCTGCTGCAGCGAGGCGGGGCGCTCGGCGCGGTGGCCGTCATGGCCGGGCTGGCGGTGGGCCCGAGCCTTCCGGGTGCCGACCGGCCGGCGGTGCTGGCCTGGCGCGACAGCGACCTGCTCGGCAGGGACGGCCGGCGCACCACCATCAGCCCGCTGGTCGACATCCGGGGCCGCCTGGTCAACCAGTCCGGCAGCGAGGTCTTCACCGTGCGGTCCAACCAGCGTTCCTACTGGCGCCTGACCTCCCTCGACACCTTCGACGGCCGGATCTGGTCGTCCGACGCCAGGCACCGCCCGGTGCGCCGGCAACTGCCCCGGGGGGTCGCCACCGAGGGGCGCACCGACCGCGTCGTGCAGGAGTTCACCATCGCCTCCCTGTCGTCGCTGTGGCTCCCCGCCGCCTACCAGCCTGAGCGGGTCGAGGGGGTGGACGACGTCAGCTACAACGAGGAGCTCGGCAGCCTCATCACCAACGAGGACACGACCGACGGGCTCACCTACCGGGTCGAGTCCGCCCTCCCCCGCTTCTCGCCCGCAGAGCTGAGCCGAGCCGGGAGCGCGCTGACCGGCGACCAGGCGCAACGCTTCTCACTCCTCCCACCCATCTCGCCGCGGGTCGTGGCCCTGGCCCGCTCGGTCGCCAACGAGGAGCCCGGCGCCACGCCATACGCCAAGGCACGCGCCCTCCAGGACTTCTTCCGCAGCGGTTCGTTCACCTACGACCTCGATGTGGAGGCCGGCCACGGGGAGGAGGCGCTGGAGAGCTTCTTGTTCCGCACCCGCCGCGGGTACTGCGAGCAGTTCGCCGGCGCTTTCGCGGTGCTGGCCCGGGCCGCCGGCCTACCCGCCCGCGTGGCGGTGGGGTTCACCCCCGGCGAGCTCGGCTCCGACGGCCTGTTCCACGTGCGGGGCCTCAACGCCCATGCCTGGCCCGAGGTGTACCTGGCCGGCGCCGGCTGGGTCGCCTTCGAGCCGACGCCCGGCCGGGGGGCGCCGGGGGCGGAGACCTATACCGGGCTGCCCGAGGCCCAGGCCCGGCCCGAGAGCCCGTCCACCGCGACGACGGCCGCCCCGCGGACGACGGTCGCGCCGGGCCCGGCCACGACCCCGACGACGTCGACGGCGACGACCATCCCGACCGGGGGCGAGGGC
>PJQG01000072.1:0-3328 GCA_002861595.1 Actinomycetota bacterium
CAGCATCCACTTCGTGGGGTCCGCCCGCGGCATCGAGGCCCGTCTCGTGCCCGCCGCCGGCTTCGAGGTCACCCTGCTGCCCGGCCGCGGCCTCGCCCGGCGCCTGACCGGTGCCAACGCCGGTGCCGTCGTCGGGCTGGGCCGGGCGGGGGTGCGGGCCGTGGCCCTCATGGCCCGGCGCCGGCCGCACGTGGTGCTCGCGGTCGGGGGGTACGCCAGTGCCCCGTGCGCCCTGGCCGCCGCTGCTCTCCGGGTCCCGATGGTGGTGCACGAGCAGAATGCCGTGCCCGGTCTGGCCAACCGTCTCGCTGCCCGCTTCGCCAGGGCCAGTGCCACCTCCTTCGAGGGCACCACCCTGCCTCGCGCCGTCACCACCGGCAACCCGGTCCGGCGTGAGGTGCTGGAGGTCGACCGCTCGCCGGGCGGGCGAGCCGCCGCTCGGGAGGCGCTCGGCGTGCCCTCCCACCGCATGGTGCTGGCCGTGTTCGGAGGGTCTCTCGGAGCACGGCGCATCAATGAGGTGACGAGGGCGATGCTCGAGGGGTGGCGGCGGCGCGACGACCTCACCGTGTACCACGTGGTCGGGAGCAGGGACTGGGCGTCGTCGCCTCCCCTTGCGCCCGACGTCGCCGGGGGCGGCCTGGTCTACCGCGCCGTGGAGTACGAGGAGCGCATGCCGCTCCTGCTCGCCGCGGCCGATGTCGCCGTCTGCCGGGCCGGTGGGACGTCGGTGGCCGAGCTGGCCGCCGTCGGGCTCCCGGCGGTGTTCGTTCCCCTTCCGATCGCGCCCCACGACCACCAGAGGGCCAACGCCGCCGCTCTGGTCCGCGCCGGCGCCGCCGTCCTGGTGCCGGACGCCGAGCTGACCCCGGAGCGCCTGGCCGCCGAGGTCGGCCCCCTGCTCGACGATCCCGCCCGTCGCCGAGCCATGTCGGCCGCCGGGCTGGCCCTGGCCCGCCCCGACGCCGCCGACCAGGTGGCGTCGCTCCTCGAGCGCCACGCCCGTGCCGGCTGACCTGTCGCAGCCCCTCCGGGCCCACGTGGTGGGGATCGGCGGGGCGGGCATGAGCGCCATCGCCACCGTCCTGGCGGCCATGGGCCACACCGTCACGGGCAGCGATCTCAAGGAGTCGTCATCGCTGACCCGGTTGCGGGCCCTCGGGATCGACGTGTTCGTCGGCCACTCGCCCGACAACGTGGGTGACGCGGGCGTGCTCACGCTCTCGACCGCGGTCCCTGCGGGCAACGCCGAAGTGCTGGCCGCCGCCCGCCGGAGCATCCCCGTTCTCCGTCGCCACGAGGTGCTCGCCGCCATCGCCGCCACCCGGCGCACGGTGGCGGTGGCCGGCACCCACGGCAAGACGACCACCTCCTCCATGCTCGCCCTCGTGCTCGTCGCCGCCGGTCTCCGCCCCTCGTTCATCATCGGCGGCGAGGTCAACGAGATCGGTACCGGGGCCGTGTGGGACGAGGGGGAGTGGTTCGTGGTGGAGGCCGACGAGAGTGACGGCACCTTCCTCGAGCTCGGTCCTGAGGTGGCGGTGGTGACCAGCGTGGAGCCCGACCACCTCGAGCACTACGGCGGCTTCGACGGCCTGGTCGCCTCCTTCGAGCGGTTCCTGGCCGCCACACCCGGCCCCCGGCTCGTGTGCGCCGACGACCCGGTGGCCCGGCGCCTGGCCCGCGCCACCGACGCGCTCACCTACGGCACGGACGAGGCCGCCGACTACCGGATGGTGGGGATCGAACGAGGGCGCAGCCGCGTTCGCTTCGTCGTCGAGAGAGAGGGCGTGGACCTGGGGGAGATCGTCCTGCCCGTGCCCGGGTTGCACAACGCCCGCAACGCCTGCGCGGCGCTGGTCACCGCCCTGCTCCTCGGTGCCCCCTTCGCCGCCGGCGCCCGGGCTCTGGCCGGCTACGGCGGCGTGGCCCGCCGCTTCCAGTTCCGTGGCGAGCGCGAGGGGGTGACCTTCGTGGACGACTACGCCCACCTGCCCGGCGAGGTGGAGGCGGCCCTGGCCGCCGCCCGCGACGGGGGCTGGCGCCGGGTGGTGTGCGCGTTCCAGCCCCACCGGTTCTCCCGCACCGAGGCCATCGGCGCCGACTTCGCCACGTCCTTCGCCGCTGCCGACGTCGTGGTCGTCACGGACGTGTACCCGGCGGGGGAGGCGCCCCGGCCGGGGGTGTCGGGCAAGATCGTGGTCCATGCCGTACTCGACGCCGACCCGTCGGCGCGCGTGGCCTACCTCCCGAGCCGCCAGGACTGGGCGCCCTACCTCGAGCGCGTCCTGCGGCCGGGTGACCTGTGCCTCACCCTCGGCGCCGGCGACGTCACGCTCCTGGCCGACGAGGTGTTCCGTGGCCGTTGAGGACCAGGCCCGTGCCGCCCTGTCGGCCCTCGGTGGGCGCGGTCGCGCCAACGTGGCCCTGGGGCCCCTCACCACCTACCGCGTCGGTGGGCCAGCGGCGGTGTTCCTCCAGGTACGGGCCCGGAGCGACCTCGAGCTGGCCCGGGCCGCGGTGACCGCCAGCGGGCTGCCCGTGCTGGTCATCGGCAAGGGCTCGAACCTGTTGGTGTCCGACGCCGGCTTTCCCGGGCTGGCCGTGGTGGTGGGGGAGGGCCTCGCCACCGTGGACATCGACACCGGTGCGGCCCAGGTCCGCGTGGGCGCCGGAACCGCGCTGCCCGCGCTCGCTCGCCGCACCGCGGCCGCCGGGCTGACCGGCCTGGAGTGGGCCGTCGGCGTCCCCGGTTCAGTCGGCGGGGCGGTGCGCATGAACGCCGGCGGCCACGGTTCGGAGACGAGCGAGACGCTCACGCGCTTCTGCTTCGTGGACCTGGCCGGGGGGGAGGACGGCGAGTTCGGCCCTGACCGCCTCCAGTTCCGCTACCGCCACTCGACCGTGGCCGCCTCCCACGTGGTGGTCTGGGCCGAGCACACCCTCGAGCGAGGGCGCCCGCAGGAGTGCGAGGCGCGCATCGCCGAGATCGTGCGCTGGCGCCGCGAGCACCAGCCCGGAGGCCAGAACGCCGGCTCGGTGTTCACGAACCCGCCGGGAGACTCCGCCGGGCGCCTCGTCGAGGCGGCCGGCCTCAAGGGGTTTCGGGTGGGGTCCGCACATGTCTCGACCAAGCATGCCAACTTCATACAGGCCGACGACGGTGGTTCGGCTGACGACGTGATGGGCGTGGTGCAGGAGGTGGCGCGCCGAGTGGAGCAGGAGACAGGCGTCGTGCTGACCCCCGAGCTGCGCCTCGTCGGCTTCGAGGAGCAGGAGTGACGGCGCCGGGCGGGGATGGGGGCCCCGCCTCGGCGAGGAGGGCGGG
>PJQG01000072.1:3504-8753 GCA_002861595.1 Actinomycetota bacterium
GGCGCCGGGCGGGGATGGGGCCCCCGCCTCGCGCTCACGGGAGCGCATCGACCCGCGCATCCGCCAGCGCTGGGTCGAGGTGCGCAGGGAGGAGGGGCGGCGCCGGCTGCGCGTCGTTCTGGCGACGCTGGGCGTGGCCGGCCTTCTCGCCGCCGGCGCCGGCCTCACCCGCTCACCGGTCCTCGACGTGGACTACGTCGATGTGCGCGGGGCAGAGCAGACGCCTCGGCGCCTGCTTCTGCGGGCCACGGGCCTCAGCGGGCATCCCCTCATGGTCGAGGTCGACACCGACCGCGTCGTGCGCCGAGCCGAGGCGCTTGCCTGGGTCAAGAAGGCCACCGTCCGGCGCCTGTGGCCGGGGACGGTGCGCATCGACGTCACCGAACGGGTTCCCGCCGCGGTGGTTCCCGTCGACGGCGGCCGGCGATGGGCGCTCACCGACGCAACGGGCCGAATCCTCGGTGTCGGGGCAGCCAAGCCAGCGGGGCTCCCGGTCATCGCCAACGTGGCCGACGTCGGTGCCCCCGGCTCCTCCATCGGAGCCGACGCAGCCGCGGCGCTGCGGGTGGCCGCATCCCTCCCTCCCCCCCTCCGCTCGCGCGTGGCCGACGTGGCCACCACCCCTGGGGGTGAGGTGGAGCTTCAACTCGTGGCCCGCGGCGGCGTCGTCCGGCTGGGCCCGCCCGAAGGCCTCGGCCTCAAGTTCAACGCTCTGGCCACCCTGCTGGAAAAGGCCGACCTCGACAACGTCGGCGTGATCGACGTTCGCGTCCCGCGCGCGCCAGTGTTGACCCGACGTTGACGACGAGGCTAGCGTTTGACCGTCGGGCCAGAACCACCAGTATACACCTCAAGTTCAGGTTGAGGGTTGTTTTTCTTTCCACCGCCTTCCGACAGCGGCACTCGATAGAGGAGAACGCATGGCTGGCGCAGCTCAGAATTACATCGCCGTCATCAAGGTCGTGGGCATCGGCGGCGGCGGCGTCAACGCCGTGAACCGCATGATCGACGCCGGGTTGAAGGGCGTGGAGTTCATCGCCATCAACACCGACGCCCAGGCCCTGTTGATGAGCGATGCCGACGTGAAGCTCGACATCGGCCGCCAGCTCACGCGGGGCCTGGGGGCAGGCAGCGACCCCGAGGTCGGCAAGCATGCCGCCGAGGAGCACCGGGACGAGATCGAAGAGGTGCTCAAGGGCTCCGACATGGTGTTCATCACCGCCGGCAAGGGCGGCGGGACGGGCACGGGCGGCGCTCCCGTGGTGGCCGAGGTGGCCAAGTCCCTCGGCGCCCTCACCATCGGCGTCGTCACCCGCCCCTTCGCCTTCGAGGGCCGCCGCCGGGCCGTGCAGGCCGACACCGGCATCCAGCGTCTCAAGGAGAAGGTCGACACCCTCATCATCATCCCCAACGACCGGCTGCTCACCGTCTCCAACGACAAGACCTCGATGGTGAACGCCTTCAAGATGGCCGACGAGGTCCTCCTTCAGGGTGTGCAGGGCATCACCGACCTCATCACGACGCCCGGCCTCATCAACACCGACTTCGCCGACGTGAAGATGATCATGAGCAACGCCGGCACCGCGATCATGGGCATCGGCACCGCGTCGGGCGAGGGCCGGGCCGTCAACGCGGCGCGGGCCGCCATCACCAGCCCGCTGCTCGAGGCCTCCATCGAAGGAGCCCGCGGCATCCTGCTCAACATCGCCGGCGGCAGTGACCTCGGCCTGTTCGAGGTCAACGAGGCGGCCGAGATCATCCACGGCGTGGCCCACGCCGACGCCAACATCATCTTCGGCAGCGTGGTCGACGACGCCATGGGCGACGAGGTGCGGGTCACGGTCATCGCCGCCGGGTTCGACCGCTGGGAGGACGAGCGCCCGCCGTCCCGACACGATCGCGAGCCCCGGGCCGCGGCCAACCTTGGCCTGCGGGGCCGGGCCGACCCCTTCGCCATCGAGGCAGACGACGACCTGGACCTCGGTGACGACGAGTTCGACGTTCCCTCGTTCCTGCGCTAGGCGGCTCGTCCTCGGCGGCGCCGCCGTCGTGTGGACGGGCCGCACCGAGGGCGACCTGGCCATGGCGCCCCACCGGGCTGTGCCCGAGGCCACCGTGGGCCGCCTGGCTGGCCTCGCCGGCCGCCCTGTCTCGTGGCTCCACCAGGTGCACGGCGACGGGGTCGTGGTGGTGCCCGCCGGCGATCCGGAGCACGGTCGGGGTGAGAACGGCGACGCCCTCGTGACCTCGAGTGGCACGGCGCTGGCGGTGATGACGGCCGACTGTGCGCCGGTCGCGCTCGCCAGCTCCGAGGGCGTCGTCGGCGCCGTGCACGCCGGCTGGCGGGGCCTCGTGGCGGGTGTCGTCCAGGCCGCCGTGGCCGCCATGCACCGGTTGGGTGCCGGCCGGGTCGAGGCCGCCCTCGGGCCGTGCATCCACGCCGAGTGCTACGCGTTCGGTGCCGCCGAGCTCGACCTGGTGGCGGCCCGCCTCGGTGCCGGCGTGCGCTCCGAGCTGCCGGGCGGCGGTCCCGCGCTGGATCTCCCGGCAGCCGTCGGCGCCGCTTTGGAGAAGGCCGGCGCCGAGCTCGTCCACGACGTCGACGAGTGCACCGCCTGCGCCGGCGACCGGTACTTCTCGCACCGCGCCCGGGGGGAGCGCGAGCGCCAGGCCATGGTCGTATGGAAGGCGTAGCCGAGCGTGTCGCCGAGGTCCGGGACCGGATCGCCGCCGCGGGTGGCGATCCCGCTGCGCTCACCCTCGTAGCCGTCACCAAGGGCTTCGGCCCTGAACAGGTCGCGGCCGTGCGCGACGCCGGCATCGGTGACGTCGGGGAGAACTACGCCCAGGAGCTGTTGGTCAAGGCAGGGGTGGCCGAGGGCGGCCCACGTTGGCACTTCCTCGGTGCAGTTCAGCGGCGCAAGGTGCGGGCCCTGGCGCCGTTCGTGCACCTGTGGCAGTCCGTCGATCGGCTCGTGGCCGGCCACGAGGTGGCCCGGCACGCCCCCGGCGCCGCGGTGCTCGTGCAGGTGAACGTGACCGAGCAGCCGGGCCGCCCGGGGTGTGCGTGGTCGGAGGCCCCGGCCCTGGTGGAGGGCCTGTGCGAGGCCGGCCTCGACGTCCGGGGGCTCATGGCCGTGGGGTCGGCGGACGGCTCCCGACTCGAGTTCCGGCGGCTGGCTTCATTGCGCGCCGCTCTCGGGCTGCAGGAGGTCTCGATCGGCATGTCAGAAGACCTGGAGGTTGCCGTCGAGGAGGGCTCCACCATGGTGCGCGTGGGGCGAGCCCTGTTCGGTCCACGTCCGGGGGCCGCCGGCCTGCGACGATATTCTCATCCACGAGGAGGCTGCTGATGGCTGGAATGGTCCGGCGGGCGATGGTCTATTTGGGCCTCGTCGACGACGACTACGAGGAGTACGAGGGCTATGACGACGGCCAGCAGCTACCGCAATCCCAGTCGGCGGCCCCGTCGCAGGCCCAGGCCCGCGCCGCCAGGGCCTACGGGCCTGAGCCCTTCGAGCCGGTGGGCGGGTCGAGCAGCATTCGCACCCTTCCTCGCGAGCCACCGCCCCAGCACGAGACGGTGGGCCCGGTGTCACCGGTGAACCCCCGGCCGTCGCTGGTGCGCCCGATCTCCGCCTCCCAGAACGCCAAGGTGCACGTGATCGCTCCCATGCAGTTCGCCGACGCCCAGGAGATCGGCGACCGGCTCAAGGCCAGCCAGCCCGTCATCGTCAACCTCCAGGCCGCCGATCGTGAGCTGTCGCGCCGGATGATCGACTTCTGCAGCGGCGCCGCCTACGTCCTCGGGGGCTCCATGGACAAGGTCGCCGACCAGGTGTTCCTGCTCACTCCATCCAACGTGGAGGTGTCCGCCGAGGAGAAGCGACGGTTGCAAGAGCGCGGCCTGTACCGAAGCTGACATGGAGATCGTCTGCCTCGCCATCCAGCTCTACCTCGTCGCCATCTTCGCCCGCATCATCCTGAGCTTCTTCCCGCTGGCGCCGGGGACGGTGATGTCGTCGATCTTCTCGGCGCTCTACACCGTCACCGAGCCGGTTCTGGGCCCGGTGCGCCGGGTCCTTCCTCCGGTGGGCGCAGGGGGGATCGGGCTGGACCTGTCGCCCATCATCGTCGTCTTCGTCGTGCAGCTGTTGGTTCTCCCGCTGTTCGGGTGCGGCCGCGGCCTTTGAGTCGAGCACGGTCGCCGGCGCCGCACGAGGCCGGCAGTACCATCGAGAGCCAATGGACGTCTCGCCGCAGACCATCCGCGAGATCGAATTCCGCGAGAAGCTGCGCGGCTACAACGAGGACGATGTCGACGAGTTCCTCGAGCGGGTTGCCGCCGGCGTGGAGATCCTCCAGGAGCGGCTGCGGGAGGCCACGGAGCGAGCGCTGCGGGCCGAGCAGCAGGCCCGGGAGGTGTTCGATGGGGACGACTCGTTGCGCCGCATGCTGGGCTTGGCCCAGCGCACCGCTGATCTCGCCGTCCAGGAGGCCAGGGAGCAGGGGGCGCGCATCGTCGAGGCCGCAGAGGCTCAGGCGATGGCGATCGCCGACGAAGCGCGAGAACAGGCCCGCCGGCTGGCCGACGAGGCGCAGTCGCAGATCTGGGCCGATGTGGGCCGCCTCGAAGCGGCGCGCGAGCAACTTCGCCAGGACGTGGCTGCTCTGGCCCAGTACCTCGAAGCCGAGCGCGGCCGGGCCGAGACGGCGCTGAGGGAAGCCGCCGCCAACCTGCGCGACGTCGTGCCCGGCGCACCCCCGCCGCCGAGCCTGCACCAGGTCGACCTCAGCGCCGTACGGGCCTGGGGTCGCCCGACCTCCGAGGCTGCACCTGCCGGCAAGGACGCCGCGGTCGACAACGGGACGTCCGCCTCTGCGCCGGAGGAGCGCGTGGACGACGATGACAAGGCGGGCGCGGCCAGCTTGCAACAGCCGTCGTGACACGGTCCTTGCCGTTGGTCGAGCAACGTCGCGTAGGATGGATCACGCCCGCATCGACAACCCGGATGGTGCCTCTGTGTTGCTCCTTGTAACGATCGGTCTGGTGTTGATCGGGGCCGTGTCCCTTGTGATCGGCTTCGTCTCCAACTCGCTCCCCCCGATTTACGTGTCCATCGCGTGCAGCGTCATCGCCGGGATCGTCCTCGTGGTGTTCTCCCGTATGAGCAAGCGCCAGGAGGCGGCGGAGCCCTCGTCGTCGGAATTCACCCCCGCTCCCTCGGCCGGCTCGTGGTCGCCGCCGC
>PJQG01000002.1 GCA_002861595.1 Actinomycetota bacterium
CGCCGAGCCGGGGGCCCCAACCCGGGCCGGCGCCGTCTGCCCTTCACCCGGGCGGGGCCGCAGCGCCGCCCTCCTCGCCGGGACAGGCCCGCAGGAACCATGCTCGACGGTTCTGGCTGCTGGCCGCGTCGGCCTTCCTGCTCAACCTGTTCTTCGCCCCGGCATCGCAGTTCGGCAACGAGTACCTGCGCACCGAGCGGGGCTTCTCGGCCGGCGACATCTCGCTGTTCACCATCCTCACCGGCACCCCCGGGGCCATCGGCGTGATCGTGGGCGGTCGGCTGGCCGAGCGGGGCCGGCGGTTCGTGGGAGCGGTCAGCGTGGCGGGGGGGGTGGGCGCCACCGTGCTCTCCTACCTGACCCACGGGTGGCCGGTGTGGGCCTGGTCGGCCGTCGGCTCCGTCATCGGGGCCGCCGCCGTGCCCGCCCTGGGTGTCTACGGCCCGGAGCTGTTCCCGACCTCGATGCGGGGAAAGGCCAACGGCATCATCACCACGCTGGGCAGGGGTGGAGGGGTCATCGGCCTGCTCGCCGCCGGCGAGCTGTCGACCCGGATCGGCAGCCTCGGCCCGGCCCTGGCCGTGCTGGCCATCGGCCCGGCCGTGCTCGCCGTCCTGGTGCTCGTCGCCTACCCCGAGACCGCCCACCGAGAGCTCGAGGACCTCAACCCCGAAGACGCCCGGCCTGCCAACGACCCCTCGTCCCCGAGTCCATAGCCGGCGGAACCCGCCGGCTGTGTACTCCGGATGCGGAGGGCCGGCTCACGGCGCCGTCAGCCAGGTGGCCACCGCCGAGGCCACGTCGTCGTCCCGCCGGCGCAGGCCGTGGTCGCCGCCCTCCAGCCACACGTGGGTGACGTCGGCGGGGATGACCGCGGTCGCCTCCTCGAGCTCCGACGGCGCGCCGAAGGCGTCGCGCGTGCCGGACACGAACAGGCAGGGGACGGTGATGGCCGGGAAGTGCTCGGTGCGCAGACGCTCAGGGCGGCCGGGCGGGTGGAGGGGGTAGGAGACCAGCACCAGGCCGAGGCAGGGCTGGCCATCGGCCGCGGCCATGGAGCACATGCGCCCCCCCATGGACCGACCGCCGAGGGCGATGCGCTCGGGAGCCAGACCGGCACGGGCGGCCAGCTTGGCAGCGGCGTCGACGACCGTCGCCACCAGCACCGCCGGCTTGTCCGGCGCCCGCCGCCCGGCCAGTCGGTACGGAAAGTCGATCCGGTCCACCACCACGCCATGGGGCGCCACCGTCTCCTCGATGGCCACCAGCGACGGCTGGTCCCGCCCCGCCCCTGCGCCGGGCGTGAGCAGCAGCCCCCGGTTCATACCCCGGCGAGGAGGATGCGCTTGGCCTCGGTGAGCTCGTGGATCCGGGTCCCGGCGCCCTTGGACTCCGCGCCGTGGTCGGGATGGGCGTCGCGGACCAGCAGCCGGAAGCGGGCCAGGATGTCACCCCGGGGCGGCTCGCTGTCCGGCGGGAAACCGAGGATCTCCAGCGCCCAGCTCTCGTCGCCGAGCTGCTGCCAGGAGCGCATGGCCGCCTCGTCGTTGGTGAGGTAGCGGATGAGGCGCTCGTCCGGCTCGCCCTCCCAGCGGGTCGCCCGCCGCAGCAGCCGGAACACCGAGGCCCGGACGGAGAGCGACAGCTTCCCGGCGGCGTACACCGCCCCCAGCACCTGCGGGAGGGGGGCGCCGTGGTCGTCGAGCGCCAGCTGGATGGCGCCGTCCACGCCCACGAGGCGGTGACGGCTGCGGTCGAGGCCCACCACGTCCTGCTGGAAGCGGTGGCGCAGGCGGGGCTGGGGCAGCCGATCGCGGTGCTCAACGTCCCACAGCAGGCGGTCGAGCTCGTCGCGCACCTCGTCGGGGAGGGTGTTGGCCAGGCTGCCGACGATGCCGGCCAGCAGCAGGCCGCCGAACCCGGGCGCCGGGTCGGTGGGCAGGTACAGCTCGCCGAGGGCGACCCGGCGGGTGGGCGCGATGGCACGGGAGTGTCGGATCTCGATCTCGGCCAGCAGCACCCCGGGACGGTACTGCGGGACCTGCCCGGAGCCGGCGCGCCCGGCGCCATCGCTCGTCGCCCGCTTCCTGTACCGGAAAGCGGCGCCCTGGCGCCGCTTTCCTCACCAAGTTCGGGAGGTGAGCCCGGCGGCGCCAGGGCGCCACCGGCTAGCGTCGGCGACATGTGCGCAGCGGAGAAGCAGGCCCCTGACCGCAACCTCGGGATGGAACTGGTGCGGGTCACCGAAGCCGCCGCCCTCGCCGCCGCAAGGTGGATGGGGCGGGGCGAGAAGGAGAAAGCCGACGGAGCGGCGGTCGACGCCATGCGGGTGGTGATGCAGACCGTCTCCATGGACGGCCTCGTCGTCATCGGCGAGGGCGAGAAGGACGAGGCGCCGATGCTCTACAACGGCGAGCGCATCGGCGACGGCAGCCCCCCCGAGGTCGACATCGCCGTGGACCCCGTGGAGGGCACGACCCTCACCTCGCTGGGCCTGGGGAACGCCCTGTCGGTGCTGGCCGTGGCCGAGCGCGGCGCCATGTTCGACCCCGGCGCCTGCTTCTACATGAAGAAGGTGGCCGTCGGCCCCGAGGCGGCGGGCTCGATCGACGTCAACGCATCGGCCACCGACAACCTGAACTCCGCGGCCAAGGCGCTGGGCAAGAAGGTTCGGGACATGACCACGGTGATCCTCAACCGTCCCCGCCACGACGAGCTCATCAGCGAGGTACGCGCCGCCGGCGCCCGCATCCGCCTCATCCCCGACGGCGACGTGGCCGGCGCCATGTCCACCGCGTGGCCCGACACCGGGGCCGACATCCTCTTCGGCATCGGCGGCACCCCCGAAGGCGTCATCGCCGCCGCCGCCCTCAAGTGCATGGGCGGCGAGCTCCAGGGCCGCCTGTGGCCCCTCACCGACGAGCAGCGCAAGGCCGCCCTGGAGGCGGGCGACGACCTCGAGGCGGTGCTCATGACCAACGACCTCGTGCGGGGCAACAACTGCTTCTTCGCCGCCACCGGCATCACCGACGGCGAGATGCTGAAGGGCGTGCACTACGCCCACGACCACGCCACCACCGAATCCTTGGTGATGCGCTCCAAGTCGGGCACCGTGCGCCACATCAGCGCCCACCACCAGCTCTCCAAGCTCGGCGAGTTCAGCTCCATCGAGTTCTGACCCCCACCGAACTTGGTTGGCGAAGCGGCGCCAGGGCGCCGCTTCGCGGTACAGCTACGCCAGCTCGCGCCGCAACTGGCCGGCGGCCTCCCTCCAGCCCCGTGACGCGAGAAAGGCGCACGCCACCGGGTCGGCCGGCGCCGTCGCCGTGATGGTGACGCAGTCCCGCGACGCGGCCAGCGACTCCACCGCGGCCAGCAGGCGCGACCCGACGCCCTGGCGCCGGGCGTGCTCGGCCACGGCCAGCGCGTGCAGCTCGCAGCCGGCGCCGGCGGTCGCACCCGTCGCCGTCCCCACCACCTGCCCCTCCCGGCGCGCCGTGACCGCGAACGGCGTGTGCCCCTCCAGGTGCTCGGCCACGCTCAGCTCCAGGGGAAGACCTCCCCGGCCGGTGACCGCGGGAGTGGCGAAGGCGGCATCGGCGATCGGCTCCCACACCCGCCCCGAGCTCTCCCGGAGAAGGTGGACGCGCGCGAAGGCCGCCTCGACGACGTAGCCCGCCAGCGCGGAAGTGGCAGCGGCGATGCGGTCAGGTGGAGCGTCGTCGGCCAGCGTGACGTGGGGCACCCAGGGCCAGGTGAGCGGGCGGGCCAGGGGATCGGCGAACACTGCGTCGCGCAGCGCTCGCAGTGCTGCGACCTCGCCGCCCACGGTGAGATGGACGACCGGGTTGTCCGGCAGGAAGGAAGCGGGCGGCCCGAGCTCCAGCCGGAAGGGCCGAGTGCCAGCGGCGGCGCGGCGGAGCACGGCGAAGGCTTCGTCCACCCGGTCCTCCCGCACGTTGACGGGCGGCACCAGGGTGAGGTGGGGCGGGATGCGGCCGAGGGCGCCGTCACCCAAGGCCCGGCGCAGGCCGTCCACCTCCGCCACCAAGGTCGCGGGCAGGAGAAGGGCAACGCCGAGCCGGCACTTGGGCACGGCTGCACGATGGCACGCGGTTGGCGTCCGGTGCCGGCGGGGACAACCGTGGGCATGGAGCGAGAGAGCGACAAGCACAGCCCGAGGGTTGACGACGCCATGAGACATGACCTCGAGTCCCTGCTCAGGGGCACGCCCGAGGAGTCCCGGGCGCGCGAGGACCGCCTGCAGGAGGATCCCGACGTCGGCCCCGGGCGGTCCCCCCGAGCCGAGGAAAGCGTCGGCCTGGGCGTGAGCGCCTCGACCACCTACGAGCGGGCGGAGCTGGCGCAACACCTCGCGGCGGTGACCTTTCCCGCCCGGCGCGACGACCTGGTGAGCGGAGCCGAGGCCGACCACGCCCCGCCCCGACTCGTCGACGCCCTGCGCTCACTCCCGCCCGACCAGCAGCACGAGAACGTGCAGAGCGTGTGGCAGGCCCTCGGTGGCGAGGTGGAGGGCACCCACACCCGCTGAGGAACGCCGCGTGGGCGCTCAGGCGTCGGGCGGGCGGGCCAGGGACACCGCGGCCAACACCAGCAGCGACGAAGGCACCTTGTCCAGCTCGCCGGGCAGCCAGGTGGAGCGGGTGGAGCGCTCGAGGGAGGCGATCAGCTCCGGACGGCCGAGGCGCCGCCGGCGCAGCTCCTCGGCCACTGCCTTCGAGTGCACGTCCATCATTGCCTCCCCCTCCACCTTGTGCCCGTGCGGCTGTGGAGCACAAGGAGGGAAAGGTTGTGGATCTCCGCCGCTCCCATGTGGACGCCCCGCCGGCACCGCCGCCGCCGGCTCCCTACTCGTCGCCGGTGAGGTGACGGCGGGCCACGCCCCGGCCCGGTGGCTGGCCGAGCCGTGGGAGCGGGGCCAGGCGTGGGATGGGGCGGGTCACAGGCTCCTTGGTGCTGACCACCAGCGGCTCGCCGTGATGCGTCACCTCGATGGGGTCGCCAGAACGGAGCACGTAGGAGGCCTCGCCCGGTGTCACCACCACGCGCACGCAGCGGTCCCGGTACTGCAGGTGGAAGGCGAGTCGGCGGAGTGGCGTGGGGAGGCGAGGGGCGAAGGCCAGCGCTCCCTTCCCGGCGCGGAAGCCCCCGAACCCGGCCACGAGCGCCGACCATCCCCCCGCCAGGGCCGCCAGGTGCAGGCCATTGCCGGTGTTGTCGTGCAGGTCGTGGAGGTCCACCAGGCTCGTTTCCCGGAGGTAGTGGTAGGCGAGCTCCAGGTGCCCCGTCTCCGCCGCCATCACCGCCTGGGTGGCCGCCGACAGCGACGAGTCGCGAACGGTGAGCGGCTCGTAGTAGGCGAAGTTCCGCGCCTTCTGCTCGTCGGTGAAGGCGTCGCCGCGGACGTGCATGGCCAGCACCAGGTCGGCCTGTTTCACCACCTGCTTGCGATACAGGTCGAAGTAGGGGAAGTGCAGGAAGAGCGGGTACTGGTCGGGCCTCGTCGCTTCGAAGTCCCAAAGGCTGTAGCCGGTGAAGCAGTTCGACTGGGGATGGACGCCGAGGCCGTCGTCGTAGGGGACGAACATCGCCCCGGCCGCCGCCCGCCATGCTTCCACGTCGCGCTGCTCGACCCCCAGCGCTCCCGCCTTCTCGCCGTGGCGCTCCGCCGCGTCGGCAGCGGCGAGAAGGTTCTGCTGGGCCATGAGGTTCGTGTAGACGTTGTCGTCGGCCAGGGCGCTGTACTCGTCGGGCCCGGTCACTCCCGGGATGCGGAAACACCCCTGGCCGTCATGGTGGCCGAGCGAGCACCAGAGGCGGGCGGTCTCCACGAGGAGCTCGAGCCCGACGTCGCGCTCGAACTCGTCGTCGGCGGTGGCGTCGACGTAGCGGATCACGGCGTCAGCGATGTCGGCGTTGACGTGGAAGGCCGCCGTACCCGCCGGCCAGTAGCCGGAGCACTCCTGCCCGGCGATGGTCCGCCACGGGAAGGCGGCTCCGTGCAGACCCAGCGTCGACGCCCGTTCCCTCGCGATCGGCAGCGTCCCGTGGCGCCAGCGCAGGGCGTCGGCCGCGGCCTTGGGGAAGCTGTGAATGAGCACCGGGAGCACGAACATCTCGGTGTCCCAGAAGGCGTGGCCGTCGTAGCCGGTGCCGGTGAGCCCCTTGGCCGGTATGGCCCGTCCCTCGGCGCGGGCACCGGCCTGGAGCACGTGGAACAGGGCGAAGCGGGCCGCCTGCTCGATCTCGGGGTCACCTTCGACCTCCACGCCGGCCCGGTCCCAGAAGTCGTCCAGGTACTCCCGCTGCTCGTCGAGCAGACCGTCCCATCCGCTGTGGCGAGCTGCCGTCAGTGCCGCCACCACCTGGTCTCGCAGTGCCCGACGGGACCGCAGGCTGGACCACCCGTAGGCGAGCAGCTTGACGATCCGCAGCCGCTGGCCGGCTCCGAGCACCGTCGTCACCGTGACCCTGCCCGCGTCCGGCTCCGACTCGGCGTTGACCAGCGTGTCGGCCGGGCCCTCGACGGTGTGGTCCATCGCCGCGGCCAGGCGCAGGCCGCTGGCCGCCATGTGGTGCACGAGCTCGACGGCCGCCAGGCCACGGCAGCCGTGGTCCTCGGAGACGAGCGGCGACGCCAGCACCGCCGCCGCCCGCGGGTCGCGCTCCGACATCGGCAACGGTTCGTTGGCCACCAGCTCCGACTGCACCACCACCCGCGCCATGTCGTCGATCGCCTCGACCTCGTAGCTGATCCCCGCCACGGCACGGTGGGTGAACGAGACCAACCGAACAGAGCGGATCCGCGCCGCCTGGCCCGCCGGCGACACCCAGTGCACGTCGCGCGTCAGCGTGCCGGCGCGCATGTCGAGCACACGCTCGTGAGAGCGGAGCTGCCCGTAACGGACGTCGAAGGGCTCGTCGTCGAGGAGCAGCCGCACCAGCTTGCCGTTGGTCACGTTGACGATGGCCTGGCCCGACTCGGGGTACCCGTAACCCGCCTCGGCATAGGGCAGCGGGCGCAGCTCGTACAGGCCGTTGACATAGGTGCCGGGCACGCCGTAGGGCTCGCCTTCGTCGAAGTTCCCGCGCAGCCCGAGGTGGCCGTTGGCCAGGGCGAAGATGGACTCGGCCTGGGCCAGGGTGTCGAGGTCGAGAGCGCTCTCGCGCACGCACCACGGCTCGGGCTCGAACCTGGGGTGGGCGGTCACTCGTCCGTCAGCAGCTCGGCGAGGTCGCCGACCACGATGTGGGCGCCGCGGTCCCGCAGGGCGCCGGCCTGGCCGATGCGGTCGACCCCGACGACGAAGCCGAAGGCGCCGGCGGCGCCCGCCTCCACGCCCGCCAGCGCGTCTTCGAACACCGCGGCAGCCTCGGGTTGCACCCCGAGGGCGTCGGCGGCGGCGAGGAAGGTGTCCGGCGCCGGTTTCCCGGGGAGGCCCCGCTCGACGGCGACAACGCCGTCGATGCGGGCCTCGAACAGCTCGGTCAGGCCCGCGGAGTCGAGGACGGCGACGGTATTGGCGCTCGAGGAGACCACGGCCCGCGACAAGCCGGCATCACGCACGGCCTCGACGTAGCGCACGGAGCCGTCGTAGACGGCGACCCCCCGCTCCCGGATCAGCTGCAGCACCAGCTCGTTCTTGCGGTTGCCCAGCCCGGCGACGGTCTCCGCCGCCGGCGGGTCATCCGGGTCTCCCTCGGGCAGGACGATCCCTCTCGAGGCCAGGAACGTCCGCACGCCGTCGGCGCGGGGCATGCCGTCGACATAGGGGCCGTAGTCGCGCACCGGGTCGAAGGGGACGAACTCCTTCCCGGTGGTGGCAGCGTGATCGTGCAGGAAGGCGTCGAACATCTCCTTCCAGGCGGCGGCGTGGACCGTGGCCGTCTGGGTCAGCACGCCGTCGAGATCGAACAGACAGGCGCGGATGGAATCAGGCAGGCCCAGCACGTCAGGGAGCCTAAAGCGAGGCCCTCCACGTCTGGAGTACATGGCCTACCGTTTCGGTACGCCCTGTGCTCCAGAGTGGTCAGTGGCGGGCGGGCTCGGCCTGGCCGGCCAGCTCGAGGCGGACCTGGGCCCGTTGGATCCGGGCGGCGGCGGCGTCGGCCTCGGCCTCGCCGGTGTCACCATCGCCACCGGCAGCGCCGGCCGCGGCCCTGCGCTGCGCCTCCTCCAGCGACCTGCGGGCGCGGGCCACGTCGATCTGGCCGGGCAGCTCGGCCACGTCGGACAGCACGATGACCTTGTTGTCCTTGACCTGCACGAAACCGCCGTGCACGGCGGCGCGCACCACGTCGCCTCCCACCAGGTGCACGCGCACGATGCCGATGCCGAGCCCGCCCAGGAACGGAACATGGCCGGTGAGGAAGGCGACCTCGCCGTCGGAGGTCCGGCACACCACCATCTCCGCCTCGCCGGAGAACAGGATGCGTTCGGGGGAGACCAGGTCGACGTCGAGGGCCACGAGCGGGCCGGCCCTACGATTCCTGCAGCTTCTTGGCCTTGGCCAGCGCCGACTCGGCCCCGCCCACGTTGAGGAAGGCCTGCTCGGGCAGCTCGTCGAGCTCGCCGTTCACCAGCGCCTCGAAGCTCTCCACCGTCTCCTCCACCGGGGTGTACACACCGGGCAGGCCGGTGAACACCTCGGCCACGAACATGGGCTGGGACAGGAACCGCTGGATGCGCCGGGCCCGGTTCACCGAGATCCGGTCCTCCTCGGACAGCTCGTCGAGGCCGAGGATGGCGATGATGTCCTGCAGCTCCCGGTAGCGCTGGAGCACCTGCTTGACCCGCTGGGCCACGGCGTAGTGGCGGTCCCCCACCACCTCGGGGGCGAGGATCGACGACGACGAGGCCAGCGGGTCGACGGCCGGGTAGATGGCGAGGCTGGCGATGTCGCGGGACAGCTCGGTGGTGGCGTCGAGGTGGGTGAAGGTGGTGAAGGGGGCGGGGTCGGTGTAGTCGTCGGCGGGGACGTAGACGGCCTGGAGCGAGGTGATGGAGCGCCCCCGGGTGGAGGTGATCCGCTCCTGCAGCTCGCCCATCTCGTCGGCCAGGGTGGGCTGGTAGCCCACGGCCGAGGGCATGCGACCGAGCAGGGTGGACACCTCGGAGCCGGCCTGCACGAAGCGGAAGATGTTGTCCACGAACAACAGCACGTCCTGCTGGCGCACGTCGCGGAAGTACTCGGCCATGGTGAGGGCGGACAGGGCGACGCGCAGGCGCACGCCGGGCGGCTCGTCCATCTGGCCGTAGCAGAGGGCGGCCTTCTCGATGACGCCCGACTCCTGCATCTCCAGCCACAGGTCGGTGCCCTCACGGGTGCGCTCGCCCACGCCGGCGAACACCGATACGCCACCGTGCTGCTCGGCCACCCGGCGGATCATCTCGGTGATGAGCACGGTCTTGCCCACGCCGGCGCCGCCGAACAGGCCGATCTTGCCGCCCTGGGCGTAGGGCTCGAGCAGGTCGATGACCTTGATCCCCGTCTCGAACATCTGGCGCTTGGGCTCGAGGTCCTGGAACGCCGGCGGCTCGCGGTGGATCTCCCAGTAGTCCTCGATGCCCTCCACGCTGGGCGTGTCGAGGGGCTGGCCGATGACGTTGAACACGTGCCCGAGCACGCCCGGGCCGACCGGCATGGTGATGCCCCGCCCGGTGTTGACCACCGTCGTCCCCCGCTTGAGCCCGTCGGTGGGCTTGAGGCAGATGGCCCGGACCCGGGAGTCGCCGATCTGCTGGGCCACCTCGGCGACGATCCGGGTGCTCTCGCCCTCCATCTCCACGCTGAACTCGACGGCGGTGTTGATCTCGGGCAGGTGGTCGGGCGGGAACTCGACATCGACCACCGGGCCGGCGATGGCCACGACCCGGCCTTCCTTGCGGGTGGTCTCTTCGGTGGTCTGGGCTTCGGTGACGGTCATGGCTAGCGGGCGCTCCTCACGCGTAGGGACGGGTCGATCTCGTCGGGCAGGACGTCGCGGTGGACGACGGTGTCGGGCAGGTAGTCCACCTCGGCGGACTGGCCCTGGCGCAGCGCCTCGGCGCCGCCCGCGATCTCCATGATCTCGGTGGTGATGGTCTCCTGGCGGGCCCGGTTCATGACCCGCGACAGCTTGATGATCAGCTCCTCGGCGTTGTCGGTGGCCGATTTCATGGCCCGCTGGCGAGCCGCGTGCTCGGAGGCGGCGGCGTCGAGCATGGCCGCGAACAGGCGGGCCTCCACGTAGCGGGGCAGCAGGCGGGCGAGGATCTCGCCGGGGCCGGGCTCGAACTCGTAGGCCGCCTGGGGGCCGTCGCCGCCGGCTGCGTCTTCGAGCGCGGCCTGGTCGAGGGGCATGAACTGGCGCACCTGCACCCTCTGGGTGCCGGCGGACAGGAACTGGGTGTACACGAGGTGGACGAGGCCGACGTCGCCCTCCTCGAAGGCCTTGGTGACCTCGGCGGCCACGGCCCGGGCATCCTCGTAGGTGGGCTGCTCGCTCATCCCCGAGAAGGTGGCGTCGATGCGGTAGCCCCGGAAGCGGAAGTAGCCCTCCCCCTTCTTGCCGGCGATGACCAGGGAGTAGTCGCGGCCCTTGTCCTGCTCGGCTTTGAGGGCCCGCTCGGCGGCGCGGATGACGTTGGAGTTGTAGGCCCCGGCCAGCCCCCGGTCGGCGGTGATCAGCACGATCGCCACCTTGCCCACCTCTTGCGGCTGCCGGAGCAGAGGGTGTGTGAGCTCGGCGCCGCCGGCGGCGAGGCTGCGGATGACCTCGGTGATCTGCTCGCTGTAGGGACGTGCTGCCGCCACCCGCTGCTGCGCCTTGACGATGCGGCTGGCGGCGATGAGCTCCATCGCCTTGGTGATCTTCTTGGTGGACTGGACGCTCTTGATGCGCCGGCGGAGGACCCGCTCGGTACCCCCCGCCATCTATGTTGTTTCCCCCGGCTGGGGCCCCAACCCCAGCCTCCTCCCCGAGGCGGGGGCCCCATCCCCGCCCGGGGCCGTGACCTCCCTTTGGCCCGGCTGGGGCCCCAACCCCAGCCTCCTCCCCGAGGCGGGGGCCCCATCCCCGCCCGGGGCCGTGACCGCCCTCACGTTCACGCCGTTGCGCTTTCGCTGGGTTGGAACTGCTCGGCGAAGCCCTCCAGGGCCCTCTTGAGGGCGTCGTCGCCGGGGAGCGCGCCGGTCTGGCGGATCGTGCTCATGAGATCGGCGTGGCGGGTCCGCATGTACTCGAGCACCTCGGCCTCGAACCGGCGCACGTCGGTGACGGGGATGGCGTCGAGGAACCCACCGGTCCCCGCGAAGATCGACACCACCTGCTCCTCGACGGGCAGCGGCGAGTTGAGCGGCTGCTTGAGCAGCTCCGTGAGGCGATAGCCCCGGTCGAGGTAGGCCTGGGACACCTTGTCGAGCTCGGAGCCGAAGGTGGCGAACGCCTCCAGCTCGCGGAACTGGGCCAGGTCGGTCTTGAGGGTGCCGGCCACGCCCTTCATGGCCTTCACCTGGGCGGCACTGCCGACCCGGGAGACGGAGATGCCCACGTTCATGGCCGGGCGCACGCCGGCGTTGAACAGGTCGGTCTCGAGGTAGATCTGGCCGTCGGTGATGGAGATCACGTTGGTGGGGATGTAGGCGGACACGTCGCCGGCCTTGGTCTCGATGATGGGCAGGGCCGTGAGCGAGCCCAGGCCCAGGTTCTCGTTGAGCTTGGCCGCCCGCTCCAGGAGGCGGCTGTGGAGGTAGAACACGTCGCCGGGGTAGGCCTCGCGGCCCGGCGGGCGGCGCAGCAGCAGGGCCAGCTGGCGGTAGGCCTCGGCCTGCTTGGACAGGTCGTCGTAGACGATGAGGGCGTGCTCGCCGCTGTCCATCCAGTGCTGGCCCATGGCGCAACCGGCATAGGGAGCGAGGTACTTGTAGGGAGCCGGGTCGGAGGCCGGCGCCACCACCACGACCGTGTACTCGAGGGCGCCGAACTGCTCCAGGGTGGCGACCGTCTGGGCCACGGTGGAGCCCTTCTGGCCGATGGCCACGTAGATGCACTTCACCCCCAGGCCCTTCTGGTTGATGATGGTGTCGAGGGCCACGCTCGTCTTGCCCGTCTTGCGGTCGCCGATGATGAGCTCGCGCTGGCCACGGCCGATGGGGGTCATCGAGTCGATGGCCTTGATCCCGGTCTGCAGCGGCTCGTGCACGGGCTTGCGCCCGGTGATGCCGGGGGCCTGGACCTCCAGGCGCCGCATCTCGGCCGCGTTGAGCGGCCCCTTGCCGTCGATGGCCTCGCCCATGGCGTTGACGACCCGCCCGAGCAGCGCGTCACCGACGGGGACGGAGAGGATGCGCCCGGTGGCCTTGACCGACTGGCCCTCCTGGATGTGCTCCACGTCGCCGAGGATGACGGCGCCGATGGACTCCTCGTCGAGGTTGAGGGCCAACCCGAGGGCGCCCCCCTCGAACTCCAGCAGCTCGTTCACGGCGGCGTTGGGCAGGCCCGAGATGCGGGCGATGCCGTCTCCCACCTCGATGATGCGCCCGACCTGGGCCGCGGCCATGGCCGGCGTGAACCCGGCCAGCTGGTCGCGCAGGGCGGCGGCGATCTGGTCGGGGTTGATGGAAAAGCCGTTTCCTTCGGGACTCACAGTGTTTCCTTCATCTGGTCGAGACGGTGGCGGATGGAACCGTCGATGACGGTGTCGCCGATGGTGGCCACGAGGCCCCCGAGCACACTCGGGTCGACGACGACCTTAACGCTCACCTGCTTCTTCGTGGCATCGGAGAGCGCCGCGGCCAGGCGGCTGCGGCGGCTCTCGTCGAGCGGGACAGCAGAGCGGACCTCGGCCACGACCTCGGCGCGCTGCTCGGCGGCCTCCTCGACCAGGCGGTCGATGATGGCGGGCAGGTCTCGGGCGCGTCCGGCGCCGACCACGAAGGACACCAGCGCGGTGGTGACGGGCGAGGCCCGGCCGCCGAGCAGCTGCTCGACGACAGCCTGGCGCCGCTCCACCGGGATGGCCTGGTCCGTGAGGGTGGAGCGCAGCTCGTCGCTGGCTTCGAACGTGCGGGCCACGCGGAAGAGCTCCTCCTCCACGGTTTCGAGGGCACCCTCGGCCCGCGCCACCTCGAACAGCGCCGAGGCGTAGGCGTCCACCCGAGACTCTGTGCTCATTTGCCCGGGCGGGGCCCCAACCCCGCCCTCCTCGCCAAGGCGGGGGCCCCACCCCCGCCGGCGCCGTCGGTCCTCATGCCCGGGCGGGGCCCCAACCCCGCCCTCCTCGCCAAGGCGGGGGCCCCACCCCCGCCGGCGCCGTCGGTCCTTTTCATGAGGAGCTGCCCACCTGGGCGATGTAGCTGTCGATGAGGCGCATGTTGGCGTCACGGTCGAGGTTGGCCTCGACCACCTTCTCGGCCAGCTCGATGGCCATGGCGCCGACGCGGGACTGCAGGTCGGCCATGGCCCGCTCCTGGGCCGCAGTGATGTCCTCCCGGGTGCGCTGGCGCAGCTCGGCCACCTCGGCCTCGGCTCGCTGCATCAGGTCGCGGCGCAGCTGGTCGGCCGTCTGGCGGGCCTCCTCGATGATTCGGCTCGACTCGTTGCGGGCGTCGGCCAGCTGTCGCTTGTAGTCCTCCAGCACCGTCGCCGCCTCGGTCTTCACCCGTTCCGCCTCGTCGAGGTCCCCCCGGATCTTCTCGGTGCGGGCCTCCATGCTCTTCTTGATGGCCGGGTAGGCGAACCTGCTCATCAGGAAGAACAGGGCGAGGAACGAGATCGAACCCCAGATGATCTCCTTGGGCTCGGGGAGGATGGGGCTCGGAGCGTCGTGGCAATCGTCGGGCTCGCCGCCTTCCTCCAGGAGGTGGATGCACTCCTCGGTGGCGTGGGGGATCTCCGTCTCGGTCTCCCCCACGCTCGGTTCCTCCTGGGCGGTAGCCACGCCGGCCGGCGAGAGGATGCTGAGAAGGGCCAGCGCGGCGACGGCCGTGAGCGTTCGGATGCGCATGGTCTTCACCTCAGCCCGCGATGATGAACGAGAGCACGAAGCCGAACAGCGCCAGGGCCTCGGTGAAGGCGATGCCGAGGAACATGGTCGTGCGGACCATGCCGGCGGACTCGGGCTGGCGGGCCATGGCCGTGATGGCGTTGCCCACCACGATGCCGATGCCGATGCCGGGGCCGATGGCCGCCCCGCCGTAGACGATGCCTCGCCCCACGGCGGTCAAGCCTTCGGCCAGTTCGCCGGGGGTCTGCTGTGCCAGCATCTCTATCAAGGAGCTCTCCTCAGTGTTCGGGGTGCATGGCGCCACCGATGTAGACGGCGGCGAGGATCGTGAAGATGAAGGCCTGGAGCACGGCCACGAGGACCTCGAAGCCGGTCAGGGCGATGAGCAGGCCGCCGGGCAGGACGGCGCCGACCACCGTCGCCTCGAAGAGGGCGGCGCTGATGACGGCGAAGCTGACGAGCAGGAGGTGGCCGGCGAGCAGGTTGGCGAACAGTCGCACGGCCAGCGACAGCGGCCGCACGAAGATGGTGGAGACGAACTCGATGGGCGTGACCAGGATGTAGAGGGCCTTGGGGACGCCGGGCGGGAACAGCATCGACTTGAAGTAGCCGGCCAACCCCTGGCTCTTGATCCCGATGAAGTTGAACAGGATCCAGACGACGATGGCCAGGAAGGCGGGCAGCGCCATGCGCGCGTTCACCGGCATCTGTATGAACGGGATGATCCCGAAGATGTTGGACACGAAGATGAAGCTGAACAGCGTGAGCAGGAATGGCGTCCACGACAGGCCCTCAGGGCCCATCGTCTGGAGGATGACCCCCTCCTGGATGAACTCGACCACCGACTCCGCGAGGTTCTGCACGCCGGTCGGGACCAGGCTGCGGCGCCGGCCCGCGATCAGGTAGAAGGCCAAGACCAGGATGGCGGCAAGGAAGGTGAGCAGCACCACCTTGTTCAGGCCGAAGGGGCCGCTGGTGCCGAACAGGTCGGGCCACTCGATGAGGTGGCTGACGGGGGGGAACTCGAGAGCGATCAGGGCCAATGTGGTTCAGCTCCCTGGCGCGGCCGGCGACGGTGATGGCGACGGCTTGAGGGCGGGAAAGGCGAGGGACATGGACAGGCGGCGCGTCTCCCACCAGAGCAGGCCGAGGTGGGTGACGAGGATGGTGACGCCGAGGGGCACCATCTCCACCCAGGAGCTGTGCCGCACGGCGGCCAAGGCGACGGTGAGCAGGCCGAGGCGCAGCAGGTACCCGCCGAGCGCCGCTGCCATCAGGAACGAGAGCGGGCGGCGGGCGGCCCAGCCCAGCAGCGCGGCGGACAGGGCCAGGTTGGAGAGGGCCAGGGCGAATCCGTAGGCGGAGGAGAACAGCCCGTCGAGGCCCCAGAAGATGCCGCCGACGAGGAGCAGGACAGGCGCCACCGGGAGCGCCCGGCGGGCCATGTCGGCCACCACCATCTTCTCCACGGCCGGGACGGCTTCAGGCGCCTTGGTCGTCAAGGCCTGGGCCCTGCCGCTCGGGCTCGGGACGTGCCGGCCCAGGGCGAGTCGGCCTCGTGCGCCTTCATGGCCGCCTCGTAGCCGTAGTACATGCGCACGCTGGTGCCGGCCAGGGCGAAGACAGCCAACAGCGCGGTGAACACCGCGCCGGTGCCCAGCCAGCCGTCGAGCAGGTGCCCGCCGAAGCCGAAGAGCATCGGGGTCACCACGAACTCGACCGCCTTGGCCAGTGTGTCCCCGAACCCGTTGTACAGCTCGCGTTTGTCGCGAAGATCCAAGCCGCTTGCCCCTTGTTCTTTCGGCGGGAATCTACGGGCGGCGCGCGGAAACCCGCAAGTTCACGACGCTCCGGCGCCCCGTCGCCGCTCGTCCATGGGGACCACGTCGGCCAGGGGGACGCCGGCCTCGCCGGCCGCCTCCTCCATCTCGTCCTGCAGCGCCCGCGCCTCGGCCTCGGTCTCCCCCCGCTGGCGCACGCCGGGATGGAACAGCGTGTAGAGCGCCACCACCAGGCCGGCGGCGGCGAAGGGGATGACGGCGTTGCCCTCGTTGGTGAAGGTCGGGAACAGCACCAGGCCCGAGAGGATGGCGGTCCAGGCCCACAGGATCACCACCGAGCGCCGGTGACCGTGCCCGAGGCGCATGAGGCGATGGTGGAGGTGTTCCTTGTCGGGCGCGGCGAGACTGGCCCTGCGCACCGACCGGCGCACGATGGCGAAGGCGGTGTCGAGGATGGGCACCCCCAGGACGAACAGGGGGATGAACATCGGCGCGAAGAAGAAGTAGGTCTGGCCGCTGAACTGGTCGGCGGTGCGCCCGCCCACCACCATGGTGGACGACGCCATCAACAGCCCGAGGAGCATGGCGCCGGCGTCGCCCATGAACATGCGCGCCGGGTGGAAGTTGTGGGGCAGGAACCCGAGGCAGACGCCACAGGCGATGACGGCCACCAGCGGGCCGAGGTTGTCGCCACCGAGCAAGCCGGCCTTGAAGAGCCGGTCGGCGTAGACGAAGAAGGCGGCGGCGGCGATGGCCACGACGCCGGCGGCCAGCCCGTCGAGCCCGTCGACGAGGTTCACGGCGTTGGCGATGGCCGCCACCCACAGCACCGTGAGCAGCGGCGCCAGGTCGGGCGAGATGGACACGATGTCGACGAACGGGACGCGGAAGTAGAGCATGGTGACGCCGAGGAACGACAGCACGCTGCCGGCCAGCACCTGGCCGGCGAGCTTGGCCGGGGCAGAGACCTCGCGGACGTCGTCCACCAGGCCGACGACGAAGATCACCCCGGCGGCCAGCACGATCCCGAGGGGCTCGGAGGAGCCTTCGAAGACGGGTCGGAACTGCGGCAGCTGCGAGGCCACGAACATGGCGAGGAGCAGGGCGCCGAACATGGCGACGCCGCCGGCGGTGGGCGTGGGAAGGGCGTGGACCCGGCGCTCGTCGGGGAGCACAACGGCGCCCACCCGCACGGCCACCCGGCGCACCAGGAACCCGAGCAGGTAGGTCGTGATGGCCGCCACCCCCAGGACGACCGCGTACCCGCCCATGCGTCCCTATCCCCCGGGCGGGGGGTAGGGCGTGAACTTCGAGCAGAGGACGCCGACGTCGTCCCGTACGGCCACCAGCTCGGTGTCATCCGTGCGGTTGCGCAGGGCCCGGCCGATCAGGGCGGCGACGGCGGCCATCTCCGTCTCCTTCATGCCCGCAGTGGTGACGGCGGGAGTGCCGATCCGCACCCCGCTGGTGACGAAGGGCGAGCGGGGGTCGCCGGGGATCTGGTTCTTGTTGAGGGTGATGCCGGCCCGGTCCAGGGCGACCTGGGCCTCCTTCCCGGTGAGCTCGGCGTCGAAGGGTTGCAGGTCGACCAGCATGAGGTGGTTGTCGGTGCCACCGGAGACGATGCGGAAGCCCTCGGCGGTGAGGGCCGCGGCCAGGGCGCGGGCATTGTCGACCACCTGCGCCGCGTAGTCACGGAAGCTTGGCTGTGACGCCTCCCGGAAGGCGACGGCCTTGGCCGCGATCACGTGCTCGAGCGGGCCGCCCTGCAGGCCCGGGAACACCGCCTTGTCGATCGCCGCCTCGTGCTCGGCGGTGGTGACGATGCAGCCGCCCCGGGGGCCGCGAAGCGTCTTGTGGGTGGTGAAGGTGACCACGTCGGCCAAGGGGACGGGGTCGGGGTGGACGCCGCCGGCGATGAGTCCGGCCACGTGGGCGGCGTCGAACACGAACAGGGCGCCCACCTCGTCGGCGATCTGGCGGAAGGGCCCCGGGTCGATCAGGCGCGAGTAGGCGGTGGCGCCGGCCACGATCATCCTGGGCCGGTGGCGGAGGGCCAGGTCGCGGACCTGGTCGAGGTCGAGGCGCTCGTCGTCCTCCCGCACGCCGTAGGACACGAAGTTGTAGAGGCGCCCGCTCACGTTCACCGGCGAGCCGTGGGTGAGGTGGCCGCCCTGGTCGAGACGCATGCCCAGCACCGTGTCGCCCGGCTCCAGCAGGGCCAGGTACATGGCCAGGTTGGCATTGGCCCCCGAATGGGGCTGGACGTTGGCGTGCTCGGCCCCGAACAGCGCCTTGGCCCGCTCGCGGGCCAGGTCCTCGGCCTCGTCGACCACCTCGTTGCCGCCGTAGTAGCGCTTGCCGGGATAGCCCTCGGCGTACTTGTTGGTGAGCACCGAGCCGGTGGCCTCGAGCACGGCGGGCGAGGTGAAGTTCTCCGAGGCGATGAGCTGCAGGGTGGTGTTCTGGCGCTCGCGCTCGCGCCCGAGGATGTCGGACAGCTCGGGGTCCTGGTCCAGCGGTGAGGTCATGCCATCTCCCCCGGCGGGGCCCCAACCCCGCCTCCTCGCCGAGATGGGGCCCCATCCCCATCCGGCGCCGTCATGTCATCTCCCCCGGCGGGGCCCCAACCCCGCCTCCTCGCCGAGATGGGGACCCCATCCCCATCCGGCGCCGCCGCATCCCCATCCGGCGCCGTCACTGGCGGGCCTCGATGGCGGTGATCTGGTCGACCCGGGCGGCGTGGCGACCGCCCTCGAAGTCGGTGGCCAGCCACAGGGCGAGGATCTCGTCGGCCAGGCCGGTGCCCACGATGCGCCCGCCCATTGACAGCACGTTGGCGTCGTTGTGCTCCCGGGACAGCCGGGCGGTGTAGAGGTCGTTGCAGAGGGCGGCGCGCACGCCCCGCACCTTGTTGGCCGCCAGCTGCTCGCCCTGGCCGCTGCCGCCCAGCACGATGCCCCGGTCCGCCTTCCCCTCGGCCACGGCCAGGCCCACGCCGGCGCAGATCTCCGGGTAGTCGACCGCTTCCTCGCTGTGGGTGCCGTGGTCGTCGACCTCGTGGCCCAGCTTCTCGAGGGTGGCGATGAGGTGGGACTTGAGCCGGTAGCCGGCGTGGTCCGAACCGATGGCGATGCGCATGAATTCAGTGCCCTTCCCAGGCCAGCTCGACCAGCCGGCGAACCAGGTCGTCGAGGTCTGCGGCCGTTCCTCGGTAGAAATCAGCGCCGCGCCCGATCGGGTCGGCCACGTCGTCGTCGGGCGAGTCCCCGATCAGGTCGGACCGGCTCCGCCCGGCGTGCAACTTGGCCAGCCACTCCTCGAAGCCCTGCCCCGGGGCCCGGGCGCCGCGCTCCTCGCCTCGCCGCACCAGCTCCTTCAGCGTGAAGGTCCGCGGCCAGGACCGCGGGTCGAGCCGCACCGCCTCCCGGGCGTGCTCGCGGGCCATGGCCAGCACCAGGTCGGCCGGCGCCAGCAGGGCGGCAGAGAGCCGGCGGCTGCGGTGGGCGGAGGCGTCCAGGCCCATGCCGGCGAGGACGGTGACGGTGGCGGCGGTGGCGCCGTAGCCGTCGCTCAACAGTCCCGCGGAACGAACCGTCGCCTCGACGCCGATCCCGGCCAGGCGGTGGCGGAGGAAGACCTCGGCCATGGGCGAGCGGCAGATGTTCCCGGTGCAGACGACGAGGATGTCGATGGCCGGAGTCTAAAGCCCTCGGAGGGCCGAGGCCGGGACGCCGAGGCGAACCTTTCGTGTGCAGAAGACCGTGCATGGCGCGGTCTTCTGCACACCAAGCCCCGGGTCAGAGGTTCAGAGACGGGCGCTCTGCACGACCTCGGCCCAGGGGATGCGGCCCTGGCGGAGGAGCTTGGGCACCTCTCCGGTGCAGTCCACGACCGTGGAGGGGGCGCCGGTGCAGGGCCCGCCGTCGAGGACCAGGGCCACGGCGTCGCCGAAGATGGCAGCCACCTCGGCGGCGGTGCACAGGGTGGGCTTGCCGTGAAGGTTGGCGCTGGTGGTGGCGAGGGGCCCGGCGGCGGCGCACAGAGCACGAGGCAGCGGGTGCCCGGGGCAGCGCAGCCCGATGGTTGCGTCGTCGGTCCCGAGGTCGGCGGTCACCTCGGCGCCCCGGGTCAGCACGAGGGTGAGCGCCCCCGGCCAGTACCGGGCCATCAGGCGTCGGGCCGGCTCCGGCACGGCGACGGCCAGCGACAGGGCCTGCTCCTCGTCGGCGACCAGGACGGGCAGGTCCACCTGGCGGGGCCGGCGCTTGAGGGCGAAGAGGCGGTCGGCGGCGCCGTTGCGGAAGGGGTCGACGGCCAGCCCGTAGACGGTGTCGGTCGGCATGGCGACGATGTTCCCGGCAGCCAACGCCCGGGTGGCGGCGGCGACGACCTCGGGCGGGGCTGGGTCACCGAAGGCGGGGACGAGGGTCACGCCGGCACCCTCGTCTCACAACCGGGCGACGAGGGCCCGCAGCCGCCCGGCCTGATCGGGTAGGACCTCGACGTCGGAAAATCCGGCACCGAGGGCGCAGGCGACGCCGGCCTGGGCCTGATGCGGGGCGATCTCCACCACGAGCGAGCCCGGCCGGGTGAGCCAGCGGGGCGCCTCGGCCACGACCGCCTCCACCTGCTCCAAGCCCGTGGGGCCTGCGACCAGAGCCTCACGGGGCTCCCAGCGGGCGACCTCGGGAGGAAGGTCGGGCACCTCACGCTCCCCCACGTAGGGGGGATTGGAGGCCACCAGGTGCACCCGGCCCTTCAGCATCGGCGGGAGGGCGGCGAACCACGAACCCTCGGCCACGCGCACCCGCCTGCCGGCGGTGCCCAGCCCCGCCAGGTTGGCCCGGGCCACGGCCAGCGCGTCGGGCGAGGCGTCCGTCGCCCACACCTCGGCGCCGGGCACCTCGGTGGCCAGCGACAGGGCGATCGCGCCCGATCCCGTCCCCAGGTCGGCCACCGTCGGCCGGGGCTCGCCGAGGCGGGCCAGCTCGGCAAGGGCCACCTCGACGACGGCTTCGGTCTCGGGCCGGGGGATGAGCACCCGCCCGTCGACGAGCAGGTCGAGGGAACGGAACCCCCATGACCCGAGCACGTATTGCAGCGGCTCCCCTGCCGCCCGCCGGCGCACCATGGCTTCGAAGTGGGCGGCGGGCCGGGCCGTGACGGCGTCGTCGAGACCGAGGTACAGCTCGGCGCCGTCCATGCCCGATGCCCGCTCCACGATGTGGCGCGCCTCCATGGCCGAGCTCAGCCGGGCCTTCGCCTCGGCCAGCAGCACGCGCCAACTGACTGTCTGCGCGTCCGGCGTCACGTCATGTCCCCGGCGGGCCCCAACCCCGCCTCCTCGCCGAAGGCGGGACCCCTCCCCCACCCGGCGCCGTCACTCGCCACGGAGCTGGCGGGCCCGCTCCTCGGCGAGCAGCGCGTCCACCAGGTCGTCGAGCTCTCCCATGAGCACCTTGTCGAGCTTGTGCAGGGTGAGGCCGATCCGATGGTCCGTCACCCGGTTCTCCTTGAAGTTGTACGTGCGGATCTTCTCGGAGCGCCCGCCGCCGCCCACCTGGCTCCTGCGCTGGGCCGAAGCCTCGCTCGCCTGGCGGTCCTGCTCGGCCTTGAGCAGGCGGGCCCGCAGCACCTGCAGGGCCTTGGCCCGGTTCTGGATCTGGCTCTTCTCGTCCTGCATGGCGACCACGATGCCGGTGGGAAGGTGGGTGATGCGCACGGCCGAGTCGGTGGTGTTCACCGACTGGCCGCCCGGGCCGGTGGAGCGGTACACATCGATCTTCAGGTCGTTGGGGTCGAGGTGGACGTCGACCTCCTCGGCCTCGGGCAGGACGGTGACGGTGGCCGAGCTGGTGTGGATGCGGCCCTGGGACTCGGTGACCGGTACCCGCTGCACCCGATGCGGCCCGCCCTCGTGCTTGAGGTGGCTCCACACGCCGTCGCCCTTGACCAGGAAGCTGACCTCGTTGAACCCGCCCTTGTCCGAGGGGTCGGCGCCCAGCATCTCGTGCTTCCAGCCCATCTTGTCGGCGTAGCGCAGGTACATGTCGAACAGGTCCTTGGCGAACAGGTTGGCCTCCTCGCCCCCTTCGGCGCCCCGGATCTCGACGATGACGTTGCGGTCGTCGTTCTCGCCCTTGGGCAGGAGCAGGACCTGCAGCTCCTCCTCCAGC
Source organism: Actinomycetota bacterium (assembly GCA_002861595.1). GTDB lineage: Bacteria > Actinomycetota > Acidimicrobiia > Acidimicrobiales. The sequence continues at coordinate 21,969 of PJQG01000002.1, forward strand.
CCGGCGATGGTGGCGGCGAGCTCGGCCACCTCGGCCTCGAGCAGGCGACGATCCCCGCCGGTGGCCTCCTCCAGCATCTCCTGGCCGGCGGCCAGGTTCTCCGTGGCCTCCCGGTAGGAGCGGAAGGCGGCCACGATGGGCTCCACCTCCTTGAGGCGCCGGCCGGTGTCGCGCCGCGCGTGCTGGTCGCTCAGCACCGCCGGGTCGTTCATCCGCTCCGTCAGCCGGGCGTACTCCTCCTCCAGTCCGGCCAGACGCTCGAGCACACCACCGAGGGTACCCGTGGGCCCGGCTTCAGCCCTTCTTGCGCCCGAAGTGGTCGCCCTGGTGACCACTTCGCACCCAGGTTCGGGCGGGCGGGCGAGCGGGCGGGGCTAGGCGCGGCGCCAGTCGCCCGGCACGGTCACGACCTCGGCGGGGTCGGCCAGGGCGGCGGCCAGGTCGCGGGTCACGGGGTGATCGTCGGCCTCGGGCACGACGAGCACGAGACGGGCGGCGGGGTCGCGGCTCAACCGGGCGTCGGCGGCGGTGGGGACGAGGTCGACGTCGATCCCCGTCGAGCACACCACGACCACGGGGCGGCCTTCGGCGTCGACGCCGGCCGCCGGCGCCGGCGCCGGCGTCCGCAGGCCGTCGCGAGGTACGGGAGCGGGCAGCGGTGACAGCGACACGGCGCCGACCAGCTCGGGGCGGGCCATCACCACCGACCGCAGCCAGCGCTCCTGGGCCAGCTGGTTGATCTCGTGGGCGGGCGCGCCCGGCCGGCGCACGTCTCGCACTGCGGCGACGGCGGCCCGCAGCGACTCCTCCGGGGGCCGGTCCCCGTGGACCAGGCGCTGCGCCTCCCGGTCGTGCTTGCCCACGCCCACGTCGAGTCGACCGTCCACCACCCGGCCCACCTCGAGGCCGAGCACCTCTGCGATCAGCACACCGTGCTCGACCACGGCATCGGCGCCGGCGGCGCGGACCATGGCGGCGAAGGAATCGTCGGCGGCGACGGGCTCCCCGTCGGCGAGGGATGGTGCGGGGACCGCGGGCGACAGCGTGGCGCCCTCGATCAGCCAGACCTGGGGCGGGCGGCGAAAGGCCGCGGCCCGCCGGGCCAGCACGCCCGCGGCCTCCTCGCTCCCGGCCAGCACGTGCAGCTCTTCCACGCCGGCGCGTGTGGCCCAGACCAGGGCGCCGCCCAGCGCCCGCTCCGGGCGTTCCTCGGCCAGCACCCATCCTGTCCTCCCTCGGCGCAGCACGGCGCCGCCGGGGAAGGTGCCGCCGGGCGTCGTTCCCTCGTCGCCCTCGCCGACCCCGAAGCGCCCGGCGACGAGGCCCCGCAGCTTGGCCGCGTACAGCCCTTGGCGGCGGGCGGAGTCGATGGTCGGCGCTACTTCGGCTTCGGCGTGGCGCTACTGGGGCTTCTTGGCAACACGCCTGCCATAGCGCTTCTCGAAGCGCTCGACACGCCCGCCGGTGTCCACCAGCT
>PJQG01000076.1:0-28265 GCA_002861595.1 Actinomycetota bacterium
CGGCGAGGAGGGCGGGGCTGGGGCCCCGCCCGGGTGAAGGGCAGAGAACCGACGGCTCTCCGGGAGGCGGCGGGCCACGGAGGCGGTGATCGGCACCCCGGCAAGGGCGGCGGCGAACAGCAGTCGCCACGCGGCCACGCCGGCGTCGGCGAAGCGCAGGAGAAAGACACAGAGACCGGCGCCGAAGGCGGCCGACATGCCGAGCAGGGACACGGCATAGGCGCGTGAGCCGGCCGCCATCTCCTCGGCGGCCACGATGGCCAGCATGATGGCGGCGGCGGTGACGAAACCACGGGCGGCGACCTGGCTGGCGGTCAGCCAGGGCAGCGAGGGGGTCAGCGCGCCGGTCGCGGTGATGAGACATCCCAGCGCCGTGGTCCAGAGCAGGACCGAGCGCCGGCCCCGCCGGTCGGCCAGCCACACCAGGCCCACGGCGATCACGACGTCGGCCCGCACCGCGGCCAGAGCCACCCCCTGGGCGCTCTTGTCGGCCCCGAACTCCCGGGCCGCGAAGGTGATGGTCTGGGTGAGGATGGTGCCCAGGTAGCCGGTGACCATCGACAGCAGGCACAGTGCCGCCAGCGTGGCCGCCGCCTGCGCACTGATGCGCTCGGGCGGGCTCCACCACGGCCAGCGGGGGGCGGGCTCCAGCTTGGCCAGGTGCCGGCGCACCGGCCGCCTGAAGAGCCAGCCGAACCACGGTATGGCGAGCTCGTACTCCACCGTCTGGCGCAGACGCCGAGGCCCGACTGCTCCGTCCCCTGGATGGGGCGCGAGCTCCACCAGGCGGCGGTAGTCCCGGAACGGTCCCTCCACGGCTCGGAAGGAGCCCGGGCCGTCGGCCCGCTCCAGCACCAGCCCGTCGCGGGGCGCCAGGGCCCGCTCTGCGGCGGCGGCGTCGACCGCCGCCTCGGTGACCTCGGTGGTCACGACGTGCGGGTAGCGGCAGTAGCGGGCGCGAAGGAGGCGAACAACTCGGCGTAGACGGCGGCGGCGTCGACCAGGCGGCTGACGGCGACCCATTCGTCGTGGACGTGGGCCTGCGACACCTCGCCCGGCCCGCACACCACCGCGGGGATGCCGGCCTGGTTGCGCACGAAGCGGGCGTCGGTCGTGAAGCCCATGCCGATCACCGGAGCGGGCTGGCCGAGGGCGGCGACCATGGCCGCCTGCACCTGGTCCACCAGGCCGTGGCCGGCGTCGAGCTCGGAGGCTTCGCCGTAGACGCTCACCTCCAGCTCGTAGCGCAGGTCGCCATCGTCGATGGCGTCGATGCGGGCTCGCAGCCCCGCCTCGGCCTCGGCCCGGGTCATGCCGGGCAGGAGGCGGCGGTCGACGGTCAGCGCGCAGCGCTCGGCGACGGTGTTGTGGCCGGAGCCCCCTTCGATGACGCCCACGTTGCAGGTGGGCGTGCCCAGCAGGGGGTGGGCGGGGCCACCGAAGTCGGCGGCATGCAGGGCAAGCACGACCTTGGCCGCCATCTCCACGGCTGACACCCCACGGCGGGGCTCGCTGCCGTGAGCGGGGCGGCCGAAGACGGTGATGGTGGCGACCATGAGCCCCCGCTCGGCCACGCAGACGGCCAGGCCGGTCGGCTCCGGGACCAGGCAGGCGTCGCCGCGCACGGCGCCGGCGTCCACCAGCGCCTGGGTGCCGAGGGCCCCGCCGCGCTCCTCGTCGGCGACGAGATGGAAGGCGAGGTCGCAGGACGGCTGCCGGCCCGCCCTCCGCAGGGCGTGCAGCGCCTCGACGGCGGCGGCGATCCCCCCCTTCATGTCCGCCGTCCCCCGGCCGTACAGGCGGTCGCCGTCGAGGCGGCCGGCGAACGGGTCGCACGTCCAGCCCGGTCCGTCCACGGGGACGACGTCGAGGTGGCCGTTGACGATCAGGGTGGGACGGTCGCCGCCTCCGGTGCCGATGGTGGCCACCAACGAGGCGCGGCCCGGCGCGGGCTCCACCTCCTCGAAGCGCGGGTCGAAGGGCTCCAGCAGGTGGCGGACGACGGGGAGGACGGCCTGCTCGTTGCCCGGCGGGTTCTGGGTGTCGACCTCCACCAGCGCCCGTGTGCACGCCACCAGGGCGTCGGCATCGACGTGACCGCGCATAGGTCTCCGACGATACTGACGAGGTGAGTCGATTCGTGGTGCGCCCGGGGCCGCCGCTGTCCGGCTCGGTGCGGGTGAGCGGGGCCAAGAACTCCGTGCTCAAGCTCCTGGGCGCCACCCTCCTGGCCGAGGGCACCCACCTCCTGCGCAACGTCCCTCGCATCGCAGACGTGGAGACGATGTGCGACCTGCTCGTCTCCATGGGCGTCGAAGTCGAGCGCCAGGGCGACACGCTCCACGTCCACCGCCCGGCCGACATCGTGCCCGAGGCGCCCTACGAGCTGGTGGAGCGCATGCGGGCGTCGATCGTGGTGCTCGGGCCGCTCCTCGCCCGTGTCGGGGCGGCGCGCGTCTCGCTCCCCGGGGGGGACGACTTCGGCACCCGGCCGGTGGACGATCACCTCTCCGGGCTCGAGCGCCTGGGCGCCACCTTCGAGCTGGCCCACGGGGTGATCGACGGGCGGGTCGACCGGCTGCTCGGCAACCGCGTCCTCCTCGAGGTGCCGAGCCACACCGCCACCGACACCCTCGTCATGGCGGCCGTGCTGGCCAAGGGCACGACGGTGATCGAGAACGCGGCGCGTGAGCCGGAGGTGGCGGACCTGGCCGCCTTCCTCAACCGGATGGGGGCGCGGGTCGTGGGCGCGGGCAGCTCCACGATCGTGGTGGAGGGCGTCGACGAGCTCACGCCCGTCGAGCACGAGGTGATCCCCGACCGGGTCGAGGCGGCCACCTTCCTCGCCGCCGTCGGCATCGCCGGCGGTGAGATCACCGTCGCCGGGGCCCGGCCCGACCACATGGACATGCTCATGGCCAAGCTCGGCGAGATGGGCATGCGCATCTCGCCCACCATGGACGGGCTGTGGGCATCGGCGCCCGGTCGCCTGCGGTCGGCGGACGTGTCCACCCTGCCGTATCCAGGGGTCGCCACCGACTACCTGCCGCTCCTGGTGGCCATGCTGGCCGTCGCCGACGGCGTGGGGATCGTCACCGAGAACCTGTACGGCGCCAACCGCTTCACCTACGTCGCCGAGCTGTCCCGCATGGGCGCCGACGTGCGCGTCCAGGGCCACCATGCCGTGGTGCGGGGCGTGGCGCGGCTGTCGGCGGCGCCGGTGAAGGCACCCGACCTGCGGGCGGGAGCGGCGCTGGTGCTGGCCGGCCTGCGGGCCGAGGGTGAGACCGTGGTCACCGACGGCTTTCACCTGGAGCGGGGCTACGAGGAGCTGGCGGCCAAGCTCACGTCACTGGGAGCCGACGTCACCCACCAGCGTTAGAGCGGGGGGGAATCGAGCCACGGTCGCACCGGTTGTAGCGTGGTGCCATGCAAGCTGCGCTGCGCGAAGCCGTCGAGGCCATCCGGCCCGCTCTGCAGGTCGACGGCGGCGACATGAACGTGCTGCGGCTCGACGAGGAGACCGGGGTCGTCGACATCGAGCTGGTGGGCGCCTGCGACGGCTGTCCGATGTCGTCCATGACCCTCAAGGCGGGCATCGAGCGGATCCTCAAGGACCGCGTGCCCGGCCTCACCGAGGTGCGGGCCAAAGGCATCGACTTCGACACGTTGGATGACGGCTTCGCCGCGGGCACGGCGACCGACGTGGGCCCCTTGCCTGAAGGCTCCTCGAGCTTCAGCTGAAGCTTCGGCTTCAGCTGGTGGCGGTTGATCCGGGCCGGGACCGGGCCTGGGTGAGCCCGGCCAGGCCGAGCGCCATCAACGAGGCGAAGCCGCCCATCTGGAGGAACCACCAGGCGCCGGTCGCCTCGTGGTGCCCGGAGACGGGGCACATCACGGCGGCACCGAGAGCCAGGCCGGCGGCGGCCACGGAGGCGACCAGGCCCAGGCGTTGGCGCCGGGCCAGCCCCAGGCAGGTGGCGGCCAGCGCGCCCATGAGCGTCATGAACAACAAGACCGCCCACAGCGGTTCGGAGGCGGTGGCGTCGGCCGGGCGGGGCTCGAGCAGGATGGCCATGGTGTAGACGGCGATCCACGAGAGGCACACCGCCAGCGGCCAACGGCCGCGGACGACGCCCTCCTCGCTCAGCCACCGGGCCAGGCGGGGCGCTTCCGGTTCACGGGGGCGGAGCTCGATCCGGCGGAACCGCTCGTCGTGGAGCTCTTCCAGCTGCCTGCGGGTCAGGGACATGGCCACCTCCGTGCGGTCGTCTCCCGCTGATCGTACCCCGCCGAGCCTAGGCCCAGGCCACGCATCCCATCTCGGCCAGCCCGGCCAGGTCGGGGTGGGCGGGCACGACGCGAAGGGCGTAGCCGTACCGCCCCGCCTGCTCGCAGGAGAAGCGGCCCACGTACCGGAACCGCTCGCGTTCGTCACCGGGTCCGGCAGGCGCCATGGCGAGCACCGTGGGGGCGGTGATCTCGTCATTGGGGCCCACGGTGCCGTGCAGCAGCTGCACTGCCACGTCGTCGGCGGCCAGCGGCCCGAGAGCGACCGTCGCCGTCACCGTGCGCTCGCCGCCCAGGTCGGCCGCGGCAGCCTCGCTCTCCACGGAGTCGACATGGACGTGGGACCACGCGGACAGCACGCGGGCCTTCCACACGGTCAGCGCCCGGGCCCGGGTGTAGCCGTCGCTGCTCAGGGCGTCGGCGCGCACGGCCAGAGGCTCGTAGATCTGCTCCACGTAGTCACGCACCATTCGAGAGGCAACCACACGCGGCCCGAGCGAGGTGAGCGAGGACTTGATCCGCTTCACCCACCGGCGGGGCACCGGCCCCTCCACCCGTTCGTAGAAGAGGGGGACGACCTGGTGCTCCAGGATCTCGTAGAGGCTGTCGGCCTCCACCTGGTCGCGCCGGCCCAGGTCGTCGTAGGTCTCGGCCGAGGAGATGCCCCACCCGTTCTCACCGTCGAACATCTCGGCCCACCAGCCGTCGAGCACCGAGCAGTTGAGCGCGCCGTTCAGCGCCGCCTTCTCGCCGCTCGTCCCGCAGGCCTCCAGGGGACGGCGTGGAGTGTTGAGCCACACGTCGGAACCCTGGTAGAGCACAGCCGCCACGGCGATGTCGTAGTCCTCCACGAAGGCGATGCGGTGGCGCACCTCGGGGTCCCGCGAGAACTGCACGATCTGGCGGATCATCTCCTTGCCCACGTCGTCGGCGGGGTGGGCCTTGCCGGCGAACACCAGCTGCACGGGGCGCTCGGTGGACAGCAGGAGCGACTTCAGGCGCTCCGGCTGGGAGAAAAGCAGGGTGGCCCGCTTGTAGGAGGCAAAGCGTCGGGCGAACCCGATGGTGAGGGCACGGGGGTCGAGGACCTCCTCGCACCACGAGGCGTCCGACGCGCTGACCCCACGGGCGACCGCGGCGCTGAGGAGCCGCTCGCGCACGAAGGCCACCAGGCGTTCACGACCCTGCTCGCGCACCCGCCACAGCTCGTCCTCCCGCACCCTCCCAACCCGGGCCCAGGCCGCCTCGTCGGCCTCGTGCCACGCCGGGACGATCGCCCGGCCCAGCAGGTCGGCCATCTCGGGGGAGGTCCAGGTGTGGGCGTGCACGCCGTTGGTGACCGACCCGATGGGCAGCTCGTCAGCGGGGATGTTGGGCCACAGGCCCTGGAACATGGTCCTGCTCACCTCGCCGTGGAGCCGGGACACGCCGTTGGCCATGCCGGCCAGGCGCAGTCCCATCACCGCCATGTTGAACGGCGCGTCCACCGGCTCGCCCGGAAGGTGCCCGAGGCTCATCAGGCGGTCGAACTCGATGCGGCACTCGTCGGCCCAGCCCTTGAAGTACCGCGCCATGAGGTCGCGGGGAAAACGGTCGATGCCGGCCGGGACCGGCGTGTGGGTGGTGAACAGGGTGGCGGCCCGCACCGCCTCCACGGCCTCGTCGAAGCTCATGCCGACGTCCACGATGAGCCGGCGGATGCGCTCCAGGCCGAGGAAGCCGGCATGGCCCTCGTTGGTGTGGAACACCTGGACGGGCTGGCCCACGGCGTCCAGAAGGCGTACGCCCCCCACGCCGAGGAGGATCTCCTGGCGGATCCGGTGCTCGCCCCCCCCGCCGTAGAGGCGGTCCGTCACCAGCCTGCCCTCGGGGTCGTTGTCGTCGATGTCGGCGTCGAGGAGGTAGAGGTGTATCCGCCCCACGTCGGCCCGCCACACCTGGGCGGTGAGGCCCACGCCGGCCAGGTCGATGCTGACCCGTGTTCCCTCGACGAGCTTGAGGGCCATGGCGTGGGGATCGAGGACGGGGTAGCGCTCCTGCTGCCAGCCGTCGGCGTTCAGCTCCTGGCGGAAGTACCCCTGGCGATAGAACAGCCCGACACCGACGAGAGGGACGCCGAGGCCGCTGGCCGCCTTCAGATGATCGCCGGCCAGGACGCCCAGTCCGCCCGAGTACTGAGGCAGGGCCTCGGAGATGCCGAACTCCGGCGAGAAGTAGGCCACGCTGCGAAGGGCGGTGCCCGAGCGGCCCTGGAACCACCGGGGAGTGGCGAGGTAACGCTGGAGGTCGTCGTGCACCTCCCCCAGGAAGGTCATGAAGGCAGGTTCCCTGGCCAGGGCGTCGAGACGCTCCCGGTGGACGACCCCCAGCAGCCGCACCGGGTCGTGGCGGACCTGGTCCCACAGCCCCGGGTCGATCCAGCGGAACAGGTCCCTGGTGCGCCCGTCCCATGACCACCGCAGGTTCATGGCCAGCTCCTGCAACGGCGCCAGCGCCTCGGGCAGGCGGGCACGGACGGTGAAGCTGCGCAGCGCCTTCATGCGCCGACGCTACCGGGGCACCTGGTTGCGCCTCCCAAACCGGCTCTCGTGTTCAGAACACCGTGTATACCGCGGTCTTCTGCACGCAAAGCGCGGGACGGCGAAGATGGCGGCGTGCCCGACCGATGGGGAGAAGCCACGGCCGCCCTCGCCGCCGCCGATCCCGCCCTCGCGGCGGCGATGGCCGCCGCCGGCCCGTGCACCCTGCGCCGCCGGCGCCACCCGGGCGGCGCCTTCGCCGCCCTGGCCCGTTCCATCCTGTTCCAGCAGCTGGCCACCTGGGCGGCGGCCGCCATCCACGCCCGCTTCGCCGCCCTCTACGACGGGCGGCCCACGCCCGGCGCGGTGCTGGCCACGCCGGACGAGGCGTTGCGGGCGGCGGGGCTGTCGGGCGCCAAGGCGGCCAGCATCAAGGACCTGGCCACCAAGGTGCTCGACGGGACGGTGCCGCTGGCCGGGATCAGCGGCCTCAGCGACCAGGAGATCGTGGACCGGCTCTGCGCCGTGCGGGGCATCGGGCCCTGGACGGCGCAGATGTTCCTCATCTTCCAGCTCAACCGCCCCGACGTGTGGCCGGTCGGCGATCTCGGCGTGCGGGGCGGCTACGCCCGGGTCCACGGCCTGGAACGGGTTCCTTCGGCGGCGGAGCTGGCGCCGGCGGGGGAGCCGTACCGGCCATTTCGCACGGTGGCCGCCTGGTACTGCTGGCGGGCCATCGACCCGGAGGTTTCCGCACCGTCCCCGGAGTGGTAGGACCAATGGGGTGAGCCTGGGCCGGATCATCATTGATGACGTGCGCCCCTGCGCCCCTCGGGGCTACCCGGCCAAGGCCGTGGTCGGAGAGGCCGTGCGGGTGTCGGCCGACATCTTCAAAGACGGCCACGACATCCTCGCGGCGCGCGTGCGGTGGGCGCCCGCGCCCGTTCCCGCGGCCGCCGGAGACCGCAAATGGCACACGGCCACGATGGTGGAGCTGGTGAACGACCGCTGGGAGGCCGTCATCGAGCCCGCCGCTCTCGGACGCCACGAGCTGGTGGTCGAGGCGTGGGCCGACGCCTACGCCACGTGGCGCCACAAGGTCACGACCAAGCTGGCCGCCGCCCAGGACATCTCCGTGGAGCTGGAGGAGGGCGCTCGCCTGCTGGAGGCCCGCGCCGCCACCGCCGGCCGGGAGGACAAGGCCTTCCTCCGCAAGCTGGCCAAGGCCATGCGCAACGAGCGCGACCAACCCAGCGAGCGCCTGGCCCCCGCCATCAGCGAGCGGGTGGCCGATCTGCTCGCCGGCCCTGACGGTGATGATGACCTCACCGCATCCGCACCCGTGCCCCTCTGGGTGGACCGCGAGCGCGCCCTGGTGGGCGCCTGGTACGAGCTGTTCCCCCGCTCCTACGGGGGGCTGGCCGGCACCGCCGCCCGCCTCCCCGCCATCGCCGAGATGGGCTTCGACGTGGTGTACCTCCCACCGATCCATCCCATCGGGCGGACCTATCGCAAGGGCCCGAACAACACCACGGGCGCCGGCCCGAACGACCCGGGGAGCCCGTGGGCCATCGGCGGCCCTGAAGGCGGCCACACCGCCATCCACCCCGAGCTCGGCACCTACGCCGACTTCGACGCCCTGGTGCAGAAAGCGGACAGCCTGGGCATGGAGATGGCGCTCGACTACGCCCTCCAGTGCTCGCCCGACCACCCGTGGGTCACCGAGCACCCCGAATGGTTCCACCACCGCCCCGACGGGTCCATCGCCTACGCCGAGAACCCGCCGAAGAAGTACCAGGACATCTACCCCATCAACTTCTGGCCGGAGGAGGAGGCCGACCGCCAGGCGCTCTGGGACGCCTGCCGGGACATCATCGACTTCTGGATCGGCCACGGTGTTCGCATCTTCCGTGTGGACAACCCCCACACCAAGCCCTTCGCCTTCTGGGAGTGGCTCATCCCAGGGGTGCAGGAACAGCACGCCGATGTGCTCTTCCTGGCCGAGGCCTTCACCCGGCCCAAGGTGATGGCCAAGCTGGCCGAGGTCGGCTTCACCCAGAGCTACACCTATTTCACCTGGCGCACCCAGTCCTTGGAGCTCCGCGAGTACCTGGAGGAGCTGGCCCACGGCCCCCTGGCCGACTACATGCGGCCCAACTTCTGGCCCAACACCCCCGACATCCTCTCCGGCCCGCTTCGCAACGGCCCGCCGGCGGCGTTCAAGCAGCGGCTCGTCCTCGCCGCCACCATGAGCCCGTCGTACGGGATCTACAGCGGCTACGAGCTGTGCGAGAACGCCCCCGCCTCCGAGACCAACGAGGAGTACGACCGGTCGGAGAAGTACGAGATCAAGGAGCGGGACTGGGACGACCCGGGGTCGCTCGCTCCCTTCGTCGCCGCCGTCAACGACATCCGCCGGCGCCACCCCGCCCTGCACCGGCTCCGCAGCATCCACTTCCACGCCAGCGCCAACCCCTCGCTCATCGCCTACTCGAAGCACACCGACGACCGCTCCGACGTGGTCCTCACCGTCGTCAACCTCGATCCGTGGGTCGTGCAGGAGACGACCCTCGATCTCGACCTCGGGCTGCTGGGCCTGCCCTGGGACAGCCCCTACGACGCCTACGACGAGCTCGGCGGCCAGGCCTACCGGTGGACCGGCTCCCATCCGTACGTGCGCCTCGAACCCGACCAGGCCGCCCACATCCTCCACCTGCGCCGCATCCGGTGAGGCGGTGACGTCGCTGACCCCGGACGCGGGCACCGAGGCGAACACCGCCGACCCCCAGTGGTTCCGCCGGGCGGTGTTCTACGAGGTGCTGGTACGCGGCTTCCAGGACGCCAACAATGACGGCACCGGCGACCTGCGGGGCCTGACCGAGAAGCTCGACTACCTGCAGTGGCTGGGCGTCGACTGCCTCTGGCTGCTGCCCTTCTACCAGTCGCCCCTCAGGGACGGCGGCTACGACATCTCCGACTTCTTCTCCATCCTTCGTGAGTACGGCGACCTGGCCGACGCCGTCAACCTGGTCGAGGAGGCCCATCGCCGCGGCCTTCGGGTCATCGCCGACCTGGTGATGAACCACACCAGCGACGCCCACCCCTGGTTCCAGGAGTCGCGCCAGGACCGCACCAACCCCAAGGCCGACTGGTACGTGTGGAACGACGACGACCAGCGCTGGTCGGACGCCCGCATCATCTTCGTCGACACCGAGAAGTCGAACTGGACCTGGGACCCTGTCCGCGGCCAGTACTACTGGCACCGGTTCTTCAGCCACCAGCCCGACCTCAACTACGGCAACCCCGAGGTCCAGCAGGCCATGATCGACGTGGTCCGGTTCTGGCTCGACATCGGCCTCGACGGGTTCCGCCTCGACGCCGTGCCCTACCTCTACGAGCGCGACGCCACCAACGGCGAGAACCTCCCCGAGACGCACGAGTTCCTCAAGCGCCTGCGCAAGGAGGTGGACGCCGAGTTCCCGGGAACCGTGCTGCTGGCCGAGGCCAACCAGTGGCCGGCGGACGTCGTCGACTACTTCGGGGACGGCGACGAGTGCCACATGTGCTTCCACTTCCCGCTCATGCCCCGGATGTTCATGGCCATCCGGCGCGAGCAGCGGACGCCGATCACCGAGATCCTGGCCCAGACCCCCGACATCCCCGAGAGCTGCCAGTGGGGGATCTTCCTGCGCAACCACGACGAGCTGACCCTGGAGATGGTCACCGACGAGGAGCGCGACTACATGTACGCCGAGTACGCCAAGGACCCGCGGATGAAGCGCAACGTGGGCATCAGCCGGCGCCTGGCCCCGCTCGTGGAGAACGACCGGCGGGTGGCGGAGCTGCTGCACGCGATGCTGTTCTCGATGCCGGGCAGCCCCGTCCTCTACTACGGCGACGAGATCGGCATGGGCGACAACATCTACCTCGGCGACCGCGACGGGGTCCGCACCCCGATGCAGTGGACGCCAGACCGCAACGCCGGCTTCAGCAAGGCCGACTTCGCCCAGCTCTACCTGCCGCCTCTCATGGACCCCGTCTACGGGTTCCAGGCCGTGAACGTGGAAGCCGGGACCCGCAACCAGAGCTCGCTGCTCCACTGGATGCGCCGGCTCCTCCTGGCCCGCAAGCAGCACGCCCTGTTCGGGACCGGGAGCTTCGAGGTGATCCCGAGCGACAACCCGTCGGTGCTGGCCTACGTCCGCCAGGAGGGCGACGACGTCGTGCTCTGCGTCAACAACCTCTCCCGCTTCGCCCAGCCGGCCGAGCTCCCGCTCCAGCGCTACGCGGGCAAGACCCCCATGGAGCTGCTGGGCCGGGTGCCGTTCCCCCGCATCGGGGAGCTGCCCTACTTCATCACCCTCGGGTCGTACTCCTTCTACTGGTTCCAGCTGGTGGACCACCAGTGAGCCTCGCCGCCGGCGTCGGGCCGCTCCTGCCCGCGTACCTGGGCCGCCAGCGCTGGTTCGCGGGCGAGCAGCCCTCGTCGGTCGACGTCGTGGCCAGCGAGGCCCTCGGAGACTCCCTCCTCTGGCTCCTCGCCGACGCCGACGGCGCGCTGTACCAGGTGCTCGTCGGCACCAGACCGGCGGGCGAGCCTCCCGAGTTCCTGCACGGCCACGATGCCCAGGTGCTGGGGCTGGTCGACGACGAGTTGGCATTCGACGCCCTGCTCGACCCGGAGTACGCCAGGGTCGTCCTGGCCCGCGTCAGCCCCGACCAGGAGGGCAACCTCGTGCGCCCCATGGGCGCCGAGCAGTCGAACTCCTCGCTGGTGTTCGACGACGACGTGGTGCTCAAGGTCTTCCGCCGCCTGCACCGTGGGCCCAACCCCGACGTGGAGATCACCACCGCCCTGGCCGCCGGCGGCTACGCCCACGTGGCCGAGCCCCTCGGCCTGTGGCGACGTGAGGACCTCGACCTGGCCGTCGCCACCCGCTACCTGGCCGGCGGGGCCGAGGGCTGGGCCCTCGCCCAGACGTCGCTGCGCGACCTGTACGCCAGCGAGTGCGACGACCCTGCCGACTGCGGGGGCGACTTCGCGGCCGAGGCCACCCGGCTGGGGGCGGTGACCGCCTCCATGCACCTGACCCTGGCCGAGCAGTTCGGCAGTGAGCCGGGGGACGCGGCGGCGTGGGCCGACGCTCTCGACGCCCAGTTGGCCCGGTTGGCCGAGGGCGACGCCGATCCGGCGGCTGCGGAGAAGTTCGTGGAGCGGCTGCGCGGCGTGGGCGACGCCGGCCCGGCCATCCGCGTCCACGGCGACTACCACCTCGGCCAGGTCATGCGCACCGACGCCGGCTGGTTCGTCCTCGACTTCGAGGGGGAGCCGGCCCGCCCGCTCGAAGAGCGACGCCGGCGCATGTCGCCGATGAAAGACGTGGGCGGAATGCTGCGGTCGTTCCACTACGCCGTCCGGGTGGCGCTCACCGAGCGCGACGTGCTCGAGCACGAGCAGCTCCTCGCCGGAGGGGTGGCGTGGGAGCGGCGCAACCAGGGTGCGTTCCTCGCCGGTTACTTCGGGACCGAGGGCATCGACGCCGTCCTCCCGGCCGGACCCGACCAGCGCGACCTGGTGCTGGCCGCCTTCGAGCTGGACAAGGCCGTGTACGAGGTGCTCTACGAGCGGGCCTACCGCCCCGACTGGGCCCACATCCCTCTCGGAGCCATCTCCCGGCTCCTCGAGGGGTAGGAACGACCCATGCCCACACGCGCACCCCGGCCCACCGACTCCTCGGCCGCCGACATCGCCCTCCTCGTCGAAGGGTCCCACGGCGACCCGCATCGCGTCCTCGGCCTGCACGACGGGGTGGTGCGCGCCCACCGGCCGGAGGCCAGCGCCGTGCGCGTCGTCCCCGCCGGCGGCGAGCCCATCCCCATGAGCAAGGTGCACGACGCCGGTGTCTTCGAGGCCAAGGTCCCGCCCCACCTCCTCGCCGAGGACGGGGGCTACCGCCTCGAGGCCGACTACCCCACCGGGAGCTTCTCCTGGGAGGACCCCTACCGGTTCTGGCCGACCCTCGGTGAGGTCGACCTGCACCTGCTCGGCGAGGGCCGTCACCGCCGGCTGTGGCGAGTCCTCGGCGCCCACGTGCGCACCCACCAGGGCGTGGAGGGAACCTCCTTCGCGGTGTGGGCGCCCAGCGCCCGGTCGGTGCGGGTGGTGGGAGACTTCAACTACTGGGACGGCCGCCTGCACCCGATGCGCTCGCTCGGGTCGTCCGGCATCTGGGAGCTCTTCGTGCCCGGTGTGGCCGCCGGCGCCATGTACAAGTACGAGATCGCCACCGCTGCGGGCCATGTGACCCAGAAGGCCGACCCTGTGGCCTTCGCCGCCGAGCTGCCACCGGGGACGTCGAGCGTCGTGAGCTCCTCGGCTCACCGCTGGGGCGACGACGCCTGGATGGCGGCTCGGGAGGACCGGCCGGCGGTGCACCGCCCGATGTCGTTGTACGAGCTGCACCTGGGCTCGTGGCGCCGCCGGCCCGAGGAGGGCAACCGCGCGCTCACCTACCGGGAGCTGGCCGAGCAGCTGCCCGGGTACCTGGTCGACATGGGCTTCACCCACGTCGAGCTGATGCCCGTGGCCGAGCACCCCTACGGCCCGTCGTGGGGGTACCAGATCTCGTCCTACTTCGCCCCCACCAGCCGCTACGGCCCCCCCGACGACCTGCGCATCCTGGTGGACGCCCTCCACCAGGCCGGCATCGGCGTGGTGATGGACTGGGTCCCGGCCCACTTCCCCCGCGACGACTGGGCCCTGGCCCGCTTCGACGGCACCGCCCTCTACGAGCACGAGGACCCCCGCAAGGGATCGCAGCCCGACTGGGGCACGCTGGTGTTCAACTACGGGCGCAACGAGGTGCGCAACTTCCTCATCGCCAACGCCCTCTACTGGCTCGAGGAGTACCACATCGACGGGCTGCGTGTGGATGCCGTGGCCTCGATGCTGTACCTCGACTACTCGCGCAAGGAGGGCGAGTGGGTGCCCAACGAGTTCGGTGGGCGGGAGAACCTGGAGGCGGTCGCCTTCCTCAAGGAGCTCAACGAGGTGGTCTACGCCGAGCACCCCGGGGCGATCACCGTGGCCGAGGAGTCCACGGCATGGCCGGCGGTGTCGCGCCCCACCTACCTGGGGGGCCTGGGCTTCGGCTTCAAGTGGAACATGGGCTGGATGCACGACACCCTCGACTACTTCGCCAATGACCCCATCCACCGCCGCTACCACCACCACGAGCTGACCTTCGGGCTCCTCTACGCCTTCAGCGAGAACTTCGTGCTGCCGCTCAGCCACGACGAGGTCGTGCACGGCAAGGGGTCGCTGCTGGGCAAGATGCCCGGCGACCAGTGGCAACGACTGGCCAACCTGCGCTGCCTGCTGGCGTGGATGTGGGCGCATCCGGGCAAGCAGCTGCTGTTCATGGGCGGCGAGCTGGGCCAGGAGCGCGAATGGCGCCACGACGACAGCCTGGACTGGCACCTGCTCGACGATCCCGGCCACCGCGGCATCCAGGACCTGGTGCGGCGCCTGAACCAGGCCTACCAGGCCCATCCGGCCCTGTGGGAGCGTGACGCCGTCCCCGAGGGGTTCCAGTGGATAGACGCCAGCGACGTTGAGGGCAACGTCTTGTCGTTCCTCCGGATGGCGGCCGACGGGAGTCCGATGGCCTGCGTGGCCAACCTCTCGCCCGTCCCTCGGGAGGGCTACCGGATAGGGCTACCCGGCCCCGGCACCTGGCACGAGGTCCTCAACACCGACGCCATCGGCTTCGGTGGGAGCGGGGTCGGCCTGGGCGGCGAGGTGGGTGCCGTCGACCATCCCTGGCACGGTCTTCCCTGTTCGGTGGCACTCACACTGCCGCCGCTGGGCGTGCTCTGGCTGGCGCCGGTGGCCGGGGCTGCGCTTCCATAGTGGGCCTTGGCCCAAACGCTGGCCGTCCACGGCCACTTCTACCAACCGCCCCGCGAGAACCCCTGGACCGAGGAGGTGGCGCGGGAGGCGTCGGCCGCCCCGTTCCACGATTGGAACGAGCGCATCGCGGCCGAGGCCTACTGGCCCAACGCCGCCGCTCGCATCCTCGATGACGCCGGGCGCGTCGTCGCCATCGTCAACAACTACGAGCGCCTCTCCTTCGATGCCGGCCCCACGCTCATGGCCTGGCTGGAGCGTCACGAGCCCGAGACGTACGCGGCCATCGTCGCCGCCGACGCCAGGGGCGGGGGCGCCATGGCCCAGGCCCACGGCCACATCATCCTCCCGTTGGCGACGGCGCGCGACGTGCGGACCCAGGTGCGGTGGGGCCTCGCCGACTTCGCCCACCGCTTCGGCCGGCCGGCCGAGGGCATGTGGCTGCCCGAGACCGCCGTCAACGACGAGGTGCTCGCCATCCTGGCCGAGGAGGGGGTCGCCTTCACCATCCTCGCCTCCCACCAGGCCGGAGCCGAGCTCCAGCCCATCGACACCAGCCGGGCCTACCGCTGGCCGCATCCCGACGGATCGGGGCGTTCGGTGGCCCTGGTCTTCTACGACGGCGGGCTCTCCCATGCGGTGGCCTTCGAGCTGGCCGGGCTTTCCAGCCGCGCCTTTCTCGACCGGGTGACCAGTGGCCGCCAGGGCCTGGTCACGGTCGCCGCCGACGGCGAGACCTTCGGGCACCACCAGCGCTGGGGCGAGCGGTTCCTCGCCCATTCCCTCGCGGTGGAGGCGACCCGGCGGGGGGTCGAGGTGGCCAACGTGGCGCGCCATCTGGCCGACCACCCGGCGCAGGCCCCGGTGTCGGTGCGGGAGAGCAGCTGGTCGTGTGCTCACGGCGTGGGCCGGTGGCGGGAGGACTGCGGGTGCTCCACGGGCGGACAGGCGGGCTGGGACCAGCGCTGGCGGGCGCCGCTCAGGAAGGCCCTCGACGGGCTGCGGGACCACGCCGCCGCCGTCTTCGAGCGACGGGGGCCCTCCGTGCTGGCCGACCCCTGGGCCGCCCGCGACGCCTACATCTCGGTGCTGCTGGGGGCCGAGAGCCGGGAGGAGTTCGCCACGGCCCACATGACGGGCGATCGCGTGGTGGCCTTCACCCTGCTCGAGGCCCAGCGCCACGCCATGGCCATGTACACCTCGTGCGGCTGGTTCTTCAACGACCTGGCCGGGCTGGAGACGGTGCAGGTACTGCGGTACGCGGCCCGGGTCATGGACCTGCTGCGAGAGCTCGACGAGGACCCGGGCGAGGGGGCCTTCCTGGAGGTGCTGGACAAAGCCGAGAGCAACGTGGCCGACGAGGGGACCGGGCGCGAGGTGTGGGCCCGCCACGTGGTGCCCGCTCGCGTCGACGCTGATCGGGCCGTGGCCCACCTGGCCCTGGTGGACCTGCTCGAAGGTCGGGCGCCGGCGGGAGACGCCGGGGCCTTCGCCGTGCACACGGTGGACCACGCCCGGGCCGATCGGGGGGCGGTGGCCCTGTCCTCGGGGCACGTCGCCCTCACCCACCGGCGCACCGGCCGGCGCACCGAACACCTCTGGGCCGCCCTCCATCTCGGCGGGCTCGAGGTCGTCGGTTCCACCTGCGCCGTGCACCCGGGCTCCGTCGATGCCGCCCCGGCGCCGGCGCCGCCGGCGAACGATGCCCTCGACACCCTCCGGCGGGCCTTCGACGACGGCGCTCCGGTGACGACCCTGCTGCGCATGGTCGGCGGGCTGGGCCCGCGGGAGTTCGACCTCCGGTCCGCCCTTCCCGACGCCGCCGAGCAACTGGTGGAGCGGGCCGCGGGCACGCTGTCGGACCGGTTCGCGGCCGCCTACGAGCGTCTGGTGGACGACCACTGGCACACCCTCAACGCCTTTGCCGCCGCCGGCCACCCCCTTCCTCCCGAGCTCCGGGCGCCGACCGAGCTGGTGCTGGCCCGCCGCCTCGAAGCCGAGATCCTGGCCCAGCGGGGGTCGCTGGAGGCCCACGCCTACACCGCCGCTCGGCGCATCGCCCAGGAGGCTCGGGGCAGTGGCTTTGCCGTGGACACCCCCCGGGTGCGAGCCGCAGTCAGCCGTCTGCTGCTGGCCGCGGTCACCCGCGCCGTCGAGGGCGCCGGCGTGGACGAGGCCGTGGCCGTGCTCGGCCTGGCCCGGGAGCTCCAGGTGCAGGTCCCGATCGACCGGGCCCAGGAGCTGGTCTACGCCGCCCTCACCGCCACCGGCGCCGGCGCCGGCGATGAGGACCAGCGAATGGCGCTGCGCCCGCTGGCCACCGCCCTGAACCTCGCCGTCGACTAGCCCCCCGGAAGCCGGTGCCGGCCGCTCTCAGGCCCGCTCCAGGCGGTGCTTCAGGCGGCGCAGGTTCTTCTTCCAGATGTAGCGGAGGATCGGGCGGCTCACGACGGCACCCAGGGGGCCACCGAGCCACCACGGGAAGGACAGGCGCTCGTCCCAGGTGAAGCGGGTCCGGCCCCGGGCGGTGGTCCTCAGCGTGAACCTCCCGGTGCCGGTGACCACACCGACGTGGCGAATTCCCATGGCCCGTCCCTCGGCCCACTCGGTGACGGCCATGCGGTCGGTCAGGCGGAGCGGTCCGACCCTGGTGATGCAGTCGAAGGTGGTCCCCGGCCCCTCTCGCTGTGAGGAGGTGAAGTGGATGGCCTCGGCGTCGCCCATCCACTGCACGTGGGACCCGATGTCCCGAAGGTCGGCCCACACCCGCCGGCGAGGGGCATCGATGACCGTGCTCACGCGAAGGTGTGCCACTGCGGCCACGGTAGAGCCCGACCTCGCCGGTATGGTCGCCGGCGTGGCGGCTGACGGGGACAGGGCCCTCGCCCGGTACCTGCGCCAGGAGGTGGGCGCCCATTCGCCCTACTACCGCCGAAGGCTGGGCGACGCCGGCGAGGCAGGGTGGCCGCGGTCGCTCGACGACCTCTCCCGGTTGCCTCTCCTCAGCCTGGACGGCATCGACGATCCTGCTTGCTTCGTGCTCCGCCCGGACTGGACGAGCATCGACCGCTCGGGGGACCCGCGCCTGGCCGCGCGCGTGGCGATGTCGCGGCTCGGCGGGCGCCAGCAGCGCCGGAGCCGGCGCCTCGTCGACCATCGGTACAAGCCGCTGCACTGGACCCTGGAGGCGGGCGTGCCGGTCGGGTCCTCGGCCGCCGACCTCGAGCGTCTCGGCCGGTTGGGCGCCCGGTGGCTCGCCCTCGCGGGGGTCCGGCCCACCGACGTGCTGGTCGGCTTCGCGCCCCCCGGCCCGAACCTGGCGTTCTGGCAGCTGGTCCTCGGTGCCCGCGGGGCCGGCGTCTCCGCCGTGCACCTCCCCCCGCCGCCGGCGGCGCACGAGGTGGCCACGCTGCGTCCCACGGTCCTGGCCGGGCGGCCGTTCGACCTGGCCCGGCTGCTGACCGCCGCTCGCACCGAGGGCCACCCACTGCCTGCGGTGCGCACCCTCCTGGCCCTCGGTGGGCCCCTCGAGGAGGGAGTGCGGGCCAAGCTGAGCCGGCTTCTCGACTCACCGGCGGACGCCGCCGTGGTGGCGGCGTGGGCGCCGCCAGGGGTGCGGGCGCTGTGGAGCGAATGCCGGCCTGGGGCCGGCGCCGGCGAGATGCCGCGCCCGGGGCTGCACGCCTGGCCCGAGGCAGAGGTGCTGGAGGTCATCGACCCCCTCTCGGGCGCGCCGGCGCCGCCCGGCGCCGACGGTGAGGTGGTGTGGACGGCGCTCGGGTGGTCGGGCACCGTGTTCGTGCGCCTGCGCACCGGCGTGTTCGCCATGATCGACGCCGGCCCCTGCCCGGCGTGCCGGCGCCGCGGCCCCAGGCTCTCCGTCGTCTCCGAGACCCCTGCCTTCCTGAGCGCTCTCGACCGCCACCCGGCCGTGACCGGGTGGCAGGCCGAGCTGCGCACGGTCGGGGGACGCGAGGAGCTGCTGGTGTTCGTCTCGCTGGCGCCCCCGGCACCTGCAGGCAGGGTGTTGCGTGAGCTCGACGGCCAGCTCTCGGCCACGCAGTACGTGGTGGTCGACGGCCCCACCCTCGACGCCCGCATGGCCGCCCATGGCGATCGCCGCGTCGTCGACCTCCGCCGGCGATGACCGGCCGGCGCCCGACGGTGGGGCCGTAGCCTTGTCCAGATGACCGTGTACCTCGACCACGCCGCCACCACGCCGCTGCGCCCCGAGGCGCTCGAGGCCATGCTGCCCTTCCTCACCGAGCACTTCGGGAACCCCTCGGGCTCCCATGCGGTGTCCAGGGCCGCTCGCACCGCCGTGGACGAGGCCCGCGACGTGGTCGCCGAGTGCCTCGGTTGCCAGCCCGGGGAGGTCATCTTCACCGGCACCGGCACCGAGGCCGACAACCTGGCCATCGCCGGCGTGGTGGCCCGCCGGGCAGGACGGGTGGTGTGCACCGCCATCGAGCACCACGCCGTGCTCCACACGGTGCAGGCGCTGCGGGGCGACGTGGTTCCCGTCCACCCCACGGGCCGGGTCGACCTCGACGCCCTGGCCGCCGCACTCGGCCCCGACGTCTCGGTGGTCTCGGTCATGCTGGCCAACAACGAGATCGGCGTCATCCAGTCGCTTGCCGAGGTGACGGCCGTGGTGGTCGAGCACGCGCCGGAAGCCGTCGTGCACACCGACGCGGTGCAGGCGTTGCCGTGGCTCGACGTGGCCACCGCGGCGGCGGGCGCCGATCTCGTCGCCGTCAGCGCCCACAAGTTCGGCGGGCCGAAGGGTGTCGGCGCGCTGGTGGCTCGCAGCGGCGTCCGGCTCGCGCCGATCCTCCACGGCGGGGGCCAGGAGCGGGACCGCCGCAGCGGCACCCACAACGTGGCCGGGATCGTCGGCATGGCCGCCGCCATGCGGGCCACCGTGGCCGAGCGGGAGCTCAGCGTGGCTCGCGTGGGGGCGCGGCGCGACCGCCTGGCCGATGCGCTGGTGGCGGCGCTGCCGGGCACCGTGGAGACGGGTGACCGGGCAGAGAAGGTGGCCGGCAGCTGCCACCTGCGATTCGGCGGGATCGAGAGCGAGGCGCTGCTGGTGCTGCTCGACGACGCCGGCGTGTGCGCCTCGGCCGGGTCGGCCTGCGCCAGCGGGGCCATGGAGCCCTCCCACGTGCTGGCTGCCATCGGCGTCGGCCGGGCCGAGGCCCGCTCCAGCGTGCGCTTCTCGCTCGGCGCCACCACCACCGACGACGAGGTGGACCTGGCCGTCAAGGTCGTCGTCGAGGCCGTCGCCCACCTCCGGGAGGGGTGAGGGCGGGCATGGGTGGTCGCGTCCTGGTCGCCATGTCCGGCGGCGTCGACTCGTCCGTGGCGGCCGCCCTGCTGGTCGAGTCCGGCCACGAGGTGGTCGGTGCGACCATGAAGCTGTGGGGCGGCGCCAGCGACTCGGGGTGCTGCTCGGTGGCCGACGTCGACGACGCCCGCCGGGTGGCCCAGCAGCTCGGCATCGTCCACCACGTGTTCAACTTCGGCGACGACTTCGAGGCGGCCGTGGTGGGCCCCTATGTGGAGGCTCACGCCGCCGGGCTCACGCCGAACCCCTGCATCGAGTGCAACCGCCATCTCAAGTTCGACCGGTTCCTGCACCGGGCCCGCCAGCTCGGCTTCGACGCCGTCGCCACCGGCCACCACGCCCGTGTGACCTGCGACCGAGGGCGGTGGCAGCTGCGGCGGGGCGCCGACGCGGCCAAGGACCAGTCCTACGTGCTGTCGATGCTGGGCCAGCACCAGCTGTCCCGCGTGCGCCTGCCCGTGGGCGAGCTCACCAAGGCCGAGGTGCGGGACCGGGCGGGCGCCCTCGGCCTGCGGACGGCAACCAAGGCCGAGAGCCAGGACGTGTGCTTCATCACATCGACCGGCGGCCGCGGGGCGTTCCTGGGCGAGCGCATCGAGCTGCGTCCCGGGCGGGTGCTCGACGCGGCGACGGGGCGTGAGGTGGGCGAGGTGCCGGCGATCGAGCTGGTGACCGTGGGCCAGCGCCGGGGCATGGGCGGCGCCGCCGGCGGGGGGGAACGGCGGTACGCCATCGCCGTGGACGCGGTGGCGGGAACCGTGGTGGCCGGCACCGAGGCCGACCTGCTCACCGACGGCCTGGCCGTCAGCGCCGGCGGCTGGTCGTGGACCGACGAGCCGGTGGCCGCCGGCACGGTGGTGTCGGCCCAGGTGAGCGCCCACGGTCCGCCCCGGGCGGCCGTCCTGGAGGCCGGCGGTCGCCTGCGCTGGCTGGAGCCGGAGCGCCGGGTCGCTCCGGGCCAGACCGTCGCCCTCTACGACGCCGACCGGGTCCTCGGCTCCGCCATCGCCGCCTGACCCACCGCCACCCTCCGAACTTGGTCAGCGATCCGGCGCCAGGGCGCCGGATCCCGGTACAGCTTCCCCGGCTCGGCGGAAGGATGCCGGCGCGCCGCACGGGGCTTCAGCCCGTGGAGATCCGCCTGGCCGCGGCCTCCTCGAGCACCACGCCGGGCCGGGTGGGCGTGAAGAGCAGCCGGGCCGAGGAGCCGGGCTCGCCGATGCGGGTGCCCGGTCGCATGAGCATCATGGGCACCTTCTCGGTGAGCACCAGCTCCAGGGCCAGGCCCGGCGCCCGCTGGGTGAGGTCGAGCGAGTCGCTGTCGGCGGGAGCGGGGCGGAGGACCTCGATGATCTGGCGGCGGAACAGCACCGGGTCGGCCAATGAGATGGGGTCGTGGAGCACCAGGCCGGCGGGCACGAACACCACCCACCGGCGGGAGAGGTTGTGCATGGCGGCCAGGAGCAGCCGGGCGAGGGGCACGGCCAAGATGGCCACCAGCCCGCCCGCCACCCCGCGGCCGGACGCGAGCAGGAGGGCGGCGGCCACGGGGAGGCCCACGGCCAGCGACCAGGCCAGGGGAAGGATGCCCAGGAGCAGGGGCCCCGGAACCCGCAGAGGCAGCCTTCGCTCGTTGGGGTAGGCGGGCCCGTTGACGTAACGGGCCCCCGTCTCGGGCAGGAAGGCCAGCGCCAGGGCCAGCGCTGCCGACCCCAGGGCCAGCGCCGAGGGCTGCCCGTCGGCAGCGGCGCCGGCCGCAGCCAGCAGCGCCGCCGGCGCCACCGTCCGCAGGGCGGTGAGGGCGACGGGATGGGCGATCAGGGTGGCCGTCACCACCCCGGCCCAGGCCGCCCACGACGCCGTGGAAGCCACCAACTGGACGGGGCGGCTGTGGGTGCTCAGCGCGGCGCCGAGGCTGGGGCCGGCGGTCAGCGGCAGGACCGCCCAGGCGGCCCGCATGGCCCACGGGAGCAGAGACTGGAGGCGCATGGCGGACGGGCGCACTCTCGCAGACCACCGGCGATGGACGACAATCGGCCATGAGCGACGTTCGACTGGTGGATCTCGACGTGATCAAGCGCTACAGCCTCGCCGTGCGCCAGGAGTCGGCGCCGGCCGAGGAGGTCCTGGCCGTCCTCGAAGCCAGCCGCCAGCAGGTCCTGGCCGCCATGCGCCCCGAGCGCCGGGGCCGCCGGCGCCGGGACCCCACCTCCCGCCCGTGACCCCGTAGCGTCCGTGCCGCCATGACGTGCTCGCCCGACCCTGCCGCCCGGGCCGAGGAGCTCCGGGCCAACGTCGAGCACCACGACATCGCGTACCACCAGCTCGACGCCCCCGAGATCAGCGACGCCGACTACGACGCCCTGGTCCGGGAGCTGGCCGCCATCGAGGAGGCCCACCCGGACCTGGCCACACCGGGCTCGCCGACCCAGCGGGTGGGCGCCGCCCCTTCCGCCCTCTTCGCTCCCGTCCAGCACCGGTCTCGGATGATGTCGCTCGACAACGTCACCTCCCTGGAGGAGCTGCTGGCGTGGGGCAAGCGCATGGAGCGCTTCATCTCGGGCGACGTGGACTACGTGTGCGAGCTCAAGATCGACGGCGTGGCCATCTCCCTGCTGTACGAGGACGGCCGCTACGTCCGGGCCGCCACGCGGGGCGACGGCCGCACCGGCGAGGACGTGACGGCCAACGTGGCCACCGTCGCCGCCATCCCCCAGCGCCTCGACCTCGAGGACGGCGCCACGCCCCCCAGCCTGCTCGAGGTCCGGGGCGAGGTGTACATGCCGACGTCGGCCTTCGAGGAGCTGAACCGGCGCCAGGCCGACGCCGGGGGCCGCCTCTTCGCCAACCCCCGCAACGCCGGCGCCGGCTCGCTGCGCCAGAAGGACGCGCGCATCACCGCCTCCCGCCAGCTCGGCTACTGGGCCTACCAGATCGGCGAGATGGAGGGCGGGCCCGTCTTCAGCCGCCACTCCGAGACCCTCGACTACCTCCGAGGCGCCGGGTTCCCGGTCAACCCCGAGATCGCCGTGATCGCCACCCTCGACGACGTCCACGCCTTCTGCGGGAGATGGGAGCAGCACCGCCACGACCTCGACTACGAGATCGACGGCGTGGTGGTGAAGGTGGACGACCTCGCCCAGCGAGCCGAGCTGGGCGCCACCTCCAAGGCCCCGCGCTGGGCCATCGCCTACAAGTTCCCGCCCGAGGAGCGGGCCACGCTGCTGAAGCAGATCACCGTATCCATCGGCCCCTCGGGCAGGGCGACGCCGTTCGCCGTTCTCGAGCCGGTCTTCGTGGGCGGCTCCACCGTCGGGATGGCCACGCTCCACAACGAGGACCAGGTGGCGGCCAAGGACGTGCGCGAGGGCGACACCGTCATCGTCCGCAAGGCCGGCGACGTGATCCCCGAGGTGGTCGGCCCCGTGCTGTCCCTGCGCCCGGAGGGCCTTCCCGAGTGGAGCTTCCCCGCCACCTGCCCGAGCTGCGGCGGCCCGCTCGTGCGGGCGCCCGGCGCCAGCGACACCAACTGCACCAACGTGGAGTGCCCGGCCCAGCGGGTGCGGCGCGTCGAGCACTTCGCCTCCCGCGGGGCCATGGACATCGAGGGGCTGGGGGAGCGCACGGTGCGGCTGTTCTTCGACCGGGGCCTCGTGCAGGACGTGGGCGACATCTATGCCATCGACCTCGACCGAGTCCGCGGCCTGGAGGGCTTCGGCGAGATCTCCGTGGGCAACCTGGCCGGCGCCATCGAGGCGTCCAAGCAGCGGTCGCTAGCCAACCTCCTCGTCGCCCTGGCCATCCCCCACGTGGGAAGCACCGGCGCCCAGGCGCTGGCCCGCTCATTGGGCCATCTCGACCGCATCGTGGGCGCAACCGTGGAGGAGCTGGCGGCAGTGGAGGGAGTGGGGCCCACCATCGCCAAGAGCGTGCACGACTTCTTCGCCAACCCCCGCAACCAGGCCGTTCTCGACAAGCTGCGGGCGGCCGGCGTCAACCTCGAGGGCCCGGGGGCGCCGGACCTGCCCCAGACGCTGGCCGGCATGTCGGTCGTGGTGACCGGGACGCTCGAGCGCTGCTCGCGGGAGGCGGCCGAGGAGGCCATCAAGGCCCGGGGGGGCAAGGCGCCCGGGAGCGTGTCCAAGAAGACGACCGCGGTCGTCGCCGGCGAGGCGCCCGGTCAGGCCAAGGTGACCAAGGCCGCGGACCTCGGTGTGCCGATCATCACCGAGGACGACTTCGAGCACCTGCTGGAGACCGGCGAGCTCACGACACGCTGAAGCACCACCGGTAGCTCCCGCCCGGGTCCGACGCATCGGCGACAGGCGTGTAGTCGACCACGGCACACGCCCGCCCCGGTGGCAGCTCTTCGATCTCCTTGCCCGCCCCCGGCGTGAACGCGTAGCGGTTCAGGCCCTCGATCACATCGAGCTGGTCGTCGGGGACGGGGATGCCGTTGACGGTCAAGGTGCCGGTGAACCGGGGGGCCAGCTCGACGAAGATCTCGGTCTGGCGGAGCTGGAGGCTGGCGGGCAGGGGCGACACGGCGAGGATGGCCTGGGGCCGCAGCCGGGGGTTCGGGGAGTCGTCGTGCAGGGTGAAGGCCACGTACAGCGAGGCCACCGAGAAGGCCAGCAGCACCGACATCACCACGCGGGGCAGGGTGATGATCCGGTCCTTGCCGCGATCCTTGCTGCGGTCCTTCGTGCGAGGCAACGCCATGGTGCCATTCTTGTCGGTTCCCACCCGCCCTGGTCCCCGGCTGGGCC
This sequence comes from Actinomycetota bacterium, assembly GCA_002861595.1. GTDB lineage: Bacteria > Actinomycetota > Acidimicrobiia > Acidimicrobiales. The sequence continues at coordinate 24,838 of PJQG01000076.1, forward strand.
GCCCGCAGCCGGTAGCCTCGCCACCGTGGCCACGTCGCGCATGGCCGACCACGTCGGACGGGTCCTCGGAGGCCGTTACCGCCTGCTGGCGCCCATAGGAACGGGCGCATCGGCCCAGGTGTTCGTGGCCGAGGACGTCACCCTGCGCCGCCAGGTGGCGGTCAAGATCCTCCACGCCGCCCTGGCCGAGGACGAGTCGTTCCTGCGGCGCTTCCGGGCCGAGGCCCAGCAGGCAGCGGCGCTCAACCACCCCAACATCATGCGGGTGTTCGACTGGGGCGAGTCCGACGACGGGCCGTACCTGGTCCTCGAACACCTCGGCGGGGGGAGCCTGCGCGACGTGCTCGACGGCGGGCCCCTGCTGTCGGCCTCGCAGGCCCTGTTGGTCGGCCTGGAGGCGGCCCGCGCCCTCGACTACGCCCACCGCCGGCGCCTCGTCCACCGCGACATCAAGCCGGCCAACCTCCTGTTCGACGACGAGGGCCGCCTCTGCATCGCCGACTTCGGCCTGGCCCGAGCCCTGGCCGAGGCGGCGTGGACCGAGCCGGCCGGCGCCATCCTGGGCACGGCCCGCTACGCCTCGCCGGAGCAGGCCCAGGGCAGGTCCGTGGACGGCAAGGCCGACGTCTACGCGCTGGCCCTGGTGCTCGTGGAAGCGGTCACCGGCCGGGTGCCGTTCTCGGCCGACACCACCATCGCCACCCTCATGGCCCGGGTGGGCGCCACCCTGGAGGCGCCTCCGGAGCTCGGCCCCCTCGGGCCCGTGCTCCAGCGGGCCGCCGCTCCCGATCCCGAGCAGCGCCTCGACGCCCGGCGGTTGGCCACCGCCCTCGACGAGGTGGCCGCAGAGCTTCCGGCGCCTGCCCCGCTCCAGCTGGTGAGGACCGACCGCATGGTGGCCGCGGCAGCTGCCGCCGCCGACGTCGGCGCCACCCCGACGGTCTTCCTCGGCCTGAACGACAGCGACGTCACCGAGCTGGGCGTGCGGGCCGGCGTGTACGACGGCGAGCAGGACGTGGGCGTCGGGCCCGGGGAAGCGGGGCTGCTGCCGGCGGCGGCCCGACCCTCCCGGCGCTGGCCGTGGTTCGTGGCCGTGATCGTGTTCCTCCTGCTCCTCGGCGCCGCCACGGCCTACGTCGTGGCCCGGGCCCGGGTCCCGAGCCACCCGGTGCCGGCTCTGCGAGGCCTGACCATCGCCGAGGCCAAGGCCGCGGTCCAGGACGAGGACTTCACGGTCAAGGTGAGCGGGCAGCGCTTCGACGAGGAGCTGAAGGAGGGCGCCGTCATCGACCAGGACCCGTCCTCGCTCGGGACGCTGCGCGAGGGCAGCACCGTCACCGTCGTGGTCTCCCAGGGGCCGGCGCCCCGCCCCGTGCCCCCGCTGGCCGACCTCGACCGGGCCGCGGCGGAAAAGGCGCTGGCCGACGTGGGGCTCGTGCCCAAGGTCGTCACCCAGATCAACGAGGAGAAGCCCAAGGGTGCAGTCGTCGACTGGTCACCCAAGAACGCCTCCCTGCCCAAGGGTTCCGAGGTCACCGTCATCGTCTCCGATGGCCCCGCGCCCATCGAGGTGCCTGACCTCGACGGCCGTACGTTCGAGGACGCCAAGGCCGTGCTCACGGCCAAGGGGCTGGAGGTCGCCCGGCTCGAGAGGTTCGACAGCGACGTGGAGAAGGGCCTCGTCATCTCCACCACGCCCGGCACCGGCGCCAGGATCCCCAAGGGCGAGACGGTCACGATCATCGTGTCCAAGGGCCCCGACATCGTCGACGTCCCCGACGTGGGTGGCAAGACGGTGGAGGAGGCCACCGACATCCTGCGGGCCGCGGGCCTCGGCGTGAGTGGCGTCGGAGGAAAGCCGAGGGGCAACCGGGTCATCTTCACTGACCCCCAGGCCGGCACCAAGGCGAAGCGGGGTACCGCCGTCTTCCTCTACGTGCGGTAGGGGACCGGTCGCCTTCCCGGACGCCACCCGATTGGGCCATTCCCGAAATGGCCCTCACGGCGCCGCCGCCCACAGCCGTAGAACAGGATGCAAGAGCCCGAAGGGGGTGCGTAGCTGGAGGCAGCGTTCCCCAGCCGCTGCCGGTGCCGCCGCCCCTTTCGGGCCTTGCGTGAAGGAGCGGCGCCCGGCGCCGGCGCCGGCCGCCCTTACTCGGTGATCTCGGCCAGCCGCCTCTGCACTTCAACGGCGTCGGGGTCGGCCGTGGGCGCCTGCATGAGGCCCATGAGCTTGGTCATGTCGCCCTGCACCTTGATCTTGCCGGCCATGAAGTGCTGCACGGCGGTGGCCGGGTCGAGGAAGATGGCTCTGGCTGTGTCGTAGTCGAGGGTGACGCTGACCTCGGGGTCCTCCAAGTGGCCCGGAGCGAGGCTCATCTCGCCGGCGGTGCTGTTGATGTGCAGGTTGACCGTGTCCTCGCCGAAGGGCATGTCGGTGATGATCTGGTTCATCCGCACCTCAGGGGCGTTGCCCGCCTCCAGCCGGCCGGCGTACTCCTCGCGGATCGCGTGGGCCGCAGCCATCCACTCGTCGCTCAGGAACGGGTAGGTCTCGGGCACGGCCCTAACCTAACCGCCCATGCCCGGCCCCGGCGCCCTCGTGCTGCACGGGTTCACCGGTACCCCCCGGTCCGTCTCGGGCGTGGCCGAAGCCCTGTCCGCCGCCGGCTTCGTCGTCGAAGCGCCGCTCCTGCCCGGCCACGGCGGGACGATGGACGACCTGCTGGCCACCGGATGGGCCGACTGGTCCGGCGCCGTCGAGCGTGTCCATGAGGACCTGGCGCGGCGGTGCCCCCAGCTCGTGGTGGTCGGGCTGTCCCTCGGGGGCAGCCTCACCTGCTGGCTGGCAGCCCAGCACCCGGACATCGCCGGCATCGCGTGCGTCAACCCCATGATCGAGCCGGTCGCCGACTCGTTCCTGGACATGCTCGAGCAGCTGATCGCCTCCGGGTTCGCCAGCGTCCCCGCCTACAGCTCCGACATCGCCCGCCCCGACGTTTCCGAGGACAGCCTCGGCGCAGCGCCCTTTGCGCCGCTGCTGTCCCTGTTCGCCGGCGTCGCCGAGCTGGCCCCGAGGCTGGCCGACATCACCTGCCCTCTCCTGCTCTTCACCAGCAGGAAGGACCACGTCGTCCCCCCCTCCTCCAGCGACTACCTCGCGGCCCGGGTCTCCGGCCCCGTCGAGCGGGTCGTGCTCGAGCGCAGCTACCACGTGGCCACCATGGACTGGGACGCCCCCGACATCGAGGCTCGCACCGTCGCCTTCGCCCGCCGGGTCACCAGCGCGCCCGCCGCCTGAGCCGCCCGCGGACCGGGCGCCGACGGGCGGGCCTGGCCGCCCTGGTCCTGCCCCTTGTCCGGGGCGGAGCTCGGCCGGCGGCGCTCGGCGTAGCATCGAAGGACGATGGCGCCTCCTGAGCGGATCA
>PJQG01000076.1:28275-74545 GCA_002861595.1 Actinomycetota bacterium
CGTCGCCCATGTGGCCCGCCTCGCCCGTCTCGACCTCACCGAAGACGAGCTCGCCCGGTTCACCGAGCAGTTGGGCGACGTGCTCGAGCACGCCGCCGGTGTGGCCGCCCTCGACACCGCCGGCGTCGATCCCACCGCCCACCCCCTTCCCCTGGTGAACGTGCTGCGCCCCGACGAGCCCCGGCCCAGCCTCGACCGGGCCGAGGTGCTGGCCATGGCCCCGGCTGCCGAGGACAACCGCTTCCGCGTCCCTCGCATCCTGGGGGAGGAACCGTGAGCATCGGGCTGGGCACCGCCCGGGAGACGGCCGGAGCGGTGCGGCGAGGGGAGCTCACCGCCCGCCAGGTGGTGGAGGAGCACCTGGAGCGCATCGCCGTGGGCGACGGCGAGGTGCACGCCTTCAACCTCGTCCTGGCCGACGAGGCGAGGGCCGCGGCCGACGCCGTGGACCACCGGGTGGCGGCGGGCGAGGACCCCGGGCCGCTGGCCGGCGTGCCCGTGGCCCTGAAGGACAACCTGTGCACCCGCGGGGTGCCCACCACCTGCAGCAGCCGCATCCTCGAAGGCTGGCGCCCGCCCTACGACGCCACCGTCGTCGAGCGGGTGGCGGCGGCCGGCGGGGTGGTGGTGGGCAAGACCAACCTCGACGAGTTCGCCATGGGCTCGTCGACTGAGAACTCCGCCTTCGGCCCCACCCGCAATCCCCGCGACTTCACCCGTGTCCCCGGCGGCTCCAGCGGTGGGAGCGCGGCGGCCGTGGCCGCCGGCATGGCCCCCCTCGCCCTGGGCTCCGACACCGGGGGGTCCATCCGCCAGCCCGCCGCCCTCTGTGGCGTGGTCGGCGTGAAGCCCACCTACGGAGTGGTGAGCCGCTACGGGCTCATCGCCTTCGCCTCCTCGCTCGACCAGGTCGGCCCCTTCGCCGCCACCGTGGCCGACGCCGCCCTGCTGCTCGACGTCATCGCCGGCCACGACCCGGCCGACTCCACGTCGGTCCCCAACCCGCCCGCCGGCCTCCTCGCCCACCTCGGCGACGGCATCGAGGGCCTCCGGGTGGGTGTGGTGCGCGAGCTCACCGAGGGCGTGGACCCCGACGTGGCCCGCCGTCTCCAGGAGGCGGGCGACGCCCTGGCCGGCGCCGGCGCCAAGGTGGACGAGGTGTCCGTCCCGGCCACCATCCACGGGCTGCCCGCCTACTACCTCATCGCCCCGGCGGAGGCCTCGAGCAACCTGGCCCGCTACGACGGCGTGCGCTACGGCCTGCGGGTTGACGGAAACGACATCGGCGCCATGTACGGCGCAACCCGGGCCGCCGGCTTCGGCCCCGAGGTCAAGCGGCGCATCATGCTCGGCACCTACGCCCTGTCCGCCGGCTACTACGACGCCTACTACGGCCAGGCCCAGCGGGTGCGCACGCTCATCATCGCCGACTTCGAGGCCGCCTACGCCAGCTTCGACGTGCTGGTGTCGCCCACGTCGCCGACGACCGCCTTCCCGCTCGGGTCCAAGAGCGAGAACCCCCTGGCCATGTACCTGAGCGACGTGTGCACCATCCCGTCCAACCTGGCCGGCCACCCGGCCATGAGCGTGCCCTTCGGCACCGGCGACGACGGCCTGCCCGTCGGCGTGCAGGTCATGGCCCCGAGCCTGGGTGAGCCCGTGATGTTCCGGGTGGCGGCGGCGCTCGAGAAGGCGGCGCCGGCGTGAGCGAGCAGGTCGGGCCCAGCGGCGAGGGGTTGGGGCCCCGGCGGGCCTATGAGACGGCGCCGGGTGGGGATGGGCCCCCCGCCTTCGGCGAGGAGCCGGGGTTGGGGCCCCGGCGGGCCTATGAGACAGTTGTCGGGTTGGAGGTCCACTGCGAGCTGCGCACGGCCACCAAGCTGTTCTGCGCCTGCCGCAACGCCTTCGGCGACGACCCGAACACCAACGTGTGCCCCGTCTGCCTCGGGCTGCCCGGGTCGCTCCCGGTGCTCAACGCCCGGGCCGTGGAGCTGGCCATGCGCATCGGTGAAGCCCTCCACTGCGAGGTGCGCCGCAGCATCTTCCACCGCAAGAACTACTTCTATCCGGACATGCCCAAGGACTACCAGGTCAGCCAGTACGACGAGCCCATCAACGTCGACGGCTGGCTGGAGCTGCCCGATGGGTCCCGCGTGGGCATCGAGCGGGCCCACCTGGAGGAGGACACCGGCTCCAACCGCCACGTCGGCGGCGACGGGCGAATCCACAACGCCGACTACTCCCTCGTCGACTACAACCGGGCCGGCGTCCCCCTGGTGGAGATCGTGAGCCGCCCCGACATCCGCTCGGCCGAGCAGGCCCGGGCCTACGTGAGCGAGCTTCGGGCCATCCTGGTCGCCATCGGTGCCTCCGACGGCAAGATGGAGGAGGGGTCTCTGCGGGTCGACGCCAACGTTTCGGTCCGCCCCGCCGGCAGCGACCAGCTCGGGACCCGCTGCGAGGTCAAGAACCTCAACTCGCTGCGCTCACTCGGCCGCGCCATCGACCACGAGGCCGCCCGCCAGTGGGAACTGCTCCAGGCCGGCGAGCGGGTCGTGCAGGAGACCCGGCACTGGAACGAGGCCCAAGGACGCACGGTGTCCGGTCGCTCCAAGGAGGAGGCCTACGACTACCGGTACTTCCCGGAGCCCGACCTGGTGCCCGTCGACCCCGGCGAGGCGTGGCGGGACGAGGTCCGCCGGGCCCTGCCCATGCTGCCCGCGGCCCGCCGGGAGCGACTGGCCAGGGCCGCGGGCCTGTCGCCCGCCGGCGTGGCCACCGTCGTCGAGCTGGACCTCGACACACTGGTGTTGGCCGCCATCTCGGCCGGGGCGGACGGCCGCCGCGCCGTCAACCGGGCGGCCAACGAGGTGGCCGCGGATCTCGACGGCGCCCGCCGGCTGGATCCGGCCGCCTTCACCAAGCTCCTGCTGCTGGAGGACGCCGGCAAGCTCACCGCCACCCAGGCCAAGCAGGTCCTGGCCGAGATGCTGGCCAGCGGGGGCGATCCCGAGGAGCTGGCCGCAGCCCGGGGGTTCAAGGCCATGGAGGCCGCCGAGGTGGCGGCGCAGGTGGACGCCCTCATCGCCGCCCACCCGGGCGAGTGGGAGCGGTTTCGGGGAGGCGACGCCAAGGTGACCGGCTTCTTCGTGGGGAAGGTCATGAAGGCCACCCAGGGCAAGGCCGACGGCCGGGCGGTGACGGCGCTGTTGCAGGAGCGCGCAGAGCTTTCGTGACCCGGCGGTCGAGGCGCCGTGGCATGGGAGCGACCATCGCCATGGCGGTGGCCCTCGCGACCCTCGCCGCCTGTGGCGGCGACAGCGGCGGTGGTGCGGAGGACGGCTCTCCCACCATCCGGGGCCAGGCCGCCAGCTCCTCTACGACTGCCGTCCCTGCCACGGCGTCGGGGGGCGAGGCAGCGACCACGGCGCCGGTCGCCGGCAGTGCCGCCGCGACCACCACAGCCGGTGGCGCCCGCCGCGCCACGTCGACCACGTCGACGAGCCGCGCCGAGGCCACGGGCGGCGCAGCCGCCGCTCCCGCACCGTCGGGCGCCGCCGCCACTCGCCCGGGGCGCTACCGCTACGCCAGCACCGGCACCTTCTCGGCCGGCCTCACCGGTGAGCAACGGCGGAGCGGAGAGTCGGTCCTCATCGTGGACCCGCCGGCCGGCGCCGACCAGCACAGCCTGCGGGAGGGCGACAACCGGTCCACCGAGCAGGTGCTGCGGTTCCAGGCCGACGGCATCTACATCGTGGTCCTCGAGGTGACCGAGCAGGGCCTGGCCAAGGAGTTCCGGCCCTCACCGCCGGTCCTGGCCTTCCCCTACGGCGCAGCCGCGGGCCGCACGTGGTCCTGGCGCATGACGTCCACCGACGGCAAGACCACGGTGGAGGGCAACCTCCGGATCGAGCGGACGGAGTCGGTCCAGGTGGGCTCGGACGCAGTGCCTGCCGTCGTCGTCCGGGCCGCCCTGGCGACGACCGGTGACATCGCCTCCCGCGGAACGCAGACGCTGTGGGTGGCCGAGGGCCGCCGGCTGGTGGTGCGGGAGCAGTCACGCACCGAAGGGAGCTTTGGCGCCATCTCGTTCCGCTCGACGGCCGAGGAGCAGCTTCTTTCCCTGGGCTCCTTGTAATCGACCACTGTCCGTGGTACCTTTAGCGCTGTGTTCAACAACCGGCGTTCTGTCTTCTCACATTCTGCGTTTTGGTCGCGCGCTGCGCGGGAACATGGCCCCGGCCTGACCAGCCACCGTGACGAAGGAGTAGGAGTGATGGGAAAACTCAATCGCCAACTGCTGCTGTGCTGCTCGTTGAGCGCCGGCGTGCTGTTGGCCTCGGCGCCGGCGGTGTTCGCCGCTGATCCGCCCGCGCACGGCAACGCCGGCGGCAACGGCAACGGCCAGGCCAAGGCGGGCACCTCCGCACCGGCGGCCGGCCAGGCCAACGTGGGGGCCGACCCCGGGCACGCCAGTCCGGGGAACGGTCCGGGCCAGGGGAACCCCGGTACCGGCAACGCCGGCCAGGGGGCTGCGGCCAACGAGGGCGCGGCCAACCAGGACCACAATCAGGGCCAGGGCCAGGACCAGGACCAGGGCCAGGGCCAGGGCCAGGGCCAGGGCCAGGGCAACCAGGACCAGGGCAACCAGGACCAGGGCAACCAGGACCAGGGCAACCAGGACCAGGGCCAAGGCGCCGGGACGGCTCCCCCAGGCAACAACGGGACCATCAAGGTCGATTTCGATGGGGCCGGCCTCGACCGCCGCAACAACGAGACGCACGGCTGCCCGCTCTCCGTCAAGTTCTTCAACTTCGATCCCGACCAGTGGGTCACCGTCACCTTCAGTGGCCAGGCTCCCACCCGATCTGCGCCCTTCACCGGCGGAAGAGTGAGGATGGACAACGACGGCAACGCCGTCAAGACCTACGGCGACATCGCGGCTCTGCTGGCCGCTGCCGGCGCCGCTCCCACCAAGAACGGCTATCACCTGAGAGTCGAGGCGAAGGCCGAGGGCGCTCCCGGAGGGTCGAAGACCAAGGTCGTCTGGATCAAGTGTGCCGTCGCCCCCACGGTCACGACGACCACCGTGGCTCCGACGACCACCGCTCCGACGACCACCACGACGGTGCCCGCCGACGATTCGACCTCCGTCGACGGCACACGAGACGCGCAGAACGAGGCATCCGGCATCACGCCCGGCAACCTCAACTCGAACAGCCGCCTTGCCGTCCTCGGTGAGACCATCGAGCGCAGCCGGGCGACGGACGACGGGACCCGCACTCGCCGGGCCCGGGCCGCAGCGTCGCCCACTCGGGGCACCAACGCCGATCGCAGGGCGAGGGTCCTCGGCACCACGGTCGAGCGGGCGGGCCTGGCCCGCACGGGGTTGGACGCCTTGCAGCTCGCGACGCTCGGAGCCCTCGCTCTCTTCGCCGGGTACGCCGCCGTACGGGTGTCGCGCCGGAAGACGGAACAGAGCTAACGGCTTCACCGTGTGATCGGTGTTGGCATCTCCGTCCTCACCTAGCCCCTCGCAGACGGCCGACGATGCACCTTCGTGTGCCAGGAGCCCGGGGCGAACCTGTGGTTGACAACCACTCACCGAGGGGATACTCTCCCTGTTAGTGCCGATGTCAGCTCTGAAGTCGGGTTTTTGCTCGGCAGCGGCCCACATCAACCACTCTCAGTGTCAAAAGGGGAAAGCGTCGTTCGCTGAAGGAACGGGCGGGCGGCTCCTGGAGATCGAAGGGATGTCGTGACGGGCAACGGTTGGAGACGCGGGGGAACGAAGCCGAGGGCGGCTATCGCGCCGCGTGCCGCCCTTCCGGCGGAGAGGCCATCCGCCGAGGAGGGGGACGTCCTCGGACTGCGGGCGCTGTGTCACGATCTGCGCCACCCCGCGGCGGTCATCGACGCGCTCGTCGCCGCCGTCCAGGTCGAGTGCGAGCTGCCACCACAGGCCGTCGCCCGGCTCGGGCAGATCGCCTCAGAGGCGAGGCGGATCTCCGAGCTCTGTCGCCATGTCATGACAGGAGACGGCGGCAGGTCGCCGCTGCTCCGGCTCGACCGCGTCGCCACTGAGGTCGTGCGCAGCGCGCAGGTGACCCATGCCGGGATCCACATCCTCGCGGAGCGGACCGTCGTCGAGATCGATGACGCCGACGCCCGCCGGATTCTCTGGAACCTGTTGGACAACGCCTGCCGGGCGTCGGGCCCGAAGGGCGATGTTCTCGTCTCCATCTCCGGCACCGAGAAGGAGGTCCGCCTGGAGGTGGCGGACTCGGGGCCCGGATTCGGCCAGGGCGAGCCAGGCGCGGCCGCGCTGGGGTTGTCGATCGTGCGGGCCACGGCCAAACGGCACGGGGGGGTGGTGGAGGTCGGCGAGGGCGCGTTGGGAGGAGCTCTGGTTGCGGTCGTCCTGCCGCCCCCTCGCATCGACCTCGTCAAACGGACAGGACTGGATGAGTGGTTCGGTCCCCAGATGTCCGGGGAAGGCGAAGGCAGGGCATCGTGAACGTCGTCATCTGTGACGATCATCAGCTTTTCACCGAGGCCCTGGCCGTCGTCCTCCGGGCCCGTGGCTACCGGGTGGCCGCGTGCGCCTCGAGGCCGGACGAAGCCGTTGTCGCTGTCCGCACCCGACCGCCCGACCAGCCCGTCGACGTGTGCCTGCTCGACCTGCACTTTCCCGACGGCAGCGCCATCGATGCCATCGCCGAGATCGTCTTCACGTCTCCGCAGACCCGAGTCGTCGTGCTGTCCGGCTCGACCGACCCGGTCCTCTTCAACTGCGCTCTCGCGGCCGGCGCCCGAGGTGTGGTGGCCAAAGGCGAGGCGCTCGAGGCGATCCTCTCAGTGCTCGATCGTGTGCACCGGGGCGAGATGGTGGTGCAGGGCTCGGCGCTGACGACCCTCGCCGAGCTCGTACCCGCGCCAGGGACACCTGTCCAGGAGCTGGCCCGATTCCTCACGGCACGAGAGCGGGAAGTTCTGGCGCATCTCGTGCGGGGTCGGAGCTCCGCCGAAGTGGCCTCGGAGATGGGGGTGCGGTACTCGACCGTCCGCACGCACATCCAGAACATCCTCATGAAGCTGGGAGCGCACTCCAAGCTCGAGGCGGTGGCCCTCGCCATTCATGAAGGCCTCGTGACCATGGAAGTGCCCGTGCGCCGCTCCGACACGGCCTGACGCCTGCGGACAGGGGCCAGTGGGGCTGGCCGATGTTCGGCACCCGGGTCCTGGTCGGTGCCCCAGGCAGGACTCAGCCCCGGACTGTCGCTCGAAGGCCAGCCCGATAGGCGACAGCAACGGCCTCGAGACTCGAATGGGCGCCGAGCTTTTTCAGCACGTTGCGCACGTGGGTACGAACCGTGTTGGGCGAAACGTACAGCTGCCGGGCGATGTGGGCCTTGTCGTGGCCGGCGACCAGGCACGCGAGCACCTCTCGCTCGCGATCACTGAGGCTAGCCACCTTCTCCTCCTCCGGGCTGAGCTGGTTGGAGTCGGACAGCAGCGATCGAAGGACATCGGTCAGAGTCCTCGGCGGTATCCAGCTTTCGCCCCGGTGCACGCCCCGCACGACCCGGAGTAGGTCCTCGACGGCAAGGCCCTTGCTCATCACCGCGGAGGCCCCGGCGCGCACGGCGGCACAGGCGGTCTCGGCGTCTTCATGGCAGGTGAGGATGGCGACGCGAGCTTGGGGATGGTCCTCCCGGAGCTTCTGCGCGAGCTGGATACCGTCAGTGGTGCCGAGGTCGACGTCCAGCAGTATCAGCTCCGGGTTCTGGACGTCGGCGATCGCTTCGGCCTGTGCCGCGGAGGTGGCCATGCCCACCACCTGGAGGTCCGGCTCAGCGTTGAGTATCGCCGCCAGCGCGTCCAGGAACACGCGGTGGTCATCGACGAGCAGGATGCGTGCGGGGGACACTTCCACACCTTCCAGGGTACGAGCCGGGGGAGCCACATGCATCCGCGGGAGAGCTCTTCATGCGTTTGCACGACCGAACGGAACACGATGACTGGGAGCGGGTGCGTCGCGGTGGCGGCCACCGCTCCTTGTCGCTCACCACCCCCTATTCTCGTGGCCATGCCGAGCGACATGAGGCCCCGTTCGCGGGAGGTGACCGAGGGGTACGAGCGGGCGCCGGCCCGGGCCATGCTGCGGGCCGTCGGGATGACCGACGAGGATTTCGGCAAGGCCCAGGTGGGCGTGGCCTCGTCGTGGAACGAGGTGACACCCTGCAACATGCCGCTGGCCCGCTTGGCCCAGCACGCCAAGGAGGGGGTGCGGGCGGCGGGTGGCTTCCCCCTGGAGTTCGTCACCATCGCCGTGAGCGACGGCATCTCGATGGGCCACGAGGGCATGCGCGCCTCGCTCGTCAGCCGGGAGGTGATCGCCGACTCGGTGGAGACGGTGATGCACGCCGAGCGCTTCGACGCCATGGTCACCCTCGCCGGCTGCGACAAGTCCCTCCCCGGGATGCTCATGGCGTCGGCCCGGCTGAACCTGCCCTCGGTCTTCCTCTACGGCGGCAGCATCCTCACCGGCCGCATCCCCGGCGACGCTTCCGGTCGTGCTCTCGACATCGTGAGCGTCTTCGAGGGCGTGGGTGGGCGGGCGGCGGGAGCGCTCACCGACGAGGAGCTGGCCTTGATCGAGCGCCACGCCTGCCCCACCGAGGGCAGCTGCGCCGGCATGTTCACGGCCAACACCATGGCCGCGGTCGGCGAGGCCCTCGGCATGTCCCTGCCGGGAAGCGCCACCCCGCCCGCCGTCGACCCCCGCCGGGAGGAGGTGGCTCACGGCTGCGGTGAGGCGGTGATGGCCATGCTCGAGGCAGGCATCCGGCCCCGCCAGATCATGACCAAGGAGGCGTTCGAGAACGCCATAGCCGTGGCCATGGCGCTGGGTGGTTCCACCAACGCCGTGCTCCACCTCCTGGCCATCGCCAACGAGGCGCAGGTCGAGCTGACGTTGGAGGACTTCGACCGCGTGGGCCGGCGGGTGCCGCACCTGGCCGACACCAGGCCGCACGGCCGGTACCACATGACCGACCTCGACCGCATCGGCGGGGTGCCGGTCATCATGCGGGAGCTGCTCGACGCCGGCTTGTTGCACGGCGGCTGCCTCACCGTGACCGGTCGTACCGTGGCCGAGAACCTCCAGGCGCTGAACCCGCCGGCACCTGACGGCGCCGTCGTCCATCCCCTGTCGGCGCCCATCCACGTCGATGGCGGCATCGCCATCCTGTCGGGCTCGCTGGCGCCGGCCGGGGCGGTGGTGAAGGTGGCCGGGATCGACGTCGACCGCTTCGAGGGGACGGCCCGGGTGTTCGACGGCGAGCAGGGCGCCCTCGACGCCGTCCTGGCCGGGTCGATCACCCCGGGCACCGTGCTGGTGATCCGCTACGAGGGGCCCAAGGGTGGTCCCGGCATGCGGGAGATGCTGGCGGTGACGGGCGCCATGAAAGGCGCCGGCCGGGGCGGCGACTGCGCCCTCCTCACCGACGGTCGGTTCTCCGGCGGGACCCACGGGTTCTGCGTCGGCCATGTCGCCCCCGAAGGGGTCGACGGCGGGCCGATCGCGTTCGTGCGCGACGGCGACCGCATCGTGATCGACGTGGCCGCCCGGCGCATCGACCTGGCCGTCGACGAGGCCGAGCTGGCCCGCCGCCGCCTCGACTGGAAGCTCCCTGAGCCCCGGTACACGACCGGCGTGCTGGCCAAGTACGCCCGCCTGGTCACCGGCGCCGAGCGCGGGGCGGTAACCGGGCCGTAGCGTCAGGCAGCCGCGAACGCCGGCACCCGAACACCGGGTGGATGCGTCGTGAAGGTGCGGCCTTGGGGATCGGTGATGACCAGCGTGCCGTCGGGCTCCAGCTTCTCCGACCACCCCGGTCTATGGCCGAGATGGTGGTGGCGGGAGCACTTGAGGACGAGGTTGGCGAGGTTGGTCGGCCCGTCGGCCTCCACCGGGATGACGTGGTGGCCTTCGCACCACCATGGCGGGCGATCACAGCCGGGGTGGCGGCAGTGCTGGTCTCGCAGCACCAGGGCGGCGAAGAGGGCGTCGGAGATGGTGCGGGTGGCGGTGCCGTAGTCCAGGATCACCGAGCGGCCCTGGGTCACGACGCGATGGACCTTGGCGTCGCACAACAGCGCAGCGACGGTTTCGGAGGGCACGGGCCCGCCGTGGGCCATGCGACCGGGCATGGCTTCCAGCAGGTCCTCGTAGTCGACCACCACGTTGAGATGGGGCCGGGCCCGGCCCACGGGCTGGGCGCCCTGGTGGTCCAAGAAGAACCGGCAGATGTCGGTGAGGGCATCGGCTCGCCGCTGCTTGGCACAGCGCTGCTCGCCCTCGGCGTCGGGGGAGGTGGCCAGGCGCAGGGCGGCTTCGAGCACTGCTCCAGCGAGCGAGTCATAGGAGCCGTCGAGGCGGCGGCGGTCGTCCAGCAGCTTGGACAGGTGCAGCTCCGAGGCCGCCGGGGTGGGATCCGGGGGATCGGCCAAGGCCTTCGCTCGCGCCGCCCAGGCCTGCATGGCCGAGGCGGCATCGGCCACCGACAGCTCCACCAGCGCCGGCACCACCTCGGCCTCGTGCTCGGCGAACAGCTCGGCAGCCTCGTCCTTCACGTTGGCCACCACCACCTGCACCTGGCCGCTCGACAACGAGCCGTCCCGCCACGCCGCGGCGGTGACGGGGAGCTCCCGCAGGCGCCGGGCCGTGCGCGACATCGAGGATGCCGATGCAGCGCTCATGCGGGCCCGGTGGCGCAGCCAGGCGGTGAGGCAGGTGGCGCCATCGACGGCCCACATCCCCGCCTTGTCGAACGCAGCGACGCTCTCGGTGATCTTGGCCGCCAGGCGCTCCATGGCCGCGATGGCCTCGACGATGTCCTCGCCGAAGGGGCCGATCTCCACCTCCTCGATGGCTGCCGCCAGCGCTGAAACCATGTCATCATCGTACATCTGTTCGATCACGACGTCAAGCAGAAACCCTTGAAAACAAAGGAGTTCTGCCCGTCTCCGGCGTGTCAGCGGTTGCGCACAGCCTGGAGCTGGCGGACCTCGAAGTCCTCGATCCGCCCCTCGGTGCTCAGCCCGTCGAGGCTGCCCTTGCGGCCGGCCAGCTCCCAGGTGGCCGTCCAGCGTTCGGTCACCACGACGTCGTAGTGGTCGGCGTTGCTCCACGAGTGGGTGATGGTGCCGTCGGGCCAAGGCTTGCCGGCGCTGCGGTACGGGCCTGACATCCCGGTGTCGTCGCCCCAGTCGACGAAGATCTGGCCCGTGGCGTTGATCACCAGCAGGCCGAGCGGTGTCTGGTGCTCGAAGCGCTCGGCCAGCTTGGTGTTGGTCTCCAGGTACCCGAGCTTGCCGGCCAGCATGTACCCAGGAGCGATCCTCGGCTTGGGCTTGTCCAGCCGGTCCTCGAGCTCGACCCGCCAGAAGTCGCCGGCGATCACCGCCGGCGACGGCGGCGGCGCCACCCGTGCGGCTCCCGGGCATGGCGGGTAGTTGGCGTACTGGTACTCCCAGAGAATGTTGCCGGTGTCTTCTATCGCTCCCGCCTGGGCGGCACTCTCCGCCGGGATGCGAGCGATCGTGAGGCACGGCGTCCCGTCTGGGAGCATGCCGATCCGCGGCCGCCTCGCATAGAAGACCTGCCCCTGATGTTTGGCTTTCCGGACCCGCTGCCCAGCGGTGGACTGCTGCGTGTCCCGAGAACTCCCCGGTGCTCCCCCGGTCACCGTCGTCTGCACTGAATCGCCGCCCTTGCCTCGCTGAACAGTATGGCGCTCTCCGGAAGACGACGCCTCGGTTGTTTCACTGCCAGCTGAGAACACAGGACTTGTGCCCGTGGTGAGCATGGTGACCACTGAAACGGCGACAATCAGGCGGCGCATGGATCCCTCGGTGTCGCGGCGACCGGCCGGTTCCCTTCATCGTGGATCATCCACGCTGTGGGGTTCAGATCTTTGGCGTTGCGCTCTGGGGCCAGGGGCACGAGTTGCACAAACGCACGGTTCGGTGGGGGGGCGTTGACAGCAGTGGCCGAGAAGTCCTGCTCGACCTCCGCGTATATGCAGTTCGGCGAAGAGGAGACGATCTTGGTGACGGTGGTCCTCCTGGCGCCTGGGTCAGATGAGACGTTCTTGAAGCCGTTCTTGATCGTCGTCAGCCAGACCTCGACCTGCTCGTCCAACTCCTCGGTGTTGTAGATGGCGAGAAGGTGCTCTGCGGCCGCGGGCACCAGCTGCTTTTTCTGGACGATGATCTTTGTCGCCTGAGCATCGACTTCGTCGAGGGCCTTCAGGACCGCGTTGATGTAGGGCTCGTCGATCTTCTCGGGGATGGTGCTGACGTCGATCGGCGTGGTGGAGGTGGTGGTGGTGCCACGGCGGTCGCCCGAGACCGGCGTCGGTTCCTCGGCAACCGGGGGGTCGCCGCCGCCGGAGCAGGCGCCGGCGACGAGCACGAGCGCTACCAGAGCAGCGGCGGCTGACCGGGAACCCACGCGTCACACACTAACGATGCTTTTCATCCCCGGTCAACCACAGCCGCGAAGGCCTCGGCCACGGCCTCGTGGCCGGCGGTGCTGGGGTGGAAGCCGTCGGCCCCGAACAGCGACGCCTCACGCCCAGCGGAGCGGACCGCCAGCCCGGCGGCGTGGAGGTCCACCACCTCGGCCCCCTCTGCGGCGGCCACCTCGGCGATCACCTTGTTGTAGGCGCCCACGCCGAGGCGCACGAGCTCGGGGCTGGGGACGAAGCCGGCGGGCAACGGGCACCGCGCGCCCGACGCCGGCCGCGGGTTCGGGAGGCAGGCCAGGTAGGCGGGCAGGCGGTCGAGCGGCGGCGTGTTGGCCACCAGCACGCGCGTGGCACCGCTCCGGCGCAAGCCGTGCACGAGCTTGGTCAACTGGCTCTCGTAGGTCGCCAGCGGGACCCGGGCGATGAGGTCGTTGACGTTGAGCCACACCGTGACCAACGTCGGCGAGAGGCGCACCGCCTCGGCCAGCTGCCGCTCGAGGGCGGTGGCCACCGTCGCCCCCGGGATGCCGAGGTTGACGAACTTGGCGCCGTCCGGGAGGGCGCGGCGGCGGAGCACCTCCGGCCATGCCTGGGTGGCGGGCGCGTCGGCGCCGAAGCCGACCGTCTCGCTGGCCCCGACGGCGACGTAGACGACGGCCTCGGCGTGGGGGCCCGCAGCCGTCTTCGATCCCGATGAACAGCCACCGAGCCCGAGGGCGCCCATCAGAGCCGCCGCCGCCGCCCGCCGTACCCTCATGACACGATCGTACGGACCGCGGTTGCCGGACTCGTACGCGAGTGCCACAATGGCAGCCGATGTCCGCCCCTCGCACCCTCGTACTCATCACCTAGCGCACGCAGCCTCCCGCGTGCGCCCACGACCTCCCAGCCGGGAGGTCGTTTCCTTTTCTGAACCAAGGAGCAATCAACCATGAAGCTGACCGGGGCGCAGGCCCTCATCAAGAGCCTGGAGATGGAGGGCGTGGAGGTCATGTTCGGCCTGCCCGGCGGCGCCATCCTCCCGGTGTACGACCCGATCATCGACTCGACCATCCGCCACATCCTCGTGCGTCACGAGCAGGGGGCGGGGCACATGGCCGAGGGCTACGCCCACGTCACCGGCCGCCCCGGCGTGGCCATGGTCACCAGCGGGCCCGCCGCCACCAACATCGTCACCCCGCTGTGCGACGCCTACCTGGACTCCATCCCCATGGTCGTCATCACCGGCCAGGTCGGCCTGGCCGCCATCGGCACCGACGCCTTCCAGGAGTGCGACACCACCGGGATCACCATGTCGGTCACCAAGCACAACTGGCTGGTCACGGATGCCGCCGACATCCCCCAGATCGTGCGGGAGGCCTTCCACGTGGCCACCAGCGGCCGCCCCGGACCGGTGCTGATCGACATCCCCAAGGACGTCAGCGCCAGCCAGACGATGGACTGGTACTGGCCCGACTCGGTGGACCTGCCCGGCTACAAGCCCGCCACCATCGGCGAGCCGCACCTCATCAAGGAGGCGGCCCGCATGATCGGCGAGAGCCGTCGTCCGGTCATCTACGCCGGCGGGGGGATCCTCAAGGCCCGGGCCGCAGAGGCGCTGAAACAGCTGGTCGACGTCACCGGCATCCCCGTCGTCACCACCCTCATGGCCCGCGGCGCCTTCCCCGACGACCACGACCTGTGCCTGGGCATGCCCGGCATGCACGGCAACTACACGGCCGTCACCGCCATGCAGAGGTCCGACCTGCTCATCGCCCTCGGCAGCCGCTTCGACGACCGCGTGACCGGCAAGGTGCCGGCCTTCGCCCCGGAGGCCAAGATCATCCACGTCGACATCGACCCCGCCGAGCTCGGCAAGGTGCGACGCGCCGACGTGGGCATCGCCGGCGACTGCCGTCTGGTGATCGAGGAGCTGGTCAAGGCCATCAACGCCATGGGCGGCTCCGAGAGCCAGGCTGACCGGAAGGATTGGATCGCCCAGGTGCACGCGTGGCAGGAGCAGTTCCCGCTGCACTACGACCAGTCGTGGGACGAGGGTGGCAGCCTCAAGCCCCAGTTCGTCATCGAGCAGCTGCGGGACGCCACCCCCGACGACGCCATCGTGTGCTCGGGTGTCGGCCAGCACCAGATGTGGGCGTCGCAGTACTGGAAGTTCAACCACCCCTACACCTGGGTCAACTCCGGGGGCCTGGGCACCATGGGCTTCGCCGTCCCCGCTGCCATCGGGGCCAAGGTGGGTCGGCCCGACCGCATGGTGTGGGCCGTCGACGGCGACGGCTGCTTCCAGATGACGGCCCAGGAGCTCGTCACCGCCTCGAGCGAGCGCATCCCCGTGAAGATCGCCATCCTCAACAACGCCTATCTGGGCATGGTGCGCCAGTGGCAGGAGCTGTTCTACGAGGAGCGCTACTCGGAGGTGTACCTGTCGCCGGACCTGCCGGACTACGTGAAGTGGGCGGAAGCCATGGGTTGCGTGGGGCTCAAGGTGGAGCACCCCGAGGAGGTGCTGCCCGCCATCGAGAAGGCCAACGAGATCGACGACCGGCCCGTCGTCATCGACTTTCGCACCGACAGCTCCGAGAAGGTGTACCCCATGGTGGCGGCCGGGACGTCCAACGACCTGGTCATCCTCGACCCCTCGCAAGGGGAGGGCGGGCGCTGATGTCACCCGCGGCCACCGCTCTCAAGCACCACACGCTGTCGGTCCTGGTCGAGAACAAGGCCGGCGTCCTCACCCGGGTCGCCTCGCTGTTCGCCCGTCGCGGCTTCAACATCTACTCGCTGGCCGTGGCCCCCACCGACGACGAACGCTTCTCCCGCATCACCATCGTGGTCGATGTGGAGTCCAAGCCCCTCGAGCAGATCACCAAGCAGCTGAACAAGCTCGTCAACGTGGTGGAGATCAACGAGCTGGCACCCGACGAGTCGGTCGAGCGTGAGCTCGTGCTCCTGAGCGTGCGGGCCGACGCCGGGGGAAGCCGCGGCCAGGTCATCGAGCTCGTGCAGGTGTTCGAGGGCAAGATCGTGGATGTGGGGCCGGAGAAGCTGACCATCATGCTGGCCGGCACGCCGCAGAAGGTCGACGACTTCGAGGAACTCATGAGGCCGTATGGCATCGTGGAGGTGCAGCGCACCGGCCGGGTGGCGCTGCCCAAGTTGGAGCGCCAGGCACCGCGCCTGCGCAGCGTGAGCGGAAAGGTCGGATAACTGATGGTCGCCAAGATCTCCTACGAGAACGACGCCGATGCCGGGCTGATCGCCGGCCGCAAGGTCGCCGTCATCGGGTACGGCTCGCAGGGCCACGCCCACGCCCTCAACCTGAAGGACTCGGGCATCGACGTGCGGGTCGGCCTGCGCGAGGGCTCCTCCTCGAGGGCCAAGGCCGAAGCCGCCGGGCTGGCCGTCCGCTCGGTCGCCCAGGCCAGCGCCGAGGCCGACCTCGTCATGATCCTGCTCCCCGACACCGAGCAGCAGGCGGTGTACGACGAGTCCATCGCCCCGAACCTCTCCGACGGGGACGCCCTGTTCTTCGCCCATGGGTTCAACATCCGCTTCGGCCTCATCACCCCGCCTCCAGGCGTGGACGCCGCCATGGTGGCCCCGAAGGGCCCCGGGCACCTCGTGCGCCGCACCTTCACCGAGGGCGGCGGCGTGCCGTCGCTCATCGCCGTGGCCCAGGACGCCTCGGGCAAGGCCCGGGACCTGGCGCTGTCGTACGCCCATGCCATCGGCGCCACCCGGGCCGGCGTGCTCGAGACCACCTTCGAGGAGGAGACCGAGACCGACCTGTTCGGCGAACAGGTCGTGCTGTGTGGCGGCGTCACCGCGCTGGTGATGGCCGGCTACGAGACGCTCGTCGGCGCCGGCTACCAGCCCGAGTCCGCCTACTTCGAGTGCCTGCACGAGCTCAAGCTCATCGTCGACCTCATGTACGAGAACGGCATCGCCGGCATGCGCTTCTCCATCTCCGACACCGCCGAGTACGGCGATCTCACCCGGGGCCCGCGCATCATCAACGACGCCGTCAAGGCCGAGATGGGCCGCATCCTCGAGGAGATCCGCTCGGGCAGGTTCGCCGAGGAGTGGATCGCCGAGAACCGCGCCGGGCGGGCCCGCTTCGAGGAGCTGCGGGCCGCCGGCAAGGAGCACCCCATCGAGAAGGTGGGCGCCGAGCTGCGGGCCATGATGCCGTTCATCTCCGCCGGCAAGGGCCGTCCCGAGGACGTCAGCGGCGGCTAGCCCCACGCCCCGACGCCCCCGCCGTTGCAGTACATAGCGGGCCTTTTCAGCCCCCTATGTACTCCCAAGGCGGGTGTCACACCCCGGTGCTGGACCAACGGGCATGCTCGATCAGCACATCGCCGAGCTCGCAAGCCGGCAGTACGGCTTGATCTCCCGCCCGCAGGTTCTCGCCCTCGGTGGGACCGACGACTTCATCAAGCAGCGGTTGGGTGCGCCACGCTGGGAGAAGGCGGCCCCCGGTGTCTACGCGCTACCGGGCTTGCCCAGGTCCTGGCGCCGCTCGCTGTGGCTTGCCCATCTCGATATCGGGCCGGCCTCGGTGGTCTCGCACGAAGCGGCAGCGGCCCTCCACGGATTGCTCCTGTTCCCGCCCGGACCGGTGACCCTCACCGTCGCGCACGGCGATCACGAGCGATGGAGCCGGCTCCGGCGGGTGCACCAGTCGACCGACCTCCGGCCGGCGCATGTCACAAGGGCTGACGGCCTTCCGGTGACGACGGTGGCCCGCACACTCTTCGATCTGTCGGCGGTAGCCCACCAGGAGCGCCTCGGACGATCGATCGATGATGCTCACGTCAGGCGCATCTGCCGCGTCGAGGAAGTTCGTTCGCTCTATGACCAGCTTCGCCGGCCCAGGAAGCCCGGCATGCGGCAACTCGGCCAACTCCTCGTGCCTCGCGGACCGGGTTACGTTCCGCCGGAGAGCTTGCTCGAATGCCGGCTGCTCGAGGTGTTGGCCGACGGGGCGCTGCCTGCGCCTGTCAGGCAGTACGTCCTGCCCTGGCGCGAGAAGGCCAAGGAGCGAGTGGATCTTGCGTTTCCTGACCACAGGATCATCGTGGAGGGTGACGGCCGGCGATGGCACAGCCGGATGGACCAGATGGCCACCGATCGTCGGCGCGACCGCGAGGCGCTGAACCAGGGCTGGCGGCCGTACCGCTTCGTGTGGCTCCTCGCCGGGGCGACGGCCAGGCCGGCCGGCGAGGCCGGCCGGATGACCAGGGAGCTTCGGCGGGCGATGCCGAAGAAGCTACGAAAGGGCGGACACGATGTGGTCGATGCACGCGGTCAGGGCGGCCACGTCGTCAGGCTCGATAGCCGGGAACAGGGCCACCCGCAGCTGGTTGCGACCCAGCTTGCGGTAGGGCTCGGTGTCGACGATCCCGTTCGAACGCAACACGCTCGCCACGGTGGCGGCCGGCACGTCGGGCACGAAGTCGATCGTGCCCACGACATGGCTGCGCTCGTCGGGCTTGGCCACGAACGGCCACGCGTAGGGCGAGGCCTCGGCCCACCCGTAGAGGTGTTCTGCCGACCGATCGCAGCGGGACGCTGCCCACTCCAGGCCGCCGTGGCCCAGCATCCACTCCACCTGGTCGGCGAAGAGGAACAGCGTGGCCAGCGCGGGGGTGTTGTACGTCTGGTCGAGCCGGGAGTTCTCCCGGGCGACGCGCAGGTCGAGCGACGACGGCACCCAGCGCCCGGAACGGGCGAGGGCCTCGCTGCGCTCGATGGCCGCCGGCGACAGCAGCGCCACCCACAGCCCGCCGTCGGACCCGAAGCACTTCTGCGGGGCGAAGTAGTAGGCGTCGAGGGCGCTGATCTCGACGCGCAGCCCGCCGGCGCCCGATGTGGCGTCGACCGCCAGCAGCGCCCCCGGCGACGGGCGCTCCAGCGGCGCACTCAGGTCCATGGCCACGCCCGTGGAGGTCTCGTTGTGGGTCAAGGCGAAGAGGTCGACGTCGGCGCGGGCGACCAGCGACGGGTGGGTGCCGTAGTCGCAGGTGATGACCTCGGGAGCGACCAGATGAGGAGCGGCGGCGACGACCGTGGCGAACTTGTTGGAGAACTCCCCGAAGGACAGGTGCTGGCTCTTGCGTCCGATGAGGCAGAAGGCGGCCACGTCCCAGAACGCGGTGGCACCGCCGTTGCCGAGGACCACCTCGTAGCCCTCGGGCAGGTCGAACAGCGAGGCCAGGCCGGACCGCAGGCGGCCCACGACGGAGCGCACGCCCGCCTGGCGGTGGCTCGTGCCGAGATACGTGGGGGCGGCGGCGGCCAGCGCGGCCACGGCCCCGGGGCGGACCTTCGACGGCCCCGAACCGAAGCGCCCGTCGGAGGGCAGGATCGAGGCGGGGAGGCGGATGTCGGGGACAGCGGGAGCATCGAAGGCGGAGGAGGAGGCGGTCACTGTGACAGCATGGCTCATGACCAGCCGTCGCATCTCTGCCCGCGTCGCGGCCGTGGCGGAGTCCGCCACATTGGCCATCGACGCCAAGGCCAAGGCCCTCAAAGCCGCGGGAGAGGACGTGATCGGCTTCGGCGCCGGCGAGCCCGACTTCCCCACGCCGGCCCACATCGTGGAGGCCGCGGCCGCCGCCTGCCGTGACCCGAGGAACCACCGCTACACCCCCGCCGCCGGCCTCCCCGAGCTGCGGGAGGCCATCGCGGCCAAGACGGCCCGCGACTCCGGCCTTTCGGTGAAGGCGTCCCAGGTGCTGGTCACCAACGGCGGCAAGCACGCCATCTACAACGCCTTGGCCACACTCGTCGGCGCCGGCGACGAGGTGCTCATCCCCGGCCCCTACTGGACGACGTACCCCGAGGCCGTGGCCCTGGCCGGCGGCGTTCCCGTCATCGTCCCCACCGACGAGTCAACGGGGTACCGGGCCGGCGTGGCCCAGCTCGAGGCGGCCCGGACGGAGCGGACCAAGCTCCTCGTCTTCGTGTCGCCCTCGAACCCCACCGGCGCCGTCTATCCCCGGGACGAGATCGAGGCCGTCGGCCGCTGGGCCGCCGAGCACGACGTATGGGTCATGACCGACGAGATCTACGAGCACCTGGTGTACGGATCGGCGACCTTCTCCTCGCTGCCGGTGGTCGCCCCCGAGCTCGGCGACCGCTGGGTGGTCGTCAACGGCGTGGCCAAGACCTACGCCATGACGGGCTGGCGGGTGGGGTGGATGATCGGGCCGCCCGACGTCGTCGGTGCCGCCGCCAACCTCCAGTCCCAGGCCACCTCGAACGTGGCCAACGTCTCCCAGCGTGCGGCCCTGGCCGCCGTCACCGGCGACCTCGCCGCGGTCCACGAGATGCGGGCCGTCTACGACCGCCGGCGTCGGCGGATCGTCGAGCTGCTCAACGCCATACCGGGCGTGGAGTGCCCCGAGCCGGAGGGCGCCTTCTACGCCTTCCCCTCGGTGGCCAAGCTCCTGGGCCGGCCCATCCGGAGCCGCGTGGCGGCCACCAGCCTGGACCTCGCCGCGGTGATCCTCGACGAGGTGCGGGTGGCGCTGGTGCCCGGTGAGGCGTTCGGCGCCCCGGGCTACGCCCGCCTCTCCTATGCCCTGGCAGACGACGAGTTGGAGGAGGGCGTGAGTCGCATCGCCCAGCTCCTGGCGGAGTGAGCCGGCAGGGCTGGCTACCCTGCGGAGGTGGCGAAGAAGGCAAAGCCGAAGAAGCGCACGCCGGGCAAGCGGCCCCAGCCGGCGAAGCGGCCCATCGCCGCCGGCCCCGCCGGCTCGTCGGCCCCCGCCGGCCGCCCCGCCGGCTCAGCCACCCCCGCCGGCCGCCCCTCGGGCTCGCCTTCGGGTGCGGCCAAGGCCACCCGCGCTGACCGCATCGAGGCGGCCAGGCGGGCCCGTCGCCGCAAGAAGCTCCAGCTCCGCATCGCCATCGGGGCCGCCGCCGCGCTGGTGATCGGCGCCATCGCCGTCAACAGCCTCTCCAACAGGAGCGAGACCAACGCCTTCCGGGAGAAGCTGACGGCCGGCTCGTGCACCTTCGACACCCGCGACGACTCCGTCAGCGCGCCTCCGAACAACCACGTGGCCCCGTCGTCCTACGAGGTCAACCCGCCGGCGGGCGGCAACCACGACCCGAGCCCGGCGCCGGCGGGCAACTACGAGCAGGCCACCGTCCCGCCCGATGCCAGGGTCGTGCACTCTCTCGAGCATGGCTACGTGGCCATCTGGCACCGGCCCGGGCTCCCGAAGGAGGACATGGACCTCATCACCAACGTGTTCGGCCGCTACGAGAACGACGTGCTGGTCCTTCCCCGTGCCTCGCTGCCAGCCGACACCAAGGTGGCGGCCACGGCCTGGGGCGAGCGCCTGTTGTGCCGGAACGTGGAGCAGGGCCCCCTCACCGAGTTCGTGAAGAAGTACCGCAACGAGGGCCCCGAGAAGATCCCCCACACCTGATGTCACGAGTCCTGGTCACCGAACCCATCGCCGCATCAGGGCTGGAGGCGCTGCGCGCCGCCGGCCACGAGGTCGACCAGCGGGAGGGCTTGTCCGTCCCTCAGCTCCACGACGCCCTCGCCGGGGCGGCGGCGCTGATCGTGCGGTCCGAGACGAAGGTCACCGCCGAGGTCCTCGCCGCCGGGCGCGACCTTGTGGTCGTGGGACGGGCCGGCATCGGCCTCGACAACGTGGACGTGGCCGAGGCCACGCGGCGCGGCGTGATGGTGGTGAACGCCCCGCAGTCCAACGTGCTGTCCGCGGCCGAGCACACCATGGCCCTCCTGCTGGCCCAGGCCCGCAACGTCCCGCAGGCCAGCGCCGCGTTGAAGAACGGCAAGTGGCAGCGGTCGCGTTGGTCGGGCGTGGAGCTGCACGGCAAGACCCTTGGCGTGGTGGGCCTCGGACGCATCGGCACCCTGGTGGCCCAGCGGGCGCTGGCGTTCGGGATGCGCCTGGCCGCCTACGACCCCTTCGTGGCCCCCGAGCGGGCTCGCCAGCTCGGCATCGAGCTGGTGGACAGCCTCGAGGAGCTCGTGGCGCGCGCCGACTTCCTCACCCTCCACGTGGCCAAGACACCCGAGACGATGGGCATGATCAACGCCGAGCTCCTGGCCAAAGCCAAGCCAGGGCTGCGCCTGGTCAACACCTCGAGAGGCGGGATCGTCGACGAGGCCGCCCTGGCCGAGGCGGTGGCGTCGGGCCGGCTGGGAGGCGCCGCCCTCGACGTCTTCGCCGAGGAGCCGACCAGGTCCTCGCCGCTGTTCGCCCTGGACCAGGTGGTGGTCACGCCGCATCTGGGTGCCAGCACCAGCGAGGCCCAGGACAAGGCCGGTGTCACCATCGCCGAGCAGGTCCTGCTGGCCCTGTCCGGGGACTTCGTACCCTTCGCGGTGAACGTGAGCGCGGCGGAGGCGTCGGAGACGGTGCGGCCGTTCCTGCCCCTCGCCGAGCGCCTGGGGCGGATCTTCGCCTCGCTCAACGAGGGGATCCCGTCGCTGCTGGAGGTCGACTATCAGGGCGCCCTGGCCGACTACGACCTGCGCATCCTCACCCTTTCGGTGCTGAAGGGCCTGTTCGCACTGGCCATCGAGGAGCCCGTCTCCTACGTGAACGCCCCGCAGCTGGCGGCCGAACGGGGCCTGGAGGTCCGGGAGTCGAAGTCCTCGACGGCCCACGACTACGTCAACCTCATCACCCTTCGGGGCGGCCACCACGCCGTGGCCGGGACACTGGCCGGAGGTCGGGGGAGCCCCAGGCTGGTGATGGTGGACGACCACGACGTCGAGGTGCCGCCGGCGCACAACATGCTCATCGTGCACAACGACGACCGATTGGGCATGATCGCCCTGGTCACCGGGGCCCTGGCCGGGGCCAGGGTGAACATCGCCAACATGGCGCTGGGGAAGTCACCGGCGGGCGAGACCGCGCTCATGGTGCTGGCCACCGATACGGCCGTGCCGGCAGACGTCGTGAGCGCCCTGGCGGCCGAGGCCGGCATCCTCGACGTTCACGCCGTCACCGACGTGTGATTCCTTCTCCGCCGCGGGTGGGCGCCGGGGCTACCGCTTGGACCTGGTGAAGCCGTCCTCCAGGGCGGACGCCTCGTCCTCGTAGCAGCGGTCGGGCATGGTGCGGTTGTAGGCGGCCATCCCCGGCAGCTGGAAGATCCGGCTCGCCAGCTTGGCCTTCACCGGGTGCGAGGGTGGGCAGATGCGCCCGGTGGGCTCTATCCAGGTGGTGCGACCGGTGGGTGCCGCGGCCTTCTTCACGGCGGGCGCCCTCTTCGTGGGTGCAGCCTTCCTCGTCGCGGGCGCCTTCCTCGCCGGCGGCACCTCCTGCGCCGGCGGCACCTCCTGCGCCGGCGGCACCTCCTGCGCCGGCGGCACCTCCTGCGCCGGCGGCACCTCGACCGGCGTCACCTCCACCGGCGTGGGGCGGGTGACGACGGGAGCGGGCGGCACCTCCACCGGCGTGGGGCGGGTGACGACGGGAGCGGGCGGCTCGACGACGACGGGTTCCTGCACCGGTGGCCAGCTCGGGGGCACCGCCGGCGCCGAGTCGTCCTCGGAGTTGCTCCGCCGGGACTGGACCAGCTTCATCACCCCGAAGAGGATGGACGCGAGCAGAGCGGTCTTGACGCCGAGCCGCAGCATTTTCCGCACGGGGGGGAACACTATCTTGACGAGGAGCACTCCGTCTGGCACGATGAAGCGGCCATGACCCGGAGCCCGATCACCACCAGCCTCCTCCTTACCTGACGGCGAGCTCCCCTCCGGGACTCGCCTTCGCCTCCTGCGCCTTCGGGCCAGGAGGTTTTTTCGTTCCCCGAAAACCCTTCCCCGACGACCACCACACGACACAAAGGACCAGCCATGAGCGACCGCCTGATCATCTTCGACACCACCCTGCGCGACGGCGAGCAGTCGCCCGGCATCTCCCTCGATGTGGCCGAGAAGCTCGAGATCGCCGAGCAGCTGGCTCGCTTGGGCGTCGACTACATCGAAGCCGGGTTCCCCGTGGCCAGCCAGGGGGACTTCGATGCCGTACAGGCCATCGCCCGCTCGGTGGAGGGACCGGTCATCGCCGGGTTGTCCCGCACGCACCGCTCCGACGTGGACCGCTGCTGGGCGGCGGTGAGCCCGGCGGAGCGGGCCCGCATCCACGTGTTCATCTCCACCAGCCCCAACCACATGGAGCACATGCTGAAGATGACCCGCGAGCAGGTGCTGGCCGAGACCCGCGCCGGTGTGGCGAGGGCGCGCGAGCACACCGACGACGTGGAGTTCAGCCCCCAGGACGCCACCCGCACGCCGCTGGACTTCATGATGGAGGTTCTGCAGGCGGCCGTCGACGCCGGCGCCACCACGTTGAACATCCCCGACACCGTCGGCTACGGCATCCCCTGGGACTTCGGCGCCCTGATCCAGTACGTGCGGCGGGAGATCAAGGGCGACTTCATCACCTCCACCCACTGCCACAACGACCTGGGCCTGGCCACGGCCAACTCCCTGGCCGGGGTCCAGGCCGGCGCCCGCCAGGTGGAGGTGTGCGTGAACGGGCTGGGCGAGCGGGCCGGCAACGCGGCCCTGGAAGAGGTGGTGATGGCGGTCAAGATCCGCGCTGACCAGTTCCCCGGCCTGGAGGTCGGCGTGCGCACCGAGGAGCTGGCCCGCACCAGCCGCCTGGTGAGCCGCCTCACCGGCTATCCGGTGCAGTACAACAAGGCCGTTGTGGGGCGCAACGCCTTCGCCCACGAGTCCGGCATCCACCAGCACGGCGTGCTGGCCGACGCCAGCACCTATGAGATCATCGATGCCGACTCCGTGGGCCAGCGGGGCCGCCAGATCGTGCTGGGCAAGCACTCGGGCCGCCACGCCTTCGGCGACACGCTGACCAAGATGGGCCTGCACGTGCAAGGCGACGCCCTCAACGCCGCCTTCGTCCGCTTCAAGGAGCTGGCCGACCGCAAGGTGCAGCTCACCGAGGCCGACCTGGAGGCCATCGTGGCCGAGGAGATCGGCGGGGTGGGCGCTGATCCCGCCTTCGCCTTCGAGTCCCTGGAGGTGACGGGCGGCACCGTGGGTGTCCCCCGAGCCCGGGTCGTGCTCACCCGCGACGGCGAGAAGGCCGAGGCCACAGCCGAGGGCGACGGCATGATCGACGCCGCCTGCAAGGCCATCAAGGCCGCAACCGGCGTCGACGGCACGCTCACCGACTTCAACGTCTCCTCGGTGACGGGCGGTGTCGACGCCCTGGGCGACGTCGTCATCCAGCTCGAGGCCGGCGGGGTGAAGGTGTCGGGCCGTGGTGTGTCCACCGACGTGGTGGAGGCGTCGGCCCGCGCCTTTCTCAACGCCACCAACAAGGTGGTGCGGGCCCGGGCCCGCCACGAGGTGCGGGACCCCGTCACCGAGGTCACGCCCTAGATCGCCACAACGCCGGGGAGGTGGTCTCGGGCCCAGGCGGCCACGGCGACGATGTCCACCTCTCCGGTTGTGTCCACCTCCAGCACGTCGGGGCCCAGGCCCAGGGGGCCCGGCGCCGCCGGTGGTGGAGGCGTGGGGTGATCGGCGTCGAGATGGCCGGGGTGGCGCCGTCGGGCCGACCAGCGGCGCTGCTGCTCTTCGGGTGGACAGAGGCAGTGCACCTCCAGCGCCTTGGGGCCCACTAGGGCCAGCAGGCGCGGCGCGTGCTCGGGGCGGAAGTTGGCCTCGAGCACGACCTCCGGCAGCGTGGGGGCCAGGGCGAACATCACTTCGTAGGCGGCGTCGCTCAGGCGGGCCGACCAGGCGGCGTCTCCGGTGCCCAAGGCGTCGAACAACGCCTCCTTGACGGTGTCCTTGGCGACCAGCGGGAAGCCGAGGTGATCGGCGAGCGGCCCGGCCAGAGCGGACTTCCCTGACGCCGGGGGGCCGGTGACCACCACCAGCGCCCTCACCAGCCTGACGTTACCCACCCGCGCCGGAATGGGTAGGGCTCACGAAAGCGACGAAGGGAGCAGGCCATGTACGTCCAGACGGTGATCTTCGAGCTCGCTGGCACGAGCGAGGGCGAGTACCTCGACATCGCCAACGAGGTGGCGCCGCAGTACTCGGGCATGCCGGGGCTGCTGGCCAAGCTGTGGCTCGACAAGTCGGACCAGGGTACCTATGGAGCGGTGTACTTCTGGGAGGACCAGGAGTCGATGGAGCGCTACTGCCGGAGCGACCTCTTCGAGGGCTCGAACCCGGGGTTCACCAACGTCGTCTCCAACGGGGCGGCGGTGCTGGAGAACCTGACCCGCTCCACCCAGCCGGTTCTCGAGGTTGTGCAGGGGCGCCAGCACGCCAGGCAGGGCTGATCCCGGGGGCTCCGGGACGACTGCTAGTACAAGTGGCGTGCCCACCCAGAATGCTCGCCAGCCCGAGGAGCTGACCGAGGACGAGCGCGAGGCGCTGCGGCGCGCCCACATCCGCCTGCGCAAGACGAGCCAGGACCTGGAGGCGCTGCTGGCCACGCCCAAGATGCGGGGGCGGTGGGACCCGGCTCCCGTGCCGGCGGAGGCGATGGAAGGGGCCAAGTCGGAGCTGGTGAAGGCCTACGCCAAGCTCTGGGTCCTCCAGCGCGATCTTCTCGGCTGGGACCTGCCGGCGGAGCTCGAGGCCTGAGCGGTGCAGTCGAGCACCTGCTACCGCCACGCCGAGCGCGTCACCGGCGTCAGCTGCACCCGGTGCGGGCGGACCATCTGCACCGAGTGCATGACCCAGGCGTCTGTCGGCCACCACTGCCCCACGTGCATGGCCGAGGCCCGGCGCGACCCCGGCAAGGTCCGCCAGGTGCGCTGGGCCCGCCCTGGGGCGGCGACGGCGGCGACGCCTGCCGTGCTGGCTCTTATCGCCGCGAACGTCTTGGTGTTCCTCGTCGACCAGAGCGACCCGACCATCCAGTTCCGCTACGCCGACAACCCGCTGCTGGTGGCTCGCGGCGAGGTCTACCGCCTGGTGAGCGCCGCCTTCCTCCACGCCAACGTGCTGCACCTGGGCCTCAACATGTTCGGCCTGTACCTCTTCGGCCCCCAGCTGGAGCGCGTGCTGGGTTGGCCGCGGTTCCTGGCCCTCTACCTGATCTCCGCGCTGGGCGCGGGGATCTGCTTCTTCTTCTTCGCCTCCCTGGGGACCTTCTCGGTCGGAGCGTCGGGCGCCGTGTTCGGCCTCTTCGGCGCCTTCTTCGTCATCGTGCGGGCCCGGGGCGGTGACACCAGCCAGATCGTCGGCCTCATCGTGATCAACCTGTTCATCGGCGCGTCGGTGCCCGGCATCGACAACTACGCCCACATCGGCGGGCTGCTTGCCGGGGGTGCGATGGCGTTCCTGTACGAGCATGTCCCCGCCCGGCCCCGGCGGGCGCAGGTCGGCGTCCAGGTTGTAGCCGTGGTGATGGTGGTGGGGGTGCTGGCCGCGCTGGCCGGTGTCCGCAGCCGCCAGCTGCGGGACCGGGAGGGGGTCCTGGGCCGGGCCGAACCCGCCTATGTCGTCGACGGCGCCGCCGTCGTGGGCCGCCAGGCCGGCCGGCCGCCCTCGTAGGCGGCGATGGCGTCGAGGTGGCGCAGGGTGAGGCCCACGTCGTCGAGGCCCTCCAGGAGGCGCCACCTCGTGAAGTCGTCGAGGGTGAAGGGGGCGTCGATGCCGGCGGCCGGGGCCCGCACCGTGCGCGCGTCCACGTCGACGGTGACCTCCAGGGCAGGGTCGGCGGCGACGGCGGCGAGCAGGGCCCGGGCCGTCTCCTCGTCGACCTGGGCCGGTACCAGGCCCGCCTTGGTGCAGTTGGTGCGGAAGATGTCGGCGAAGCGGGGCGAGACGACGGCGCGAAAGCCGTAGTCGGTCAGGGCCCACACGGCGTGCTCCCGGGAGCTGCCCGTGCCGAAGTTGGTTCCCGCCAGCAGGATGGTGGCGCCGGCGTGCTCCGGGCGGTTGAGCACGAAGCCGGGATCGGCCCGCCACGCCGAGAACAGGCCGGCGCCGAAGCCGGTGCGCTCGACGCGCTTCAACCATTCGGCGGGGATGATCTGGTCGGTGTCGACGTCGGAGCGGTCGAGGGGGACGGCGGTGCCGGCGACGGCGTGGAGGGGTTCCATCAGTGCCCCTCAGCCGGCCGGGGCCCCAGGTCCGGCCTCCTCCCCGAGGCGGGGGCCCCACCCCCGCCCGCGGCCGTCTCGCGCCCGTCGCCTACGGGCTGTAGCTCGTCGGGTGTGGCGAACCGGCCGGCCACGGCGGAGGCGGCGGCCACAGCCGGCGACACCAGGTGCGTGCGGCCGCCCGGGCCCTGGCGGCCCTCGAAGTTGCGGTTGGACGTGGACGCGCAGCGCTCGCCGGGGGCCAGCTTGTCGGGGTTCATGGCCAGGCACATGGAGCAGCCCGCCTCCCGCCAGTCGAAGCCGGCGGCTCGGAACACTTCGTCGAGGCCCTCGGCCTCGGCCTCCATCTTCACCAGGGCGGAGCCGGGCACGACCATGGCCCGCACGCCGGCCTTGACGCAGTGCCCGGCGAGCACGGCGGCGGCGGCCCGCAGGTCCTCGATGCGGGCGTTGGTGCAGGAGCCGATGAAGACGGTGTCCACCGGGACGTCCCGCACGGCTGTCCCCGGGCGCAGCCCCTGATAGGCCAGCGCCCGCCGAGCCGACTCCCGCTCGGAGGCGTCGAGGAAGGTGTCGGGGTCGGGCACGCTGCCGTCGATGGGCACGACCTGGGCCGGGTTGGTGCCCCAGCTCACGAAGGGGACCAGGCCGGCGGCGTCGATGACGACCTCCTTGTCGAAGGCGGCGCCGTCGTCGGTGGCCAGGGAGCGCCAGTCATCCAGCGCCTGCTCCCAGGCCTTGCCCTTGGGCGCATGGGGACGGCCCTGGAGGTAGGCGAAGGTGGTGTCGTCCGGCGCCACCAGGCCGGCGCGCGCACCCGCCTCGATGCTCATGTTGCACACGGTCATGCGCCCCTCCATGGAGAGGCCGCGCAGGGCCGAGCCGCGGTACTCGATCACCGAACCGATGCCGCCGCCCGTGCCGATGCGGCCGATGACGGCGAGGATGAGGTCCTTGGCCGTCACACCCGCCGGCAGGTCGCCCTCGACGGTGACGGCCATGGTGCCCGGGCGCACCTGGGGGAGGGTCTGGGTGGCCAGGACGTGCTCGACCTCGCTGGTGCCGATGCCGAAGGCGAGGGCGCCGAAGGCCCCGTGGGTGGCGGTGTGGCTGTCGCCGCACACGATGGTCATGCCCGGCTGGGTGAGGCCGAGCTCGGGCCCGATCACATGGACGATGCCCTGGTTGCGGTGGCCCATCGGGTAGAGGGGCACGCCGAACTCGGCGCAGTTGGCGGCCAGCACCTCCATCTGGCGCCGGGAGACGGGGTCGGCCACGCCCTGGTCGAGCGCGGCGGTGGGCACGTTGTGGTCCATGGTGGCGAGGGTGAGGTCGGGCCGGCGCACGGTGCGCCCGGCCAGGCGCAGCCCGTCGAAGGCCTGGGGCGAGGTGACCTCGTGCACCAGGTGCAGGTCGATGTAGAGCAGGTCGGGCTCGCCCTCGGCCTGGTGCACCAGGTGGCGGTCCCAGACCTTCTCGCTCAGGGTCTTCGGCGTCTGTGTCATCGCTTGTCGTCTCACTGTCTGAGATGGTAGTCTTGCTTGGTGGAACGCAGTGTAGGCGGTGTGGGCGTGCTCGACAAGGCCGTCTCCATTCTCGACGCCCTGGAGCCCGGGCCGCTGTCGCTGAACCAGCTGGTGGCCGCCACCGGCATCTCCCGCGCCACCACCCACCGCCTGGCCTCGGCCCTCGAGCACCACGGTTTCGTGGCACGCGACCCCGGTGGCCGGTTCACCCTCGGAGCCCGCCTCACCCGCCCCTCCCTGGCCGAGGCGGCCCGCCCGGCGCTGGAGGCTTTGCGGGACGCGACGGGGGAGAGCACCCAGCTCTACGTCCCCCGCAACGGCAGCCGGGTGTGCGTGGTGTCCCTGGAGTCGCCCCACAGCCTGCGCACCATCGTGGCCGTCGGTGCCGTCCTGCCGCTGGACAAGGGCTCGGCCGGCAGGGCCCTGCTGGCGAGCCTGGCCGCCGATCCCGAACTTTCCCGGCGGGGCTGGGCGCAGAGCGTCGAGGAGCGGGAGCGGGGCGTGGCTTCGGTCAGCGCGCCGGTGTGGCGGGACGGCGAGGTGGTGGCCGCAGTGTCGGTGTCGGGGCCGGTGGACCGCACCAGCCGGACGCCCGGGCGGCGCTACGCGACCGACGTGAAGGCGGCGGCGAGGGCCGTGGAGGCGGCCATGGGCTGGTCCCCCTGGTGTTCGAGTGCAGAAGACCGCACATAGTGCGGCCTACTGCACACGAAGCAGGCCGGCGCGCTCGGCCACACCCGTGCAGGCCTCGAGGAGCCCGGGCACGAAACGGCCGGGGTCGGTGACACAGGACCCGTGGTCGCCGTCCACGTTGACGACGGCGGCGCCGGGGATGGCTTCGGCGAGGCGGAGCTGGCGCCGGGGGCCCACCACCTCGTCCCGGGCGGTGACGACGACGGCCGTGGGCACGTCCACCTCGCCGATCCAGTCGTGGGAGCGGAAGCGCCCGATGGCCCAGCCGGCCTCGAGGATGGCGGTGGTGTCGTTGCGCTGCATCTCCGACAGCCCCCACGCCGCTAGCGGTCCGCCTGCCAGCCGCCGGCGGATCACGCGGCTGCTCAGCTCGCGGCGCAGGGGCGCGGGCGTGACCCGGGCCGCCAGCGACAGGCCGAGCAGGCTGGAGAAGTAGATGCGCGACCCCAGGTCCAGGCCGGAGAAGCTGCGGCCGGTGGCGCACAGCACCAGGCCGGCGACCAGGCTGCGGTGGCGGCGCCACATGAGCTGGGCCACGGGGCCGCCCATCGAGTACCCGACGGGGATGAGGCGGTCGATGCCGAGGACCTGGGCCAGCGCGGCGGCGTCGTCGGCGCAGTCCTCCAGGCGGAACGGTCGTCTGGACCGGATGCCCCGGCCGTGACCCCGGTGGTCGAGGGCGACGACCCGGAAGCGCTCCGACAGCGCTTCGTAGGCCGTGAACCAGTTCAGGTCGGCGGTGACGGTCCAGCCGTGGAGCAGGAGGACGGTGGGCGCGCCCGGCGGCCCGGCTGCCTCCCGGACGAAGGTACGGCCCCGCCCGGGCAGGACAAGGCAGCGACCCGGCGGCAGCGGTGGCCCCGCAGGCATGACATCGGTCAGCTGCGGGGATCGGTCAGCTGCCGACGTCGACGATCTCCACCTTGAGCGTGCCGCTGGGGGCGTCGTACTCGACGACGTCGCCCTGGCGGCTCCCGAGCAGCGCCTGGCCCAGGGGCGACGCGGGTGAGGCGATGGCCACGCCCTCGACTCGCTCCTCGATCGAGCCGATCAGGTAGCGCTCCACCTCGTCGTCGCCTTCATAGCGGACCGAGACGACGGAACCGGGCTGGACGCTGCCCCCCGCCTCCCCCGTGCCGTGGTCGACGATCTGGGCCTCCGCCAACAGGCGCTCGATCTGTCGCACCCGGGCCTCCATCTTGCCCTGGCTGTCCTTGGCCGCGTGGTAGTCGCCGTTCTCGCTGAGATCACCGAGGGCCCGTGCCGCCTCGATGGCCCGAGCGATCTCCACCCGCCCTCGTGTGGTCAGGTCCTCCAGCTCGGCCCGGAGGCGGTCGTGAGCCTCCCTGGACAGATGCGTCTCGCTCATGAGACGAGGGTACCCCTCCCGCAGGTGGGCGCCGACCGCCGCCACCGGGCTACGGGTACTGTGCCGCGATGGACGACGCCGAGGTGCTGGCTGCCTTCGCCGGCAATGGCGCACGCAAGGCCTTCGGGCCGATGCTGCACATCGAGGGCGACAACCTGTACCTCGACGGCTGGTGGCAGGCGTCGCTGCGTATCGCCGACGACACCTTCATCGTCCGCGACGAGCAGCCGCCGGTGGACACCACCCTCATGGCCGACCTGCAGGCCGCCCTCACCGGGAAAGGTCTTCAGCAGGTGGGGGCCGACCTCCCCGGCGTCACCATGATCACCTACACCGAGTTCACCCTGGGCGGCGCTTCGTGGATCGTGTGGGCTCCCGACCTGGCCACGGCCGAGGCCAACCTCAACGCCCGGGTGACGCGCGAGACCTTCTTCGAGCCCGCCGAATCGGCCGAGGCGGGCCTGGTGGGCGACGAGGCCCACCTCGTCGGCTCCAGCGCCGAGCTGGGCGGCGCCCGACGGGTGGCCGGCCTGCCGCCGGCGCTGGTGCTCGCCGTCGGTGTCTCCGATGAGACGGCCGCGCAGCTCGACACCGTGCTGGATGGCTGCTCCGTCAAGACCGTCTCCTTCGCGGCCGGGCTCGACACCTGCAGCAGCATCATCCCCACGCTGATCGTCGTCGACGCCACCGACCAGACCGGCCGGGAGTTCATCATGGAGCTGCGGGCCGCGGCCTGCGGCCGGTTCATCCCCGTGGCCGCGCTGGCCGAAGGCGGCGACGTCCCCCTCGGGGCCGAGGCGGTGCTGGACCCAGCGGCCGAGCCCGCCTCCTGGGTGGCGCCCATCCGTGACCTGCTGCCCTGAGGGGCGGGCGGCGCCAGCCGGGTTCCCCTCGAGCTGCTGGCGCCGGGGTGGTCGGGGCCGGTACAGTAGGAGCGCCGTGTCTTTCGCCCTCGCACCCGTAGCCATCATTCCGTAGCGCACACCGACTCCGGTGTGCGCTGTTCGACCGTCCACGAAGTGGGCGGTTTTTCATTTCTCAGGAGCATGTGTTGGCAGACCACCATCATCGTGTCGCCGTCATCGCCGGCGACGGCATCGGCCCCGAGGTCCTCGCTGAGGCCCTGAAGGTCGTGCGTGCCTCGGGGGTGGCGCTCGACACCGTGGACTACGACCTGGGTGGCGCCCGCTACCTGCGCACGGGCGAGACGCTCCCCGACTCGGTGCTCGACGAGCTGGGGCAGGTCGACGCCATCCTCCTCGGGGCCGTCGGCGCCCCCGACGTCCCCCCCGGTGTCCTCGAGCGGGGCCTGCTCCTGCGCCTGCGTTTCGCCCTCGATCTCTACGTCAACCTGCGCCCCTTCGAGGGCGGCCGACTCGACTGCGCCGTGGTGCGGGAGAACACCGAGGGAAGCTATGCCGGCGAGGGCGGGGCCCTGCGGCGGGGGACGCCGCACGAGGTGGCCACCCAGGGCTCGGTCAACACCCGCATGGGCGTGGAGCGCTGCCTGCGCTTCGCCTTCGAGCTGGCCCAGTCGCGAGTCCGCCGCCACCTCACCCTCGTGCACAAGACCAACGTGCTGACCTTCGCCGGCGACCTCTGGCAGCGGACCTTCGACGAGCTTGCGCCGCAGTTCCCCGACGTGGCCGCGGCGTACAACCACATCGACGCCGCCTGCATCTACCTGGTCGAATCACCGGAGCGCTACGACGTGGTGGTCACCGACAACCTCTTCGGCGACATCCTCACCGACCTGGCCGGCGCCCTCTCCGGCGGCATCGGGTTGGCGGCGTCGGCCAACCTCAACCCGGCCCGCACCGGGCCGTCGCTGTTCGAGCCCGTGCACGGGTCGGCCCCCGACATCGTGGGGACGGGCCGGGCCAACCCCCTGGCAGCCATCCGGTCGGCGGCCATGATGCTCGACTTCCTGGGCGAGGCCGACGCCGCCGCCCGTATCACCAAGGCGGTCGCCGAGACCGCGCCCCTGTCGGTGCCCGGTGCCGGCACCGTCATCACCACCACTCAGCTGGGCGACGCCGTCGCCGAGCGGCTCTAGGCCCAGGAGGGACACAATGCCACTTCAGACCGTGGACAAGATCTGGATGGACGGCGCGCTGGTGGACTGGAAGGACGCCAACGTGCACATCCTCACCCACTCGCTGCACTACGGCTACGGGGTCTTCGAAGGCATTCGGGCCTACGCCACCAGCCAGGGGCCGGCGGTGTTCCGCCTGACCGACCACATCGAGCGGCTGTTCAACAGCGCCCGCATCTTCCTGATCGACATCCCCTTCACAGCGGAGCAGCTCATCGAGGCGACCAAGGACACGGTGCGGGTCAACGGCCTCGAGTCCTGCTACATCCGGCCCCTGGTGTACCTGGGCTACGGCGAGATGGGGCTCAACCCGCTGCCCTGCCCGGTCAACGTGGCCATCGCCGTGTGGCCGTGGGGCACCTACCTGGGCGACGAGGCCCTGGAGCGCGGCGCCCGGATGAAGATCAGCTCGTGGCAGCGCCACGACCCCAACGCCATCCCCCCCGCGGCCAAGGGGACCGGCATGTACATCAACTCCTCGCTGGCCAAGGTCGAGGCGCTGAAGGCGGGCTACGACGAGGCCATCCTGATGTCGCCCCAGGGCTACGTGAGCGAGTGCACGGGCGAGAACGTCTTCGTGGTCAAGAACGGCCGCATCATCACCCCGCCCGCCAGCGCCGGCGCCCTCGAGGGCATCACCCAGGAGTCGGTGATGACCATCGCCCGTGACCTCGGCATCGAGTGCGAGGTCGGCCACATCCTGCGCAGCGACCTGTACACCGCCGACGAGGCCTTCTGCTCGGGCACGGCGGCCGAGGTCGTGCCCATCCGCTCGGTCGACGACCGCGAGATCGGCCCGCGCGGGCCCATCACCACCAAGATCCAGGAGACCTTCTTCGCCACCGTGAAGGGCGAGGTCGACCGCTACAAGAACTGGCTGGAGCACGTCGATGCCTGAGACTGTGTCTTCATCCCCGGCGGGGCCCCAACCCCGCCTCCTCGCTGAAGGCGGGGGCCCCGACCCCGCCCAGCGCCGTACGTCTGAGAACCCGGCGGGGCCCCAACCCCGCCTCCTCGCTGAAGGCGGGGGCCCCGACCCCGCCCAGCGCCGTACGCCCGCCGCCGTCGAGATCTACGACACCACGCTGCGCGACGGCAGCCAGCGTGAGGGCATGTCCCTCACCGTCGAGGACAAGCTGCGGGTGGCCGAGCAGCTTGACCACCTGGGCGTGCACTACATCGAGGGCGGCTGGCCCGGCGCCAACCCCAAGGACGAGGAGTTCTTCGCGCGGGCGCCGTCGGAGCTGTCGCTGTCGACCTCCACCCTGGTCGCCTTCGGCTCCACCCGCCGGGCCGGGGCCAAGGCCGACGACGACGAGACCCTGCGCAACCTGGCCAAGGCCAACACCTCCACGGTGTGCATCGTGGCCAAGTCGTGGGACTACCACGTGACCGAGGCGCTGCGCACGACCCTGGACGAGGCCGTGCGCATGGTCGCCGACTCGGTGGAGTTCCTGCGGGGCGCCGGCCTGCGCGTGTTCCTCGATGCCGAGCACTTCTTCGACGGCTACCTGCGGAACCCTGAGTTCAGCCTCTCGGTGCTGCGGGCGGCAGAGGACGCCGGCGTCGAGGCCCTGGTGCTGTGCGACACCAACGGCGGCACCCTGCCCCATGACGCCGAGCGGGTGGTCGGCGAGGTCGTGGGCCGCTTCGGGGTTCCCATCGGTGTGCACTTCCACGACGACGGCGGGTGCGCGGTGGCCAACAGCCTGGCCGGCGTGCGCCAGGGCGCCACCCAGGTGCAGGGCTGCGTGAACGGGTACGGGGAGCGCACGGGCAACGCCAACCTGTGCACGATCATCCCCGACCTGACCCTCAAGATGGGCGTGAGGACGATCCCGGCGGACCGCCTGGAGCGCCTCACGCCGGTGGCCCACCACGTGGCCGAGCTGGTCAACATCACGCCCGACCCCCAGCAGCCGTTCGTGGGCCCCTCGGCCTTCGCCCACAAGGCCGGCCTGCACACCTCGGCCATCGCCCGGGCCCGCGACGCCTACGAGCACGTCGACCCCGACCTGGTCGGCAACGGCACCCGTTTCGTGGTCAGCGAGCTGGCCGGCCGTTCCACCCTGCAGTTCAAGGCCGAGGAGCTGGGACTGGACATGGACGGGGTGGCGCTGGGCCGCGTGCTGGAGCAGCTCAAGGACCTGGAGCACCGTGGCTACCACTTCGAGGCGGCCGACGGGTCGCTGGAGCTGCTGATGCGCGGGGCCACGGGGTGGGAGCAGGCGTTCTTCCGCCTGGAGTCGTTCCGGGTCATCACCGAGCAGCGCGAGGACGGCCGCTTCGTCACCGAGGCCACCATCAAGGTGCACGTGGGCGACGAGCGCATCGTGGCCACGGCCGAGGGCAACGGCCCGGTCAACGCCCTCGACGGGGCCCTGCGCCGGGCCATGGCCGAGCGGTTCCCCGGCCTGGCCCAGCTCCACCTCACCGACTACAAGGTGCGGGTGCTGGACACGTCCAAGGGCACCGCCGCGGTCACCCGCGTGCTCATCGACTCCACCGACGGGGAGCGGTCGTGGTCCACCATCGGCGTGTCGGAGAACATCATCGAGGCGTCCTGGCAGGCGCTGGCCGACAGCGTCGTCTACGGCCTCCTCAACCTCACCGATGACGAACATGGTGAGGAAAGCGGCGCCAGGGCGCCGCTTTCCGGTACAGGTACTGCAGCGACGAGCGCCGACGGGGCAGACTGAGCCTCGTGGCCCAGCCCGAGTACGTCCCGCTCTCCGCCGCCGACCGGGTGCGCCCGGCCGAGCGCCTTCCCCAGCACGGCGGCTGGCGCCAGGACCGCCCGGCAGAGATCACCGAGTTCGGCCCACCCACCGGGAGGTTGTTCGGCAAGCCCGGCCCGGACCAGGGGTACGCCCTCAGGCTGGCCAAGGGGTTCAGCGACCGCCTGCAGCTGGCGCCAGGAGAGCATGTCGAGGACGCCATCAGCGGCTGTCTCGGCGCGGCCCTGCGGCGGGCCTCGATGTTCGGCCGGGCGCCGGTCGTCCACGACCTCACGCTCGCCTTCACCCTGTGGGGGTTCCTCGGTGACGCGCCCGCCGATCTCATCGAGTTCCGCACGCCGCTGTTCCAGGCCGTCTCCCACGACTACCCCCGCCAGCGGCAGATCGTCGACCGGGTAGCTGAAACGACGCTTCGGCTGACGCCGGCCGAGGTGGCCGAGCAGGTGGCGGCGGACTGGCGGAGCCTCCTGGTCTGGTGAGCGCCGGCGGAGTCGTCGAGGAAATCGAGCTCCCGGCCGGGAACTGGCGCTTCCGCGGCTTGGCCGCCGGCCCGGTGGACGGGCGTCTCGTGCTGCTCCTCCACGGTTTCCCGCAGAGCTCGCAGGAGTGGCGCCACCAGCTCGTCGCCCTCGGCGACGCCGGGTACCGAGCCGTCGCTTTCGACCAGCGCGGGTACTCCCCGGGGGCCCGCCCCGAGGGCGTCGAGCACTACCGCCTCGACCATCTGGTGGCCGACGTGCTGGCCGTGGCCGACGAGCTCAACGGCCACCAGGTCGACCTGGTCGGCCACGACTGGGGCGCGGCCGTTGCCTGGCAGCTCGCCGGCCGGTACCCCGAGCGCCTGCGCAGCCTCACGGCCGTCTCCGTGTCCCACGGCGCAGCTTTCCGGGCCGCCCTGAACAGCGCCTCCGGGGACCAGGCCCGGCGGTCGTCCTACATCGCCTTCTTCCAGCAGGAGGGGACGGCGGAGGAGGTGCTGCTGGCCGACGACGGCGCCGGCCTGCGCCGCCTGTTCGAGGCCACCGCCTTCCCGGGCGACCCTGGCCCGTACATCGCCTTGATGCAGGAGCCGGGGGCGCTCACCGCCGCTTTGAGCTGGTACCGGGCGCTGTTCGCCGGCGGTGTCGGCCCGATGGGGGCTGTCTCCGTTCCCACGCTCTATGTGTGGAGCGACCAGGACCCGGCCATCGGCCGGGAGGCGGCCGAGGGCACGGCCGCGCACGTGGAGGGCCCCTACCGCTTCGAGGTGCTCGCCGGCGTGAGCCACTGGGTCCCCGAGGCCGCCCCCGACGAGCTCAACCGCCTGCTCCTGGACCACCTCGCCGCGGTTGGGAGTACATAGCGGGCGGTTTCGGCCCGCTATGTACTCGCAACGGGCGCGCTATCGGTGATCAGTAGGGCTCGACCTCCTCCCGCCGATAGAGCTCGACATCGGAACCAGGGCGCCGGCGCCGGCGCTGCCTCCGCTCGCTGCGGGCCCGCAGGCGCCAGGCGGCCAGCACCAGAATGGCGGCGACCAGCGCCAGCCAGCCGGCGACGAAGGCGACCGTGAGCCACCAGGGCGGCGAGTGGGGCAGCTGGCACTCGCCGGAGCCGAAGCACTGGGCCAGGAGCACACGCCATCATCGCACCGCCCGGCGCGAGACTGGCCCGGTGGCTTCCCCCGCCGTACGCGTGCGCTTCGCGCCTTCGCCCACCGGGTTCTTCCATGTCGGCGGTGCCCGCACGGCGCTGTTCAACTGGCTGTTCGCCCGCCACCACGGGGGCACCAACGTGTTGCGCATCGAGGACACCGACGCCGAGCGGGGCCGGGAGGAGTGGGTGGCCGGCATCCTCGACGCCCTCGACTGGATCGGCATCGACTGGGACGAGGGGCCGTTCCGCCAGTCGGAGCGGCGCCACCTCTACCAGAAGGCGGCCGAGCGCCTGTACGCCGAGGGACGGGCGTACTGGTGCGAGTGCACACGAGCGTCCATCGACGAGCGCACCAAGGCCAACGCCACGGCGACGCCCGGCTATGACGGGTTCTGCCGTGAGCGCGGCCTGACGGGGGGGGAGGGCCGCGCCCTGCGCTTCCGCACCCCCGACGAGGGAAGCACCGCGGTGGCCGATGTCATCCGGGGTGAGCCGCGGTTCGACCACGCCAACCTGGAGGACTTCGTCATCCTGCGCTCCGACGGCAGCCCGGTGTTCCTGCTGGCCAACGCCGTGGACGACATCGACATGTCGATCACCCACGTCATCCGGGGCGAGGACCACCTCTCGAACACGCCCAAGACGCTGCTTCTGTGGGACGCCCTGGACGGAGGGCCCCACCCGGTCTTCGCCCACGTGCCCCTGCTGGTGAACGAGCGAGGCCAGAAGCTGTCGAAGCGGCGGGACAAGGTGGCGCTGGAGGACTACCGCGACCAGGGGATCCTCCCCGAGGCCATGCGCAACTACCTCGGCCTGCTGGGCTGGGCACCGGGCGACAACCGCGAGATGCTGTCGGTGCAGGAGATGGTCGCCGAGTTCCGCCTGGAGGACGTGAAGTCCTCGCCCGCCTTCTTCGACGAGCGCAAGCTGCTCCACTTCAACGGCGAGTACATCCGGGCCCTTCCGGTGGACGAGTTCGTGACGGCGGCCAGACCGTTCCTGGACGCAGGATCCTGGGCCACCGGCGACTTCGACGAGAGCGCGTTCGAGGCACTGGCCCCGCTCGTGCAGGAGCGGGTGAGGACCCTGGCCGAGGTGCCGGCGATGGTGGACTTCCTGTTCCTCTCCCAGGCGCCGATCGAGGACAAGGCGTGGGACAAGCGGGTGGTGCGGGGCGCGGCCGCGGCCGAGCTGCTGGCCGGCGCGGCGGACGCCTATGGCTCATGCGAGTGGTCGGCCACCGCGCTGCACGAGGTGACCGCAACGCTCGGCGAGGCCCACGGGCTCGGCCTGGCCAAGGCCCAGTTCCCCATCCGGGTGGCGGTCACCGGGCGCGACGTCGGCCCGCCGTTGTTCGAGTCGCTCGTGGTCCTCGGACGGGAGCGATCGCTGGAACGGCTCCGCAGCGCCCTCGCCCGGCTGGAGGGCTAGCAACCGTTGTTGCGGCGCACGCTCAAGGTGGGCGCCGTGGTGGTTGCCGCCGCCGTGCTCTATCTGGGGGTCACCTTCGCCCAGGTGTGGCGGGCGGCGGGGCGCGACCAGGCCCGACGAGCCCAGGCCATCGTGGTGTTCGGCGCCGCCCAGTACGACGGGCGCCCGTCACCCGTCCTGCGGGCTCGCCTCGACCATGCGCTCGCCCTCTACAAGAAAGGGCTCGCCGACAAGCTCGTGGTGACCGGCGGTCGGGGCGCCGGCGACCGGTTCACCGAGGCCACGGTCTCGGCCACGTACCTGCTCGAGCGGGGAGTGCCCGAATCGGCCCTGCTGCGTGAAGTCTCCGGGCGCAACTCGTGGCAGTCGCTGGCGTCGGCAGCCAACTTCCTCAAGCACCGGGACCCGCCCATCACCGAGGTGCTGCTGGTCTCCGACGGCTATCACTCGGCCCGCATCGCCGCCATCGCCAAGGAGCTCGATCTCCACGCTCACACCTCGCCCGCTCGGGGCTCGCCCACCCATGGTGCGGCGAAGATGGTCCACCTGGGCAAGGAGACCCTCGCGGTGGCGGCCGGTCGCATCCTCGGGTTCCGCCGCGTGGCCGGGATCGACAGGCGCATCGACGAGGTCGAGCGGCGGGTGAAGAGCGGCTAGTCTCGGGCAATCGCCCGTTCGGGGGTGGTGTAATCGGCAACACAGCAGGTTCTGGCCCTGTCGTTGGGGGTTCGAGTCCTCCCCCCCGAGCAAGCACTGCGCAAGGCAGGAAGGCCCCGGTCACGGGCGTGGGTTCCGGCGCCGCTGCGCATCGGCGGTACGCGCTCACCCACCTCGCCCGACGGGGTTGGCGCGGGCGAGGAGCCAGAGCAGGTACGGGGCACCGACCAGTGCGGTGATCGCGCCCACGGGCAGCTCGGTCGGCGCGAACAGGCGGCGCCGGTGGTTGCGGGTCACGCCTGCATCACCGCGCCCGCCAGCGCGAGGGCGACGCCGACGCCGATGCCCACGACGGTGCGCGGCACCCCGCAGGCTGCGCACGATGAGGTGGTTGTTGGAGCAGTCGAAGGCGAAGAAGGCGTTCAGCACCCGCCCGACGGCGATGGCCTTGGCGCGGTAGGCCAGGCTGGCCGGCGGCACCAGCACCAGCGTCGCCATCCCGACCAGCACCACCGCACCACCCGCCAGGGACTGGCGCGCACGAGGCGGGGCCCCGGCTCGATGTCCCGTCGCCGATCGGCTGAAAATCTTAGGCTCTCTTGAAAAAACGCGTTAGGCCCGCCGAAGTGATCGCGTTCGTACACAGGAGGAGGACCGCCATGCCCAACCGCCACGCACCGCTTGCCCGTGGCCTGCTCGCCGTGGTGGTCGCTGGCGGCCTCGCGCTCGCCGGCTGTGTGACGAGTCGTCGCCCACGTCCGCGGGGACGACGCTCCCGGGAGCGGGCGACCCCGCCAGCCGGGCCTTCCCGGTCACCATCGAGCACAAGTTCGGCCGTACCGAGATCCCTGCCCAGCTCACGCGGGTGCTGTCCCTCAGCTTCCAGGAGCACGACGCCATCTTCGCCCTCGGCGTCACGCCCATCGCCGTTCGCTTCTGGTTCGGGGACGAGTCCGACGTCATCTTCCCGTGGGCAGAGGACGAGGCCGCGGGCGCCACGCCGGAGATCCTCAACATGACCTTCGCGAGCTCAACTTCGAGAAGATCGCGGGGCTGCGGCCCGATCTCATCCTGGGCGTCTACTCCGGCATCACCGACAAGGAGTACGAGACGCTGTCGAAGATCGCGCCCACAGTTGCCCAGACCGACGACTACGTCGACTTCGGCGTTCCCTGGCAGGACATGACCCGAACGGTCGGCCGGGCCCTCGGCCGCAGCGCACGGGCCGAGAAGCTGGTCGACGAGCTCGAAGGCCGCTTCGCCGGCCTGCGCGAGCAGAACCCCGGCTTCGCCGGCAAGAGCCTGGCGGTGGCGACCTACTCCGGCGGCGGCGAGGAGGCGGGGTTCTTCGCCTCCGAGGACCCGCGGTCGCGCTTCTTCACGTCGCTCGGGTTCGTCGTGCCGCCGGCCCTGGACGAGATCGCCGGCGACGAGTTCTTCGGCAGGATCAGCCGGGAACGGTCGACGTGCTCGACACCGACGTGTTGGTATGGGACCAGCTGCAGTACGTGGAAGGTGGGCGGGCTACCATCGAGGGCGATCCCCTGGTCCAGCAGCTGGACGTGATGCGCGACCGGCGGGCCGTGTTCCTGGAAGGCGA
This sequence comes from Actinomycetota bacterium, assembly GCA_002861595.1. GTDB lineage: Bacteria > Actinomycetota > Acidimicrobiia > Acidimicrobiales. Next base: position 69,655 of record PJQG01000076.1, read on the forward strand.
CCTGGAGAACGCCTTTGCCTTCAACTCGGTCCTGAGCCTGCCCTTCGTCCTCGACAACCTCCTGCCGATGCGACCGCCGCCGTGTCCTCGGCCTAGGCCGCTCAGGCGGGGCGGTGGCGGGCGCCCAGCGGGATGACCGGTCACCGTCGACCACAGGTACGCCAGCACCACCATCGCGTCCGAGCCGAAGCGGGTCGTCACCGCGGGCTTCAACGACAGTGACTACGCCCTGGCCTTCGGCGTGACACCCGTCGGCGTGCGGGACTTCATCGGGCCGTTCCCCGAGGAGAGCCGGCCGTGGGCCAGGAGGCCCTCGCCGGCGCCAAGCCCGAGAAAGGTGTCCGGGCCTGACGGGCCGTTGAACTTCGAGGCGATCGCCGCCCTGCGGCCCGACCTGATCCTCGCCTAGTCGTACCTGGAGAAGGCGGAGTACGACAAGCTCGCCCGGATCGCCCCCACTGTCGTCGAGCCCGACGATGGCGGCCCGTGGCGCGAGCACACCCTCGTGGTCGGCCGGGCGCTAGGCCGCCCAGAGCGTGCCGAACAGCTCGTCGCCGAGATCGGGAAGCGCTTCGCCGATGCCATCGAGCAGCACCCCGAGCTGGAGGGCAAGACCGTTGCGGTCCGCTTCGGCGACAGCGACCTCGGCAGCTACTACCTGCTCGAGCCGATCGACCCCCGCACCGGCCTGTTCACCTCGCTCGGCTTGGAGCTGCCCGAGAAGACGGGCGAGGTCAGTCGCGAACAGGTCGAGGTGCTCGATCAGGACGTCATCGTGGTCGTTGGTGCAGAACCCGCCGCGTACCAGGGCGACGAGCTGTTCCAGGGCCTCCGGGCCGTCAAGGAAGGCAGGGTGTTCGCCTTCGGCGACGCGGCCTTTGCCGGGTCCGCCGGCGAGCTTCGCCTCAAGGCACCGGTGGTGGGCGTGGCACCAAGGGCCCAACCGTCGATGCCGACGCGCCGGCGGAGCTTGGGTCTTGGTCGACGGAGCCCGCCGGATTGGCCGCCGCCGCGGTCGGGTAGTTTCCACCCATGCTCGACAAGGGGCCGATCCCGGCGAAGCTGCACGGACTGATCGAGTACGTGGCGGGCGTCCTCTTCGTGGCTGCGCCGTTCCTCCTCGGGTTCGACGAGGGGGGTGCGGTGGCGAGCTCGATCATTGTCGGCGTGGTGATCCTCGCCGTCGCCGCCGGCAGCGAGGGGCCCACCGGGCTGATCGACCAGGTGCCGATCGCCATGCACGTCACGCTCGACTACCTCCTGGCCGCGCTGCTGATCGCCGCCCCCTTCCTGTTCCGGTTCTCCGACGAGGGTACGCCCACGGCGTGGTTCATCGCCTTTGGGATCGTCCACCTCCTGGTCACCATCGGCACCTGCTTTCTCGGCGCCGCCCAGCCGGCCCGCGCCGCCGCCGCCGACGAGCCCGCCCGATAGCGGGGGCGGACCTCGCGTCCCGACGTATCATCGAGGAACGCCAGGGTGACCGTCCTTTGCTGTCAGGTCTTGTCGAAGGTCGGCTCCGCACCTGGCCCCATCGTCTAGAGGCCAAGGACACCACCCTCTCAAGGTGGAGACACGGGTTCGAATCCCGTTGGGGCTGCAAGAGAAACTCCAGCTCAGCCCGGGTTTTCGGGCAAGGTGTCAGTTGTCAGCGAAGCGTCTTGCTACTGGATGCTACTGAATCCGCTGCTGGCCGCCTACAGTTGTGCCCATGCGAGGCCATCTCCGCGAGCGAGGCAAGGGCACTTGGGAGCTCCGCGTGTATCTCGGCCGCGATCCCGTCACGCGCCGGGACCGCTATCGAACGAAGACGTTCAAGGGCGGCAAGCGGGCAGCGCAGGAGGCGCTGGCGGGCTTCGTGGCGCAGTCCGGCACGGGAGTGTCGAGCGAAGGGACCTTCGGCGCCCTGGTTGAGCGCTGGTTCACCACCGCCTCGGTGTCCAAGGACTGGTCGCCGAAGACCATCCTAGAGACCCGCCGCATCATCGACACCAAGCTCGGCCCGCTGCTGCCGGTGTCGCTCGACAAGCTCCGCACCTCGGTCCTCGACACGTACTACGCCACGCTTCGGGCTCGGGGAGGAAGGTGCGGGCACGTCCCCTCTCGAGAACACAGCGCCGAGCTGTGCGACAAGGGCGCGCCGCTGTCGGCAGCCACCGTGCGGCGCATTCACGTCGTGGTCCATGCGGCTCTCGAGCAGGCAGTGGCCTGGGAGTGGCTCCTGTTCAATCCGGCGGCGAAGGCCTCGCCCGGCAAGGTCGAACAACCCGAGGTGGTGCCCGCTGCGGTGCCGGATGTCCTTGCCCTGCTCGATGCGGCGGAGCGCGACAACCCCGACCTGGCGGTGTTCCTCATCCTGGCCGCAGTTACGGGGGCTCGCCGCGGTGAACTGTGCGCCCTCCGCTGGACCGACATCGTCACCGAAGGCCGGACCGTGACCTTCTCCCGGGTGATCTCCATTGGACCGGACGGGCCGGTGGAGCGCCGGAAGCCAAAGACGCGTTCGTCGCGTCGCACGCTTTCGCTGGACGCCGCAACCATGGCGGTGTTGAGCGCTCACCACAGCCGTTGTCAGGAACGGGCGCTCGCCTGCGGCGTGTCCCTTCCTGGCGACGCTTACCTGTTCTCAAGCGGACTCGACGCTTCTCAGCCGTGGCGCCCGGACTCGGCCAGTCGGAGATTCAGGCAGCTGCGGGACTCCATAGGCCTCGACCCTGCGATCCACCTTCATTCACTTCGGCACTTTGTCGTGACCACGCTGCTCGGCGCCGGCGTGGCACTTCCTCAAGTCGCCGGACGCGTCGGCCACGGGGGAGGCGGCCACACCACGCTCTCCGTCTACTCGCACTTCCAGCAGGCTCGGGACCAGGAGGTCGCAGACCTGCTGGGCAGAATCCTCGAGCGGCCAGATGACGACCGCCAGGGAGAGGCCGGAACACAGATAGGTGAAGAACAGCATTCACCTCTCTTGCTGTCCTCGCCTGCCTAGGGCCGAGGTAGTGCGGAAAGATCAACCGCACCGCGCGCCTGACCAACGCCCGGTGCGGTTGTTCCAGAGAGGCTGGCGATCAAACCCGCGGGATCAAAGTCGACGACCGCCAACTCCACGAGCAACTCAATTGCCCGTCGCGGGATGAGCTTGCGGCGCCCGAAGCGGAGGCATGGGAGTTCGCCGCGTTCGGTTAGCTCGTAGACGAGGTCATCTGAAACCCCAAGCGCATCTGCTGCCTCCGACACGGAAAGAACGAGGCGGTCCGTCATGTCGCTACCGGATGTCGTCGAAAGCGATCGCCCCACGGGGGTCGCGCGTCCGCGGCGGTCTCTCTAGCGTGACATCCGGCATCGAGAGTGGATGCCGCGAGCAGGGCCGTTCCATGCGCCGACATCTGAGGGCCATCCGACCAGGTCGTGGGGCTCGGTAAGCCGGAGGCGTCTTGATGAGCGGTCGTCGGATCGTCTAGGTCGTCGATGTTGCGCATGGCGCCCAACTCCTCTCCACCGAAGTTCAACGACCCCACTACTGGTGCAAGGAGGTCTTCGCGAATGACACGAAACCCAGATTTTCTGAGGACAGAGCTTTGCTGCTCCACGCGAAGTGGAGGTGGTCCTGGTGAGCGGGGTCAGAAAAGAGGCTCCCCTAACCCATCCGTGGGTAGCTGAGTAGACCATCCGCGGCTGCACCCCGCCTCCTTCCTACGTTTCCGAGCTGTTCGAAGGCTTCGGGAGCGAGGAGGAGAAACGGGGTGCTGGGCACCAAGGTATGGCGTCGGTTGCTGGGCGTCTGCGATCGCACGGTGATCGAGCGGGTCGAGTTCGACGAGGACGAGGATGCCGTGGTTGCGCATGTGCGGCCCCAGCGGCTACGGAAGCGGCGGTGCGGCCGGTGCGGGAAGAGGGCGCCCGGCTATGACCAGGGCGAAGGGCGGCGGCGATGGCGGTCGCTGGACCTCGGCGAGGTGCGCTCGTTCGTCGAGTCTGACGCCCCGAGGGTCAACTGCGCCGAGCACGGGCCGACGGTGATCCAGGTCCCGTGGGCGCGGCACGCGGCCGGGCACACCCGGGCCTTCGACGACACCGTGGCCTGGCTGGCAGTGCACACCTCCAAGACGGCCGTCGTCGAGCTGCTGCGCATCGCGTGGGCGACAGTGGGCGCCATCGTGGCCCGGGTTGTCGACGAGGCGAGAGCCGCAGTCGATCCCTTCGACGGGCTGCGCCGGATCGGGATCGACGAGATCTCTCCTGTGCGCCACGAGGCGCTGTGTGTCCATGCGGGTGAGAGGCCCGCCGCCGGTCGTCGCAGCGACTGGGTTGAAGCTGAGGGCAGGCCGAACCTCCGGTTCGGGGGTGAGGCTGGGAGCAGCCCTGACAACGTAGGGGCGGGCCGGCACCACCAGACGGCCCGTGCCCGCAAGCGAAGACGGAGAGGTGCAAGGAAACTGAACCAGTGGTCGAAGCCCCGTGAGTCGTCAGCGACCTGTCGAACCTGGTGGATGGGTCGCGCCGTGGTGCTGGGGTGGGCTGTAGCTGATGCCCCTCCTCTCTCGTCGTCTACAGGAGATGGGCGGCGGGAGGCTCGGGTCAAGACTGCGATCCGCGGTCCGGGCGTTGCCACCGGGGTATAGCTGGGCGCCGATCCCGTCGTAGTGGACATCAGTGAACGTGGGAAGCGGCCCGGTGTCGCCCTTCCCGGCCGGCAGCCCGCCGGTCGGCGGGCAGGCGCGACGCCCGCTGTTGGCGCCGGGTCGTGGCGGAGTCGTCGTAGTACTCCGAGGCCGGGAAAGCCCGCCACATGGGGAAGGGCGACAGCGTGACGAGCAGCATCGATGCTGGCGAGGAGGTCGTCGTTGAATAGCGGCGCGTCGTGGCCGACGCTGGCAACAGCCGAGGCTCG
>PJQG01000065.1:0-1389 GCA_002861595.1 Actinomycetota bacterium
CCGCAGCCGCCGGGCAGCCCCACGCCGCCGCCGGCGGCGCCGGCACCGCTGCAGCCGGTCGTCGACACCATCGCCGGACTTCTGGACGGGCTCTGACCGGCGCGGGGCCGTTGGGGGTGCCGCCCGCCGATCGGCGTCGGCCGTAACCTGCAGGCGTGGCTGAAGCCCGACTGTCGGCCGAGGAGATCGCCCATCGGGGCTTCCCGTCCACCTTCCGGGGCTTCGACCCCGCCGAGGTCCGGGCTTACCTGGTGCGGGTGGCCAACGAGCTCAAGGCGGCTGCTGCACGCGAGCGTGAGCTGCAGCACAAGCTCAGGGAGGCGGAGCACCGCGCCGCCAACCCGGTGATCGACCAGGCCATGCTCACGCGGGCCCTCGGCGAGGAGACATCGCGGGTACTGGAGAGCGCCCAGAGGGCCGCCCACGAGTTGAAGGCGCGAGCCGAGGAGAGCGTGGCGCGGATCCTTCGGGAGGCCCACGAGCAGGCCCAGCGCATCCGGGCCGAGGCCGAGGTGGTGCTGGCCGACCGCACCCACGAGGCGGCGGCGGCAGCGGAGGAGATCCGTGCCGCGGCCCAGGCCGAGGGCCAGGTCGTGGTGGAGCGGGCCCGCCAGGAGGCGGAGGCAGCCCGCGGTGAGGTGGCGGACCAGGCCCGCCAGCTCGTGCACGAGGCCCAGGAGGCACGGGCCCGGGTGCTGCGCGACCTGACCAGGCGAAGGCGCATCGCCCATACACAGGTGGAGCAGCTGCGGGCGGGGCGGGAGCGCCTGCTCGAGGCTTACCGCGTCGTGCGCCGCACGCTGGACGAGGTGGCTGACGAGCTGGAGCGCGTCGAGTCCGAAGCCCGCTCGGCGGCCAGCGCCGCCGGCCGCCGGGTGGAGGCAGCCTTTGATGCAGCCGAGGCGCCCGGCGAAGAGGGCGACGGTGCCGCCGACGAGCTGAGCGCGCCGGACCTGGAGTCGCACCCGGCGGCCCCGAGGGCAGCGGCAGAGCCCGCGGCTCTGGCGCCGTTGGCATCGACCGTCGTCGCCGAATCGGCCCCGGAGGCACCGGCAGCACCGGCCCGCGCCGTCGAGCCCGCGCCTGGCACCCGGTCGGTCCTGCCCACGGGCGCGCCGCCGGTCGTCGCCCGCGAGGAGCACGTCGAGGAGCGCAAGCTGTCGTCACTGCGCATCCTGCGCCGGCCCAAGCCCGAGGCGGTGCCCGGACCGGAGCTGGACGTGCTCGATGCCTCCTCGGACGTGGAGGGCGTGCGCATCATCGCCGCCTCGGGGGCAGAGGTAGGTGAAGCGGCGCCTCGCCCGCCGGCGCCGCCTCCCGAGCGGGAGTCGCCCTCGATCACGCCCGGGGTCTCGTGGGTGCCCCTGCCGCCGGCGCCGCCCGTGGCCC
>PJQG01000065.1:1586-8091 GCA_002861595.1 Actinomycetota bacterium
CCGCGGCGGCGCCGGCCTCCTCGGTGGACGCGCTCTTTGCTCGCATACGCGCCGGCCGCGCCGGCACCATCGAGCGCGCCCACAAGGTGCGGGCCGACCGAACCGCCACGCCGAAGGGCAAGGACACCGCGGCACCCGCGACCTCCGCGGCACCCGCCACCGTCGCCCGGCCGACACCCGCCTCCGAGCCCGAGCCGACGCCCGTTCCGAAGTCGGCACCGGCGGCGGCGAGCCCGGCATCGGCCCCTCTGCCCGACACCGCGGCCGAGGCCAAGGGCCGGGACCACGAGGAGTCGCTGCTCCAGCGGCGTGACGAGGCCATCGAGGCCATCGAGGCTGCCCTTGCCCGAAAGCTCAAGCGGGCCCTGCAGGACGAGCACAACGACGTGCTCGATCGCCTGCGCTCGTGGCGACAGGTGCCGGTCACGCCGGCGTTCCTGCCGTCGCCCGCCGATCAGGCCGCCCGCTACGGCTCGGCGGCCGGCGAGCTGTTGCGGGAGGCGGCCCGGTCGGGCGTGCGCTTCGTGTCACCCGAGGGCTCCAACCCGGTGGATCCGGACGTGGGCGACGTGGTCGCGGAGCTCACCGAAGCGCTGGTCGGGCCCCTGCGCCGCGGTGTGGAGCGAGGACTCGAAGGGGGCCACGAGGACGCCTCGGTCCTGGTGGAACGCATCGGCGCCGCCTACCGCGAGTGCAAGAGCCAGCGTCTCGAGCGCCTGGCCGGATATGCCACCATCGCCGCCTTCTCGAGGGGCACCGTGAGCGCCACGGCCGGGGCGGCACTGCGCTGGGTGGTCGACGACGGGGACCGAGCGTGCCCCGACTGCGACGACAACGCTCTGGCCGGTCCCACCCCCAGCGGCCAGCAGTACCCCACGGGCCAGCCGCATCCCCCGGCCCATGCCGGCTGCCGATGCCTGCTGGTCCTCGGCTCCCCGTAGCATCGCCCCAATGCGCACCACGACTGACAGCGCCTCACGCCGCACCCGGCGAAGGGGCCGGGCATGGATGGTCGCCCTCGCCGCCATCGCCTTCCTGGGCCTCACGTCGTTGCGCGGCCTGGCCGGCTTCTACACGACCTACCTGTGGTTCGGCGAGCTCAGGCTGAAGAGCGTCTGGACCGGCGTCATCGGCGCCAAGATCCTGCTCGTCGTCGTCTTCACCGCCGTGTTCTTCTTGGCCCTGTACCTGAACCTGGTCATCGCCGACCGCCTGGCCCCCCGCTTTCGGCCCACCGGCCCCGAGGATGAGCTGGTCCAGCGCTACCGCCAGGTGATCGGGCCCCATGCCGGCAAGGTGCGTCTCGCCGTGTCCGCGCTGTTTGCCCTGTTGGCCGGCACCGGCGTCTCTGCCCAATGGAACAACTGGCTCCTGTTCCGGAATGCGGTCGACTTCGGTGGCCCGGGCGACGCCCAGTTCGGCCGCGACATCGGCTTCTACGTGTTCACCCTTCCCTTCCTGTCCTTCGTCGTCGACTGGGCCTTCGTCGCCGTCATCATCGTCGCCGTGGTGACGGTGGTGGCCCACTACCTCAACGGTGGCATCCGCGTCCAGGCTCCCGTCCAGCGGGTGACGCCCCAGGTGAAGGCCCACATCTCGGTGCTCCTCGGGGTGCTGGCCCTCATCAAGGCGGTCGGGTACTACCTGCAACGTTTCGAGCTCAACTTCTCCACCAGGGGCGTGGTGGACGGCGCCACGTTCACCGACGTCAAGGCCCAGCTGCCGGCGATCGAGCTGCTCGTGTTCATCTCGCTCGCCGCCGCCGTGCTGTTCCTGTACAACATCCGGCGCCAGGGCTGGGTGCTTCCCGCCGTGGGCGTGGGGCTGTGGGCGTTCATCTCGGTGATGCTCGGCGCGGTTTACCCGGCCTTCACCCAGAAGTTCCGCGTGGAGCCGGCGGAGATCCGCAAGGAGCAGCCCTACATCGAGCGCAACATCGCCGCCACCCGCGAGGCCTACGGGCTCGACAACGTGGAGCAGTCCACCTTCAACTACGACGAGAAGCTCAACGCCGCCGACCTCCAGCAGAACACCGAGACGGTGCGGAACGTGCGCCTCTGGGACCCGCAGTTCGTGGACAAGACCTTCCAGAAGCTGCAGGAGATCAAGTCCTACTACCGCTTCCGCGACGTCGACATCGACCGCTACCCGCTGGACGGCCGCACCACCCAGGCCATCGTGTCCGTGCGCGAGCTCAGCTCGGACGACCTGCCCTCTGACTCCTGGGTCAACCGCCACCTGCTCTTCACCCACGGCTTCGGCGCGCTCGTGGCGCCGGCCAACGCGGTGACGCCCGATGGAAAGCCCGACTTCGTCCTGAAGAACGTGCCCCCCGAGGGGAGGCCGGCGCTGCGCGAGCCCCGGATCTACTACGGGGAGACCACCGGCGGCTACGCCATCGTGAACAGCAAGCAGGAGGAGCTCGACTTCCAGCGGCCCGACGGCACCTCGGTCTCCAGCTCCTACGCGGGAACCGGCGGCGTGCCCATGAGCTCACCGCTGCGGCGGCTCGCCTTCGCCCTGCGCTTCGGCGACATCAATCCGCTCATCTCGAACCTCATCACCCCCAGCTCACGGGCCGTGTACATCCGCGATATCGGGAGCCGGGTGCGCACCGCGGCCCCGTTCCTGCGCTACGACGCCGATCCGTACCCCGTCATCATCAACGGCCGCGTCCTGTGGGTTCAAGACGCCTACACCACGACCTCCCGCTACCCCTACTCGCAGCGGGCCGACCGTGACCGGGTCCCCGAGGGAAGCGACCTGCGGGGCGGCTTCAACTACGCCCGCAACTCGGTCAAGGTGGTCATCGATGCCTTCAACGGCTCGATGGACTTCTACGTCGTGGACGACAAGGACCCGCTGATCCAAGCCTACCAGAAGGCCTTCCCGGCCCTGTTCACGCCGGGGACGGAGATGAGCGACGAGCTGCGCTCGCACCTGCGTTACCCCGAGGACCTGTTCCGGGTGCAGACGAACATGTACGGCCGCTACCACATCACGGCGCCGGCCGACTTCTACAACGCCAGCGATGCCTGGAACATCTCCCAGGACCCCGGCTCCGGCTCCCCCACCCCGGGGGCCAAGCGCACGACCACCGTCGCGGGCGCTCCGCTGGTGAACCTCAAGGAAGCACGCATGGACCCCACGTACCTCCTCCTCCGCCTTCCCGGCGACGAGAAGGAGAGCTTCCTCATCCTCCAGCCCTTCGTGCCGTTCTCCGAGGACGACAAGCAGCAGAACCTCACCGCCTTCTTGACGGCCAAGAGCGACCCCGACGAGTACGGGCGCCTCCACGCTTTCGTGATGCCCCGGGGCATCCAGATCGACGGGCCGGCGCTCGTCGACGCCCGCATCTCGGCCAACCCTCAGATCTCGAGCGAGATCACCCTGCTGGACCAGAAGGGCTCTGAAGTGCAGTTGGGCAACGTGCTCGTCATCCCGATCGGCAACTCTCTGCTGCACGTGCGGCCGCTCTACGTGCAGTCCAAGCGCAACCCGTTGCCCGAGTTCAAGAAGGCCATCGTCGTTTTCGGCGAGAAGGCGGAGATGCGCGACACCCTCCAACAGGCCTTGGCCGCGGTGTTCGGCAACGCCCCACCCACGCTCGAACAGCCCAAGGAGGGCACTGAGGATCCGGTCGCACCACCGCCGCGGGAGGCGACGCCGGGCGTGTCCGCCGATGCCCAGCGCCTGCTGGCCGAGGCCGACGCCGCCTTCAACGCAGGGCAGGAGGCGCTGCGGCGGGGCGATCTGGCCGAGTACCAGCGCCAGAACGAGATCGCCGCCCAACGTGTCCGCCAGGCGCTGAGCCCAGCGCCGCCGTCCTCGCCACCGACCACGACCGCCACGACGGCCCCGCCGGAAAGTTCGGCCTGAGCCTTTGCTATGATGGAGGTTCCGCCGCGGGGTGGAGCAGTCTGGTAGCTCGTCGGGCTCATAACCCGAAGGTCGCAGGTTCAAATCCTGCCCCCGCCACCAACCCCCACCAGGAGCGAGAGCCGAAGCACCGTCTGACCAGGTGTTTCGGCTCTCTGCGCGTCCATGCCGCCCCCTCCCTGGTGGCTCCGACGGCGGGTGGCCAGCAGCGGGCGATGAGCCTCCCCGTGGAGCGGCAGCACGCGGTGGGAGGTGCGCTGCGCCCGGGTGACCGGGTGGACGTGATCGACGGCGCTGAGGCGAGCTTCGTGGTCACCAACGCCGAGGTCCTGGCCGTTCCCAATCTGTCCAACGGCAATCTGTCGGGCACTGGGAGCTACGCCATCACCATCGCCGTGGATGCCCAAGGGGCGCTGCGGCTGGCGGCGGCCATCGCCGGGGGCAAGGTCGAGGTGGTCCGCTCCACCGGGGCCGAAGCGCTCCCGCCCCCTTCAGCTTCCCCGACGGGCGGTCGTCGGGAGTAGGCGTCGTGGCCGAGCTGACCTACGCCTTCGCCGCCGGCGGCGTGCGGGAGTGGCCCCGGGTCTGGGGCCGCCACATCGCGGACCACGGCCCGGGCCGAATCGTGGCCCACGTGGCCGAGCGCAAGAGCCTCTACGACCACGACTGCGCCGTGTTCGTCGTCGACGCCGATTCCTCGATCATCGACGGGGGCGCGGTCGACGAGCTCCGCCGGCGGGGCACCGCCGTCGTCGCGGTGTGGGACCCAACCCAGCCACGGACCAAGGAACTGGGCGTTCGGCTCGGGGCCGACGGGCTCATCGAAGCCGACGCCAAGCCCGAGGAGCTCGTGCGCCTTGCCCTCGAACTGGCCTCGGGGGTGGAGCGCCTGGCGCCCGAGGTTGGGCGGTCCAGGCCCCGGACCCCGGCGGTGGCTGGTGAGACAGCACCCTCGGCGCAGCCGCACCGCCATGGCGGGCTTCGCCTGGTGGTGGGGGGGCCGGCGGGGGACGAGGCCGAGGAGGTCACCGTGGAGCTGGCTCGGGCCTTGGCAAGCGCGGGCAAGGCCGTCGTGGTGGTCGATGTCGACGAGGTCCACCCCGGGCTGGCCCAGCGCCTGGGGCTGCCGGTTCTGCCCAACCTCCGCATCGCCGTGGACGGGTTGCGGGACCGCCAGCATCCGCTCAGCGACGCCCTGCTCGGCGTCCCCGCCGCGGGCTTCTGGGTGCTGAGCGGCCTCGCTGACCCGGCGCAATGGGCGGAGGTGCACCCGGGCGAGGTGGCTGAGGTCATTGAGGAGCTGGCGGGCGAGTGCGACGTGGTGGTCGCCCACGCCGGCCCCCTCGCCGAAGGCCCCGCCGAGCACGGCGCCCCGGACCGTTTCGGCCTGACGCGAAGAGCCCTGGCCGATGCCGATCGCATCATCGGCGTCGGGGTCGCGACCCCGACGGGGCTGGCCCGGCTGACGGGCTGGGTGGCCGACGTGCGGCTGGTGGCTCCGGCCACCCGGCTCGACGTGGTCCTCGCCCGGGCTCCGAAGGACGGCTTCGGGCGCGCCGAGCTGGCCGAGTCGCTGTGGGCTGACGTGCAGCCCGCGTCGGTCAGCCTCCTCCCCGTCGATCCGTGGGTGGAGGCGGCGGCGTGGGCCGGGGGCTTCGCCCGCCAGGGCCCGTTCACCAAGGGAATCGCCCGCTTGGCCGTCACCGTGATGCCCTCCCCAGCCATTGCCGGGCGCTCGGCCCCCCGCAGGCTCCTGGCGAGGAGGAGCGCCGGCAGTGCCTAGCCCGACCAGCGTTGCCGAGCAGCTGTGGTCGCGGGTGCGCGACCAGGTGGGCGACGAGCGCCTGGACCCCGAGGTCAACCGCGAACGCGTCGCCCAGCTCGCCGCCGATGTCGTGGGCCAGTACGGGCGGGAGGCGGCGGTGGGGGCGGCCACCCCGCTCGCCGACGCCAACTCGATGCTCACCCGCCTGGTCCGGCTGGTGTGCGACTACGGCCCCCTCACGGCCGCCATCGAGGACCCATCGACCGAGGAGATCCTGATCGAGGACGACGCCGTGTTCGTGGTGGCCGACGGGCGACTGCGGGGCCTGGCCGAGCCCACGAGCACGGCCATCAACGGCCATGTCGTCAACAAGTTGCTCCAGCAGACCTCGGTCTCGCTCGACCCCGAGAGCCCGCTCATCCAGGCCCAGGTCCTGGGCGGGCGCGTCCGGCTCACCGCCGCGGGCCCCCCGGTCATCGACGAGGGTGGGATCTCGGCGACGCTGCGCTTCTACACCGAGCGGCGGGTGAACCTCGATTTCCTGGTCGAGCGGGGGAGCGTGACGGGCGCCGCGGCCAATTTCTTGACCCTGGTGATGTGGGCGTTGGGCCGCGTGGTGGTCTCAGGTCCTCCCGCCGCGGGCAAGACCACCGCCCTGGCCGCCCTGCTCTCGGCCATCCGGGAGAACCACTGCGTGCGGGTGGCCGAGGAGTACCCCGAGCTCCACCTGCCCACCCGCTACGGGCGCCCCTACCGCTGCTGGCAAGGCAGCGGCAACGGCGACGGCGCCGTCACCCTTCGCGACCTGGTCAAGTTCGTCCTCGGCATGCGGGCCAACTTCATCGTCATCGGCGAGGTGCG
>PJQG01000044.1:0-380 GCA_002861595.1 Actinomycetota bacterium
CCTCCGCTGGCACCACTTCTACGACAGCTCGACACAAGACGTCGGCCTGCTGTCCGACGGTCTGCTCCAAGCGACGTACCTGGGCCTCCTCGTGGCCGGTTTCCTCTATCTCGCCGCCCTGCAGCGCCGCCACGTCGTCGCCCACGGACCCGCCTGGGCGGGGTTCGTGCTCGGCCTGGGTGCGTTCCAGCTGTTCGACGGCCTGGTCAACCACAAGGTGTTGCGGGTGCACCAGATCCGCTACGGGGTGGACGACCTGCTGCCCTACGACCTGACCTGGAATCTGTTCGGAGTCTTCTTGCTGGTGCTCGGCGCGCTGCTCGCCCGGCGCGCTCGCGGCGGCGGCTAGAAGGCGGCGGCGAACCTGGCACCGACAGGAG
>PJQG01000044.1:547-1673 GCA_002861595.1 Actinomycetota bacterium
CCCTCGGCGACGACACCTCGCATGAACGCCTGAAGCGGCTCGACGGCCGACGGCGTGGGCGACGCCGTGGGAACCTCGACCCCTCCCGGGACGGCGGCAAGCAGGTGCGGCGCCCGCCATGTGCCGGTGGTGGCCGCGGCCACGACGGACGCCATGTGTGCCGGCGTCGCCAACACCCGGCCTTGCCCGATGGCCGCCGCCGCCCGTTCCGCGCCGTCCTTGGGGACGGGGAAGACGGCAGCGTTCTTGCCGCCCAGCCCGACGCTGTAGTCCACCCCGAAGCCGTACCGGCGAGCGGCGGCCGCCAGCTCGTCGTCACCGAGCTTCGACGCCGCCGAGGCGAAGGCGGTGTTGCACGAGTGCACGAAGGCGGCTCGCAGCGTCGTGTCGCCCAACGCCTCGCCCTCGAAGTTCTTGAAGCGCTTCCCGCCAATGGTGGCCTCGGCCGGGCACGCGAGTCGTTGATCGGCGCCGTTGGCGGCGATCAGGGCGTCCGTGGTGACGATCTTGAAGGTGGAGCCCGGCGGGTACCGCCCGGACAGCGCCCTGTTGAGCGGCTCGCTCAGGGGTCGGCTGCTCACGGCGACGATGGCGCCGGTGGGAGCGTCGACGGCGACCAGCGCGGCGGGAACCGTCACGCCCTCGAGCGCGGTGTCCGCCGCCCGCTGGACGTCGGGCCGCAGGCTGGTGACGACGGGCTTCGGGGCCGCTCCCGTGAACCGGTGGAGCAGCTGCTTCTCGCCTGATGGCTTCACCAGCCGGATCTCGCCCGACGGCGTCCCAGCCAGGTCCCGCTCGTGCGAGAGCTCCAAACCCGAGCGCCCCACGACGTCCCCCCGCTGGTAGCTCGGCCCGAGCTTCTCGAGCTGCTCCGCGGTGATCTCGCCGGTGCGGCCGATGGTGTGCTCGGCGAAGCCCTCCGCCAACGTCAGCCGGGCGTCCTTGCGCTGGAACACCACGCCGGGCACCGGTCGCAGCGCCGCTTCGACCTCCCGGTACCGTTCCTCACGCACGTCGATGAGCGGGACGAAGTGGTCGGGTTTGACCCCGGGCGCGTCGAGGGCAGCGTCGAGGCGAACCGGGTCGACGCCGACGTGCTGGTGGAGGGCGGCGGCGACAGCGGCCC
>PJQG01000044.1:2397-5646 GCA_002861595.1 Actinomycetota bacterium
ACAGCGGCACAGGGAAGACGACCCTCACCGCTGGGCTGGTGGAGGCGCTGGGCCCCGACCGGATCACCTCCGTCGGCGCCGACGACTATCACCGCTACGACCGCCAAGAGCGCAAATCGCTCCCCTTCACCCCTCTCCACCCCAAGTGCAACTACATCGACATCATGGAGCAACACCTCCAGCATCTGTCCCTCGGACAGCCCATCCTGAAGCCGGTCTACGACCACGACACCGGCCAGCTCGGACGTCCCGAGTACGTGGAGCCGCGCGAGTTCGTGATCGTCGAGGGGCTGCTTCCGCTCCACACGGCGGTGTCGCGAGCGTGCTTCGACATCACCGTCTTTCTCGACCCGCCCGAAGAGATCCGGATCGCCTGGAAGCTGCGCCGCGACATCAAGAAGCGGGGCTACACCGAGGAGCAGGTCCGGGCTGAGCTCGAGAAGCGAGAGCCCGAGTCCGCCGAGTTCATCCGTCCTCAGCGTGCCCACGCCGACATCGTGGTGCGGTTCTCTCCCATCGAGGAGCGGGGCGAGTCACCCGAGGATCCCCTCAGCGCCTACCTCCTCCTGCGCCCGACGATCAGCCACCCGGATCTGGTCAAGGTTCTCGGCGATGACACGCGGGAGGCCATGCATCTGCAACTCAGGAGGGACGCGGATGGCAAGCCTGTTGACTCCGTCCACATCCACTCCTACGCCGACAGGAAAGACACCAAGAAGGTGGAGCAGGCCATCTGGGACGAGCTCGGCATCGACGAGCCCGTGCCCGAGACCCTCGGCATGATCGACCCCGACACTCGCGACGAGCCCCTGGCCCTCACCCAGCTCATCCTGCTGTACCACCTCATCCAGGCCAGAGAGTCGCACGTCCGCCCTGAGCGGCGGTAGAGCCGCGTGCCCGCAGAATTGGCGAGAGGGTGAGCGTCACCGCCACGAACCCCCACACCACCCTCACCGTCGTCGCTGCCCCCGATGCCGGGCGTGCCCCCCTCAACGTCACCTACACCTACTCGGAGACGAACGACGGGACGGACCCCATCGCCGACGTGGCCATCACCGACGACGGCTGCGCCCCGCTCACGCCGACTGGAGGCGACGCCAACGCCAACGCCGTCCTCGACCCGGGAGAGACGTGGACCTACACCTGCAACCGCACGTTCACCGAGCCCGGCACGTTCACCAACAAGGTCACAGGAACCGGAACGTCGACCGTCGACCGGCTCGAGGCGCCTGGAGACCGCCCAGGGGTCGGTCACCGTCCAGCCACCCCTCCCACCCCCCACCGTGCAATCGCAGCCGCCGGCGCAGCGACGACGAGAGGGAGGCCTCCCCCTCACCGGGTTGGAGGTCGCTGGTCTCGTCGTCGTCGGCCTCGCCCTGCTCGGCGCCGGAGCGCTGCTCGTGGGCACCGCCCGGCGGCGCCGGCAGCGTCGCGTCTAGACGCCCTCGGTCGGTTGCCGTGCGTTCCACCCGGACGCGAACATGCCAGGGAGCCGGCAATTGCTTCGGCTCCCTGGCATGTCGGGCTCCCGGGGGGCGGGACACGTTCCTCTTGCCCGCCCAGCGACGCTGGCAAACATGGTTCTTCGAGAAATCCCGAGCGGGCCGCGGTGGCCAGGACGGTGACGTCCCCCCCGACGGGCGCACCTGGAAGGTCGGGCGGTGCTGGGGCCTCTCGAGGCCGTCCTGGCCTTGGTCGTGCTCGCGGGCGGCGTCCTTGCGGGCTAGTGGGCGGACGGTCGACGAGGTGGCACGTGCACTGGAGAGCGGCGCTCGTCACTCCATCGTCTCGTCGAAGACGATGCCCCGCCCGGCGCACGTGGGGCACGCCCGTGACAGAGACTCCACCAAGCCCTCCGACACCCGCTTGCGCGTCATCTCCACCAGGCCCAGCTCGGAGATGTCGAACACCTGCGTCCTGGTCTTGTCCCGCGCCAGCGCCTCCCGGAACACCCTCATGACCTCGGCCCGGTTCTGGGCGATCTCCATGTCGATGAAGTCGATGACGATGATGCCGCCGATGTCGCGCAGGCGCAGCTGGCGGGCTACCTCCTCGGCTGCCTCCAGGTTGTTGCGGTACACCGTCTCCTCCAGGTTGGAGGAGCCCACGTTCTTTCCCGTGTTCACGTCGATGACGGTGAGGGCCTCGGTGCGCTCGATGATGAGCGAGCCCCCCGAGGGCAGCCACACCTTCCTGTCCAGGGCGCGGTGCAACTGCTCGTGGATGTGGTATCGCTCGTACAGCGGCAACGGGTCGGCGGAGGGGTCGAAGTACTCCACCCGGTCGGCCAGCTCCGGGCTGATGCTGGCCACGTAGGCCTTCACGTCGTTGTACAGGCCGAGGTCGTCGATGATCACCCCGCGGTAGTCGCGGTTGAACTCCTCCCGGATGACGCGCACGGCCATGTCCGGCTCGCAGTAGAGAAGCGCCGGCGCCTTCGACCGCTTGGCCTGCGTTTCGATCTGCTCCCACTGCTCCAGCAGGCGGGCCAGGTCGCGGCGCAGCTCGTCGGCCGTCGCCCCGTCCGCGGCCGTGCGCACGATGAGGCCATGGTTGGGCGGGCGCACCTCGTCGAGGACCTTGCGCAGCCGCTTGCGCTCGTTGTCGGGCAGGCGCTTGGAGATCCCGTAGGTGTCGGAGTTGGGCACGAGGACCAGGAATCGCCCGGGAAGCGACACCTCCTGGGTGAGGCGGCCGCCCTTGTGCCCGATGGGGTTCTTGGTCACCTGGCACAGCAGGCTCTGGCCCGGGCGCAGGAGCTGCTCGATGCGGGCCCGATCCCCGTCCGGCGCCGTGCGCTCCCCGCCCCCCTCCACGTCGTCGCGGTCGTAGCGGACGTCGCCGCGGTAGAGCACGGCGTTCTTGGGCGTGCCGATCTCGATGAAGGCCGCCTCCATGCCGGGCAGCACGTTCTGGACGCGTCCGAGGTAGATGTTGCCGTCGATCTGGTTGACGTCGTCCTGGGGACGGCTGACGTAGTGCTCGATCAGCGAGCGCCCCTCGAGCACGGCGATGTGGGTGTTCTGCTCCTGGACGTGCACGCACATGAGGTAGCGACCGACGGGCCGGCCCTTGCGCTCCCGTCCCCGCCGCTGTTCGGACAGCTCCTCCTCGACCTCGCTCCGGGCGATGTCGGCCGGCTCGGGCGTGGCCCGCCCGCCCGACCCTCGGCCCCGTCCGCCGCGGTGCCGGCGCTTCTTCGGCGACGGCGGCGAGCCGTCGTCGCCGACCACCGTCGGGGCGGGGGGC